>DATJPW010000360.1:0-23962 GCA_035506215.1 Desulfomonilaceae bacterium
AGCATCGGGCTGCAAATGTGCTCGGCGTCCTTTTTCTCCACTATCTCCGCTTCCCGATTTTTCCAGAATGGAGCTGATATCCGCCCTAAGAAGCGCTGACAACTTCGCTACGCCCAAATTGAAAGCCGACAAGATCGCTTCGGGTGACGTTCCTCGGCTAGGGATTTCCACCTTGTACGTTTTTCTCAGCAGTTCTTTGACTGCGCGGCGCGGGGCCTCGAAATCTGTAAAGACAGCCTCCAATTCTATCAGAGCCGATGCTTGGCCGTTTTTTATGACACCGTGCATGTTAAGCACAGTTCCCTCCAGAGCATACCGGTACCGCAAGTTACTCAACTGATCGATTGTCTTTTGGAAAAGTCCGGACGCGTCAAAGTCGCGCAATATGACATCTGTAACGAGATCCGCTGGATTTTCTTGCCAGCGGTGACGCTGAACAGATTTCCACGCACCCTTCGACTGGGATATCGGAATCGAATCGCTTTCCACTGCAGGAGCCAGTAAGAAACGATAAATCATCAGGGTCTGCGGAATAGGTGTTTTGAACTCTTTATCCGGAGGTGGAACATTCAAGGTGTGATAGATAATGGCATCGCGAGTCTTTAGTCCACAGCCCGAAGCAACAATGAAAAATCCCAACACCAATACTGCGCAATGACCATTGTGCCACAACGAATAGACGCTTAACCCTAGTTGATCATTCATTTTGAGATTTAAGTAAACAAAGGGCCATCCCCAAGCCAACTTCTTTCACCTGCCTTGAGCCTCAGGGCCGAAAATCTTTCTCCAGAGGAGTACCTGCCTTAGGCAGAATCCGCCGCCCGCGATCTCGGCATCTCACTTCTTCTCTCCGGACTTCTCCTCGCCTCCAAAGATAATACTGGAAGGTTTCAGTCGAATCATTCTGGTAAAATCGGCTAGATTGTCCGCACTCCTGTCAAGTTTACCGCTCAGGCGGTTGAGGTTGTTGTCGGTTCTTCTAATCATACGATCGGCGCTCCTGGCGGTCTCGGTGCCTTCTTGCAAGAGTTCGGATACCTGTTCGAAGGTTTTGTGCATCTGCTTGGCGAGCTGTGCGCGGCCGATTTCTTCATTGAGCCTTCTTGCGGAATCTTTGATCTCTCGAACCGCATCACTCGCGTTACCGCCCAGGTTGTCCAGCTTTGGATCAGCCAAAATCTGGTCCAACCTGCTTGCCACTCTCAAGAGATGGTGCGAAATGCTCTCAATGTCAACTGATTTGGTTTTCTGAAAAATATTTTCCAGTGCGCTCCCGAATTCTTTTATGTCCGAAGGATAAGTTGCGATCACAGGGTAACGTGGTTCAAAGGTCAGGTTCACTGTTTCCTTTCTCTGGTCCGGCTTGAACGTGTCCATTTCCAGGTATTTCAGCCCGGTTAGTCCCAGAAGGTTCATTTTGATCCCGAGGTCATTGGTTAATTTGAAATTTTTGTCCAGGCTCATTTCCACCTCAACCAGCTGCCCGTCGGGCGCCATGCGGAGGGCCTTCACCCTTCCAACCGAGACTCCTCTGAACTTAACTGGGCTATCGGACTCAAGTCCCTGAACGCTTTCGCTGAAATAGGCCACTACCGTTTGAGAGGACTCGAAATAATGGGACGCGCCTAGCCAGATGATCATGGCTACCACTAACAGGGTGCTTCCCACGACGAAAAGTCCTATCTTGAATTTTTCTGTCTGACTGGACATCGTCTTCTCCTAAGGTGTCCGGACAAAGGCCCGTTGAAAAACACTGCTTGGATTCAAATTGTCCGAGAGATTATCAAGCGCGGCTTACAAGCCATTTCGACCTGAAGGCTGCGCGTCAACAGCGGCTGGTAGAACCCTGCCAATGACTATTTTGTCTTACTCAGCTGAATGTTCCGTTCTTCAGGGTCATCTATCAAAGGTCAACGGTTGAAGAAGTCTTTGACCCTCGGATCCCCATTGTGGTCTCTGAGTTCTTCGGGGCTACCTTCCGCGATGATTCCTTTTTCTGCGCCATCAATCATGATCACTCTTGCCGCAATCCTGAACACACTTTCCAGTTCATGTGTGACAAGTACTATAGTGGTTCCGAGCGCCTGGTTGATTTTGACGATAGTTTGATCAAGTTCCCGACTTGTCAGGGGATCCAGCCCGGTGGAAGGCTCGTCGAAGAAAAGGATCTTCGGGTCCAAGGCCATTGCCCGTGCCAGGGCCGCCCTTTTTTGCATGCCCCCGCTCAGTTCCCGCGGCAGAAGCTTTTCATAACCTTCCAAACCTACCTCTGAAAGCTTCAGCCCCACGAGTTGCCCTACTGTGCTCTCCGGAAGCGTCGTGTACTGACGAATCGGAAAGGCAACGTTTTCAGCAAGCGTCATGGAACTGAACAGGGCTCCCGATTGAAACAGGACCCCGACTTTACGTAAAATTGGTTGCGCGCCTCCATGGGTTATGGGCAGCACCTTGTCCCCGTCAATGAATACCTCGCCTTCCTCAGGTTCCAGCAGACCGATTATGGCCTTGAACAAAGTGGTCTTCCCACATCCGGAACGCCCCATAATGGCGAAAACCTCACCGGACAAAACCTCAAGGGAGACATTCTTTATAATTGGTTCGTCACCGTAGCCCACGGTGAGGTTCTTGACTGAAATGATTGGAACGTTTTCGAAATCAGGCTTGTCTGCCATCGATTTTTCCAAGGCCGCTCCTGCGTGTTTTGGGCATGAGATGCAATATTAATCGGCCTTAACCACTCCAGAGCTTCGGCACGTAGTGAAAAAGCAAAGAGAAGACGGCATTGGTGACCGTCAGCACAAAAATGGACGTTACAACGGCCGATGTGGTGGCGCCGCCGACGCTCTCAGCGCCTCCTCGCACCTGGAATCCTCGCAGACATCCGATTAATGCGATCTCTATCCCGTAAACCATGCTCTTGCCCAGGCCCTTCATCACATCGCTCACTTCCAGGACCTTACGCACCTGATTGAAATAGGTCGTCGGAGTGAGATCCAAGGAAAATGCCGCTACCAAGCATCCTCCGAATATCCCCATCAAGTCCGCCATAAGAGTAAGGCACGGCAACACCAGGGCCACAGCCAGAATCCTTGGGGCCACTAGATAGTTGATCGGATCAATGGCCATGACGCGGAGAGCGTCTATTTCTTCAGTGACCTGCATAGTGCCGATCTGGGCCGCATAGGCCGCGCCGGACCGCCCGGTTACTATCATTCCCGCCAACAGCGGTCCCATCTCCAGGCAGATGGATACGCTCACCAGATCCGCCACGAAGATATTGCCGCCGAATTTCCGGAGCTGAATGGCCGCCTGAAAGGCGAGAATCACGCCCATTAGAAAGCTCAGAGCCGCAACAATGGGTACACCATCCGCGCCGGCTCGCTCGACAAGTTTCCAAAGTCTATCCCATTTGATCTTTCTCGGTCGAATCAGGTCCTGCCCCATCGCCTGTGCAACCGCGCCGATGAAAATGACAATGTCCTTGGCGTTTGCATAGAGTTTCTCTGCGCCTTCACCAATTTGAACCAGCAACCCGGGCGCCTCGCGTGGTTTGAGTATGGCGGATTCCTTGAAGTGCTCGAGATCTACCATTTCCAGAAGATTTGTTACGCGTTCGGGCACATTGGCCAACTTCACCGTATTATTCAATTCTTTGCATTTTCGATAGATGTCGGTGAGGATCGCGGCCCCGGCGCTGTCAAGATATGCGACCTGGCCCATATCCATGACCACATTCTTCAAAGACTCCGTTCTTATAATTGCCAGCAACTCCTCTCGTACCAAGTCGGCGTTGTCCATGAACATCTTCCCTGACAAGCTCACCCAGATAGTATCGAAGGTTCTATTCTCCACGGAAATGCAGAATGTTTCTTTTAGATCTGTCGAATCCCATGATTCTCGAGGAGCGCACACATCGCGAGGAATAGGAATCTCTTTCCGTTTGCCAAATGCTAATTTTAATCTGTCCAGCAGACGCCCCACTATTGTCCTCCAGAGTTATTAAGCTCCCTAGAGAGCCTCCACGGGCGTTTAAGAATTCGCTTGGGCGATCTTGTATCTTAAACCAGACTGTTAGGCAACCGGCAATTGCTCGACTGGATGTGAATATCTCAGAATGAATCCCGGAGAAAATAGATTGTCGGCAAAACTCTATCCTCGATCTCGATCCTGTGACAAGAAAACCTCTATGTCCTCAGGATTTCGATGGAGGGGACTTTCGTACAGGCTTTGCCTAAAAATTTTGCCGTACGGTTTGGTCAAGATACGTATGTCGAGAATGCATAGGATGCCTCTATCAGAACGGGTCCGTATCAACCTTCCGAGGCCCTGCTTCAACGCAAGGACCGCCATCGGGACCTGAAAAGAATAGAACGGCTGTCCCCCTTGGTTCCGGATTCTTTCCATTCGGGCCGAAACCAGAGGGTCATCCGGAGGAGCAAAAGGAAGGCGATCCACCACAACGCATGAGAGGGCTTCTCCCTGAACATCTACACCTTCCCAGAACGAAGCCGTTGCAAAGAGAACCGAACCAGGTCGCTCGCGAAATTCTTCCAAGAGTCGACTTTTGGGCCGTTGACCCTGGATGAGCAATGGAAACGGGACCCTACCCTCCATAAGCCTGAAGACAATTTCCATGTTCCTGTGAGAAGTAAAAAGGACAAAGGCCCTTCCCCGCGTCCGAGTCAAAATCGCTTCCAATACGTCGGGCAGAGTCTCGGTAAAGCCCGGCTCGTTGGGCTCAGGAATGGAGCGCGGTATATAGAGCATCGTTTGGGCCGCATGATCGAAAGGTGAGTCCAATATGCGTTCGGTTGGTTCACTGTCGTCAAATCCAAGTCGAGATTTGAAATAATCAAAGGTCCCTCCCGAAGAAAGTGTCGCGGAGGTAAAAATAATGGCTGAAACCTTCTCATATAGACTGGTTGTGAGCTTATCTCCCACTTCCACGGGTGACGCGTGGAGGATCAAGCTTTTTTCTCGGCGCTCGGCCCAGCACGCAAAATCACCGCCCGGCTCCTGGTCCAGGATTGTCTGTAATCCGACCGAGATTTCGCCGGCCCTACGAGCTACAGCATGCAACTCCTCGGACCCTTGGGACAGATTCGAGATCATGGAAGCCATGACCTCCAGGTTTGAGCATAGAAGATCGCGATTTTCCGCCAAGTGAGCCGGAATACTTCCCAATAGGCCCTTCTCACCGACAATCTCCTGAAAACCGAAGAAAAGACGCCGACAATGATCCTCCGCGGTCGAGAGCGCTTTCTCAAAGAGGTCCGTATTAACTCCGGAGGCTGCCAGTTCGATCCGTGCGTCACGAATCAGCCTGATTATGCGGGACTGGCTAAGGTGAAATCCGAAATGCTGTGTAAGCGCGTCCTCAAGACTGTGGGCTTCGTCTATTATTAGAGCTTCATAACGGGGAATAACCTCACCAAAACCTGATTCCTTGACGGCCAGGTCCGACGCGAGCAAATGATGATTGACCACCATGAGATCCGAATCCGCGGCCCTGGTTTTCATTTTCAAGACAAAGCATTCTTCCCGGTCCGGACATTTTTTCCCCAGACAGGTTTCGCTGGAGGAACACACCTCCGGCCAGACAGGATCATCGTCCGGCAAATTCTGCAGCTCTGCGCGATCACCGTGGCTGGTTGTTTTGGTTTCGCGGTACCACTCGAGGATCTCCTCCAGTGAGCCCGAGTAACCGACTCCCTGCAGGTGCGGTTGTCGAAGAAAACGGCGAAGCCGTGAATGGCAGATGAAGTTGCCGCGGCCCTTGAGAAGGGCAGCCTTCAGGCCCGGAAAAATCTTCTTCCTCAGAAAGGGAATGTCTTTGAAAAATAGTTGCTCCTGAAGGTTTTTCGTGCCCGTGGAGATCGCCACACGCTTTCTGGAAAGCGCCGCGGCAACAAGATATGCGAGGGTCTTTCCCGTGCCGGTGGGGGCTTCTATGATGAGATGGTCGTCGCCATTAAGCGCCTCGAAGACCGCCAGCGCCATCTCTTCCTGTTGCTTCCGATGCTCGTAGTTCGGCATCGCTTGTGCAACAATTCCGCCTGGCCCAAGAATCGCGTTTATTTGTTTTGCATGATCCGCCATGGAGGTCTCAATAAAATTAGTGGTTACTCTTGTGAATCCCGTCTCACTTGGAAAGCCTTATTCACTCGATATGCGGAAGCGTTTCTTAAGATGCCTTCCGCCCAGAGTGGCTCTCCCAATACGTGCAAATGCACATAAGTGCCCAACGCATTGAATCTGCAAATTCCGTCGCGCACCCCATTCATACCGTGTCCTTGAAGGACCCGAAATGCGCAACAATCACCAGCGTCCTCAAGACCGCGTACGGAAGAATAATGAAACTCGTGTCCTGTAAGGACGACGCCCTGAGGGTAAAACGGGTTTGATCTCTCGACCTGAACACGAATGTAACCCAGGCCTTGAGGCTGTCTCTCCATAACGGAATCTATCGGGAAAACACCAACCATCGGGTAAACCTTTTCATCAACCCAAAGGTTCCTGGATAGATACATCAGGCCGCCGCATTCCGCATAAACCGGAAGGCCATGCTCGATAGCCTTGCGAAGCGATTCCTTGAAAAAGGCGTTTTCCGCCAGCCGTTCGGCGTTGGTCTCGGGAAAGCCACCGCCGATATAGAGGCCGTCCACATCAGGAAACTCCGCCTGATCCAGGGCGCTGATTTCCACCAGCGGCCCCACTCGCCGCTGAAGCGCTTCTAGGTTCTCCGGGTAATAAAATTGGAATGCCGAGTCCCTCAAGATTCCTATACGGACGCGGCTGTCCTCATATGGGCGCCCGAGGTCAACAACTTCCGGTACAAGTTCCGACGGAAATTGCCCCGCGTTCGAAGCTATTTCCATTACTCTCTCGAGGTCTATGGACTGCTCCGCCACATTGGCGGCCTCGTCGACAAAAGCATGTGCTTCAGGATGTTCATGCAGCGGCAAAAGTCCCAAATGTCTCTGAGGGAAGTTATCGAGTGAGAGTTTCCTAACCGAGCCGATCACCGGAATGTTGGAGACTTCCTCAATGGACTGCCGAAGGATTCGTTCGTGTCTGTCACTGGCGACTCGGTTCAGGATCACGCCTTTCAGTCGCAGCTCAGGGTCCAAAGTTCGGCAGCCCAGCACGAGTGCGGCAGCCGTCCTTGTCATCTTTGTGGCATCGACAATTAATATCACAGGTGCTTTCAGAAGCTTGGCCAACTGTGCCGTGCTGTACGTTCCAGCCACGTCGAACCCGTCGAAAAGACCTCGATTACCCTCCACTACCGAGACGTCTTTTTCGAGCGAGCGCTTCAGGAATGACCCTCTTACGATTTCATATGTCATCAAATATGTATCAAGGTTGTAACAGTCACCGTCAGCCGCGAGCCCCAGCCATCCTGCATCTATGTAGTCAGGCCCTTTTTTGAAGACGGCCGGTGACATCCCTCGTGTACGAAGGGCGCCAACGATGCCCACTGAGACAAATGTTTTCCCTGCCCCGCCCTTCAGCGCGGCAATAACGACCCTTGGAATATCGGATTTTGACTGCACGTTAAGCTGCTTTCTCCAGTACTGGAATCAAATGTGGAGCGGTAGAGCAATCTTTTGAATCCTTTTCAAAAAACCGCTGTTTCCGATTTCAATAATAAAGAACGGATGCAACAAAGAAAAGAGGGGCAGCGTCACTTGAGGCGCCCAAAAATCGTCTCGATGGACTTATACACCTCCCAAACATGCGCGGCCAGATTGCTTTGAATGACCGGAAGATCAGGGGCCGCCCGGTCATACGATTCAACCACTCTTTGGAAGATCTGGGCCAGTTGCCCTAGAGGCAGTTCCTGCAAAGTTCTTGCGAAACGGTTCGCCAGTTCCAAGTCGCACACCCGGTCAACAATCTTTCTTTTCAGAGCGTCCGCAAATCCCTTGATAGTCGCATTGACGCTGTAATCTTCGGCCCATACGGTTTCTCCTACTCCTTCGAACCGATCCAACCGCATTCTGATGGTCAGGTTGGCAAGAAATAGGATCATGGCCATGACCCGATTTTCAGAGGACTGCTCGTTAAACTCTGATCGAGGCGCGTATTGCCGAGCGGTGGTGAGTCTCAAGTCAATTTGCCCATTCCGGAGAGAGGCCACAAAATCCCCCGACGCATGATGCCACGGAAAAATTTCTTCAAAAGTCTCGGTGTCGTAGAAAGAAGTAAGAATAAACGCGGCGGCACGATATATCTGCTCTGATTCGCCTTGGGACAAATGCACGTAACCCCGATCCATATCCCACAGCAACAGCGTTTGTGAACCCTTCCCGATATCGGTGCACAAGTGGAATTCATGGAACCCGTCAAACCATTCTCCCAACATCATGCGCACATTGGAATTGGCCTTGTCTTGCGGGCTTAATGCCTCGTCGCCCAGCAAATAGACTTTTGGAATAAAATTCGAGCGAAACTTTTCCCGCAAGTGCTGTAAAAGGCGAAATTCCTTCTCCAGAACGCTTTGACTCCATTGATTCACCGCTACGATGACCACGAAAGAGTAACTTGACCCTTGAGCGCCAATTCGGATTCGCGCGGGATGATAATCCCTGCCGTGCTTCTCCGCAATCAGATCCAACCTGTCTATTTCTTTATCAAAACCACTTGCCCTAACAATCTCGTCAAGAAGTCCCCAATTCCGAAAGACAAACCGCTGGACGACATCCATGTACGCTTGATACGTGATGCCCGAATCAGCCGCCATTGCTTCAACCGATCGCTTCAAGGGAACAAATGATTGCAGCAGTCCTCTGTCGAACGGCGCCGGACCGCCGGGAAGAGAATGCAGTAAGTTAATGTTAAGATTGTTATGGTCAGGCATGACGATGATCGTGCCTCCAGTTAGTTGCGTTCAACATGACAGACTTTAGAGGCTCTTCGGTGAATCATTATAATGGAAAAGGTCTAAAATTCCTCCGGACACTTATCCCAGCCGAGGAACCAAATGGGTCGTCATTATATTCGGGTTGAAGCAGTTTCCAGTGTCGGAAATATCAGGAACTTTTTCTTGACTTGCGTCGTCATGTTGAATTAGAGTCGATGAAAGTCTCTTGGGTGGCCTGAACCTTTCACGTTCACTAAACCCTTCGTAAAATGTGAGGAATTTACGGCATGTTTCCCGGGGAGAGCACGTCCAAGTAGGATCTTCCCTGGGGTACGTATTTTCCTAGGAATTCTTTTAATAGCAAGTCTCCAAATTTGAACGTCGGAAAGCAATTGTAGAGAGGAGGAAGTTTTTATGGCGAAGCACAGGACCCCTATGCTTGATGAGCTGGAAAAAGGACCATGGCCAAGCTTTGTTTCCGATATCAAGCAGCAGATCGAGAAGGGGAAACAGGCAATCAAGGAAGCTCCAGAGGATCTTCTTGGTGTCCTCGAGTTGTCTTACGCGGACCGGGTCACCCATTGGAAACACGGCGGCATTGTGGGCGTGTTCGGATACGGTGGTGGCGTCATCGGACGATATTGCGACCAGCCTCAGAATTTTCCGGGGGTGGCTCACTTCCACACTGTCCGGGTGAATCAGCCGGCGAGCAAATTTTATTCTACAGAATTCTTGCGTGCGCTCTGCGAACTATGGGAGCGGCACGGTAGTGGAATGACCAACATGCACGGGTCCACCGGAGACATCATCTTCCTGGGCACGACTACGGACCATTTGGAACCGTTGTTTTACGACATGACGCATGAGCTGAAACAAGATCTGGGTGGTTCAGGCTCTAACCTGCGGACACCCGAGTGTTGTGTCGGCAAGGCACGATGCCAGTTTTCCTGCTATGATACGCAAGAGACGTGCTATCAGATGACCATGGAATATCAGGACGAGCTTCATAGACCTGCTTTCCCTTATAAGTTCAAATTCAAGTTCGATGGTTGTCCTAATGGATGCGTGGCTTCGATTGCGCGCTCGGACATGTCGGTAATCGGAACTTGGAGGGACGACATTCGTATTGACCAGAATGCGGTTAAGGCATACGTCGGCGGCGAGATCAAACCCAATGCCGGTGCGCACGCGGGTAAGGACTGGGGCAAATTTGACATACACAAGGAAGTGATCGACCTGTGCCCAACCCGGTGCATGCGCTGGGAGGGCAACAAACTCGAAATCAACAACAGAGAGTGCACACGTTGCATGCATTGCCTCAATGTGATGCCCAAGGCCCTCAGGATCGGCCTGGACCAGGGAGCGTCGGTTCTCTTCGGCGCCAAGGCCCCGATACTTGAAGGGGCCCAGATGGGCACTCTAACAGTGCCGTTCATGAAAATGGAGCCGCCGTACGAGGAGCTCAAAGAATTGATCGAAAAGGTTTGGGACTGGTGGATGGAAGAAGGCAAGAACCGGGAGCGGCTTGGTGAGCTTATTCAGCGACAATCCATGCAGAAGTTCCTGGGGATCATCGAAAAGGACCCTGATCCCAGAATGGTAAAGGAACCCAGATCCAACCCCTACATCTTCTGGAAAGAAGAAGAAGTCGAAGGTGGCTGGAAGCGTGACATCCAAGCGTTCCGCGAGAAACACCAGAGGTAAACAGGAGGTTATATTACAATGCCTTACGATCCCAGTGATCCCCTGAAGGACAGAATTACCGATATAGGACCGAGATACTACAAAGATTTCTTCCCGCCGGTTATCGAGAAGAACTATGGCAAGTGGCTCTACCACGAGATCCTGGAGCCGGGGGTCCTAGTGCACGTTTCCGAAACCGGGGATGAAGTGTACACCGTGCGCGTCGGCGGAGCCCGACTGATGACTATCGAGCACATCCGTGAAATCTGTGACATAGCCGACAAGCATTGTGGCGGTTACCTGAGGTTTACCACCAGAAATAATATTGAGTTCATGGTGGACAGCAAGGACAAGATCAAGCCCTTGGTGGATGACCTCAAAAGCCGGAAGTTCCCGGCCGGATCGAACAAGTTCCCGATTGGGGGAACCGGGGCCGGTGTAACTAACATCGTTCACACCCAGGGCTGGGTTCACTGCCACACTCCGGCCATAGACGCTTCCGGAATCGTCAAAGCCGTGATGGACGGCGTCTTTGAGGAATTCGGCCAAATGAGGCTGCCCGCTCCGGTGCGGGTTTCCCTGGCCTGCTGTCTGAATATGTGCGGCGCGGTCCACTGCTCGGACATAGCAATTCTCGGAATTCACCGTAAGCCGCCGATGGTCGATCATGAGTGGATCGACAAGCTCTGCGAACTTCCGCTTGCCATCGCAGCATGCCCTACTGCCGCTATCAAGCCTTCAAAGACCGCGAGCGGATTGAAGAGCCTTGAAGTCAATGAGGAGCGGTGCATGTTCTGTGGGAACTGCTTCACCATGTGTGCAGCAATGCCCCTTGCGGACGACGTCGGAAGCGGGGTCGCCATCCTGGTTGGTGGAAAGATCTCCAATAGGAGAAGTATGCCGAAGTTCTCTAAGGTGGTCATTCCATTCATTCCGAACGAGCCGCCGAGATGGCCCAAGACCGTTGATGTGGTTAAACATATTCTGGATGTCTACGCGAAAGACGCCAAGAAGTACGAGCGCGTGGGAGAGTGGGCAGAACGTATAGGTTGGGAGCGATTTTTTGAAAAGACCGAGATCCCCTTTTCACATCATCTTATCGATGACTATCGCTTCGCTTACACGACCTGGCGGACATCTACCCAATTCAAGTTCTAACTGGTCAAGAGGGGAGTTTTTCCATGACCGAGGACGAAGCCAAAAAAATTATACTGGACAACCTGCAGTCAAAATCCAAGACCAAATCCAAGTTCTATCTCAAGGATTTCTACTCCATGATACCGGACATGAAAAACCGGGACGTGAAGAATTTGGTCAACAGGATGGTAGGGGAAGGGCTGCTGGAATATTGGTCCAGTGGCAGCACGACCCTTATCGGACTCAAAGGGATGGGAAAGCAGCACGCGGAAGAGGATTGATGCTGTAGTCCCGAACGAGACCGGTAAGTCTTAGCTTTATAGAAGCAAAGAGCGAGGGGGCGAATTGCCCCCTCGTTTTTTTGCGCGACCATGGCGCCCCCGGAAACACTTATACCAGTTGCTAAAAGGCTTGTCCGATTCGAGGTAGCCTTGTGCCGTCATTTCGGCGATTCACAAGCATGCCCTGTTGAAAAACGGGTCCAGAATCCAGTCCAGCGCAGGTGGGATTTCAGTCCAGTGAAACGAGGGATTCGCGGGAGCGAGGAGTCGCGGGGAGGCCATCACTTTTGGCAATGCCTGCAACAGGCATCGCTTGGGACCTTAATTTCAGCTAACTTCTACCTAACAAAGCCCCATTCCAGCCTTCGTTTCCAATGCTCGTGAGGAGTTCCAAGCCCTCTGCACAGAAGCCTTCAACAACTTCATCCAGCATCGAGTCCGCGATTCCAGAGAGGATCAGGAACAGACCGACGCGATTCACGAGGTCCTCGCGCAATCTCAACAGAAGAGGAGCAACCAGGTTCGCGGCAACGATATGGAAAACGCCTCTGATTGACTCGACTCCCCCCACGAAGAACTCTACTGAACCGTCTGATGTCATCCTGTTGAGCCGAAGGTTTCGTCGGGCCGTATATATCGAGGCCGCATCAATATCCAGGCCTACTGAGAATCCGGTACCCAGCCGTTTTCCCGCTACCGCCAGAATTCCCGTCCCCGTGCCCACATCGAGCATACTGGGGAGCCGCATTTCCGCGGCAGCACGCCTTACGGACACCTCAAGAAGCTGAAGCGCTATTACGGTGGCCGCATGATCGCCAGCCCCAAAAGCCGGTCCAGGATCAATGATGACTTCCATTCTGTTCGATCCGGGTTTGCTTTTTTCCCAGTAAGGCACCAGTCGCAGTCTCTCCCCCACATCCACGGACCTGATGTTTCCTGTCCACCAGTCGCTGTTTCTCAGGCTGTGTTTCTTCAAATTCGGGGTCTTATTCGGAACGGTAGGGGATGCCTAATTTAGTTTCCACGATATTCAAGCGGTCCCGCGCAGTATCCATTTCTTCGGCATAAAGCAGCACAGCCTCATTGACAAGAGAGGCGAATTTTTTGAGGTCCGCGTCGATTGTGTTGAAGCCATGGAACAACTCCTGATGGCGGGCCTCGCTCCTTTCCTCGATTGAATCGATCCGAGTCTCCAGGACATCTACCTTGCCTTTGAGGAAATTCACCTCATTGGTCAGATCATCCACTTTGTTCTCCAGGCGGAGAACTGACTGTTCCAAATTCGCCATGCTAGTCTCAACCGAGGCCATCCGGCTCTCAACGGAAGCCGTGCGAGTCTCAACAGAAGCCATCCGGTTCTCAAGGGACTCCATGCGCGTCTCGAGAGAGCTCATCCTCTTTTCGAGGGAATCCATACGCGTCTCGATCGCCTGCATGCGGGCCTCAAGTCCTTCCATGCGGGCCTCAAACCCGTCCATGCGGGCTTCAAGACCTGCCATGCGGGCTTCAAGACCTGCCATGCGAGCCTCGAACCCGTCCATACGAGCATCAAACCCGTCCATGCGAGCTTCGAAACGACCCATTCGGGCATCGATCGCGTCGAAACGAGCCTCAAACGACTCACGCATAGCCCGCATTTCATCGCGGATCTGGATCAAGATCTGTGTTGTGATCTCGTTTTCCGCGGCATCCGTCATGAAGTGGTTCCTTGATAGACTTTGAGGTACACGATGAGTGTGCTGAACAATAATTGGCCACGCGAAGGATGTCAAGGGGGAAGTTGGTCAGAAAAAAGCTGTGGTTACGGCATATTATGAAGAGAGAACGAGAGATCCGGCCTGTATCTCAGCAGGTCGAGACTTCGTATTGTTCTTGAAATAGGTGGGGGTCCTGGTTGAGTTCGATCTTGGTGTTGTATTGCTTCTGCATGCGATCCAGTTGCGCACTTTCCTGTTCAAAAAGCAGCTTCACGACTTCCGGATGCGCCGTAACTCTTATGCAAGGCGCCGCGGTGTCACAAATTTCGCTGGAGATAGCCCGAAGCACCTCATAACTTACCGTGGTCAGTGATTTGACGAATCCCTTTCCTTCACAGTGAGGGCATTGTTCACACAAAGTCCGGGTAAGGTTTTCCCTGGTCCTCTTTCGCGTCATCTGCACGAGACCCAATTCGGATATTTTCAAGATGTTTGTCTTTTGCTTATCCTTTTTCAGCGCCTCCTGCAGGGCAATTGTCACTTTCTCCCTGTCGGCCGGACGATCCATGTCAATGAAATCCACAATGATTATGCCGCCTATGTTTCGCAGCCGGAGCTGATAGGCTATTTCTTTGGCTGCCTCAAGGTTGGTTTTCAGAATGGTCTCTTGCAGGTTCCTTTTGCCCACGTATCGGCCCGTGTTGACATCTATAGCCACCAGCGCCTCGGTGAAATCGATATTGATGTAACCGCCTGATTTAAGCCATATTTTTCTTCCAAGGGCCTTGTTCAATTCCATTTCAATCCCGAATTTTTCGAATACCGGCTCCTCTCCTTCATAAAATTCCACACAAGATTTCATGGAAGGCATGAAAGTGTCCATGAATTCAAGAATCCGCTTATAGTACTCTTCGGAATCAACCACCAGGCGAGTCACATCTTCCGTGAGCAGGTCCCGGACCCCGCGAAGGCACAGGTCGAGATCTTCGTAAATGAGCGAAGGCGCAGGCATATGAATCTCTTTTTCCAGAATACGGTGCCAGCTACCTTCGAGGAAATTCAGGTCCGCCTGGAGTTTTTCCGAGGTCTCGTTTTCACTGACCGTCCGGACTATGATTCCGCAGGAAGGCGGCTTGATGCCGGTTATGATCTCCTTCAGTCTTTGACGTTCCTGTTCGTTCTCTATCCTTCGAGATATGCCCACATGGTCCACAGTCGGCATAAACACGAGATGCCTGCCCGGAAGGGAAACCTGCGAGGTAATGCGCGCCCCTTTACTGCCCAGAGGCTCCTTCGAAATTTGAACCAGAATGTCCTGACCTTCCTCAAGGAGATCTTCAATAGGCGTGAATTCATAATCCTCGTCTCGCACAGGCTCCGGGATCTGGTTGTCCTGCTGCTCAGCTTCTTCCTCTTCTTCACTCGCGACCATGAAGTTCAGATCGTGATTATGGGGATGAATGTCCCCCACATAAAGAAATGCCGCCCTTGGCAACCCAATGTCCACAAACGCGGCTTGCATTCCGGGCAATACCTTGATGACGCGACCCTTGTATATATTTCCGACAATGCCGCGTTCGCCTTTACGCTCGACGTGGATTTCCGCAACCTGGCCGTCTTCGATGAGTGCAAGCCGGGTTTCTCGGTCGGTGATATTCATAATTATTTCACCGGCCATAAATGCTTCCCTCTTTTACATCCGAAGATGTTTTCAATAAAACCGATGTCTTGACTATTTTCATATGTTTCACTTCGTCTCTATCAAGTCCCAGTATCGCCGCTGCCGCGTTCAGCGGGTGCACCGATCCTGAAGGGCCGCTTCTGAGCGCCATTGTGAAACCGCGGTCTGACAAGATGAGTTCCTCTACCCATTCTTTCAGGTCCCGAGTTCGGGACTTGCCCTTGGTCAACACAGAGACCTCGAAGCACGGGGACTGCCTGAATTCCTCCACTTTCCGCATGATTTCGTCGGCCGTCAGCGGGTTCAGACATCCCACGTCATAGGTAACCCGTTGAATTTTAGCAGAAACCGGCGAATCGTTCAATGATACCTCAGTAAGCTCAAGAGGCTGGATCCCGCCGGGAAGATGCTCCAATAGCGCCTGAAAAATGTTTTCCACGTCCAGGTTCGAATTGATTACATCAAAATCAAGATATTCCGCGATGCTCTCGATCCCCAGCGCCAATGGAGGTGAAAATCTCAATTTGGGATGAGGATGGAACCCCTTGGAATAGTCAAGTTTAATCCCTGTTCTTCGGAACATGCGATGGAAGAGCCGAATCAAATCCTGATGCCCCAGAAACTTCATCATTGCGGCCTTTCCATATCTTAGCCTGAATCTTCGGACCTCCTGGTTTGGGACCGGAACTTCGGTCACTTCGGTTTCGTGGCGGCCCCCAGGCTCCGACCGCGTCAATCTGGGTCGAATGTGGTCAAAATCACACACACCACAACCGATACATTCCCCAGACCGGCAGTCGGTAGTGATCTCTCCCGCAATTGCCTTTTGCCGCTCTTCGGCCAAGAATTCGGGGCTCACGCCGGTACTAATGAAGCTCCACGGCAGTGAGGTCTCAATGTTCCTGGATTCAAGGTAATGTGCCGGATCTATATCCGTCATACGGAAAGCTTCCAGCCACGCATCGAAGTGGAGTTGATCGTCCCACCCGTCAAACCTCGCCCCATTTCGGAATGCCACCTCGATGGCCCTGGTCAAACGTTCGTCGCCCCTGGCAATCACTCCCTCAAGAAAGGAAACGTGCGGGTCGTGGCATTTAAGCCGGGCCTTGGCTTTGTTGAAGTGGTGTCTTAAGTACTGCTGCTTACGCAGGGTCTCAGCTATGGATATCTGTGGCTCCCACTGAAACGGCGTATGGGACTTGGGCACAAAGGTTGAAACCGACGCTGTTATTTTGCCGCCTCTCATCCATCCGGAAGCCTTCCTAATGAGAGCCACGATTCCGTCCAAATCCTCGTCGGTTTCCAAGGGAAGCCCTATCATGAAGTAGAGCTTTAGTGACAGCCACCCTTGTTCCACCGCCAAGGCGACGGCCCTCTCCAAATCTTCTTCCTTGTTGCCCTTATTAATAATCTTGCGAAGTCGGTCGGTCCCGGCCTCAGGTGCTAACGTGAAACCGGTCTTGCGTACTTTGCGGATCTGTTCGGCTATTTCACCGGATAGAGTTTCAGTCCGTAAGGATGGGAGCGATAACGCCACCTTATCGCTGCCGAACTTTCTCGTCATTTCGGTGACCAACCGGCCGATGGCCGAGTGATCGCCGGATGACAGAGAAAGCAGAGAGATCTCTTCCCATCCTGTACTGGCAGCACATTGCCCAGCAAGTTCGGTGATCATGCCGACACTACGTTCCCGAACAGGCCGGTAGAGCATGCCTGCCTGGCAAAAACGACAACCTCGTGTGCAACCGCGCGCAATCTCCACGCCGATCCTGTCGTGGACTATTTCACAAAACGGCAACACCGGTCGCAAAGGGAATCCCGCGGCGTCGAGGTTCGGCACAATACGCCGCGACACAGTTTCTCCCGGTCGGTGTAGTGAAGGGACAAAAATTCCGGGCAGGCGCTTCAATTCTCCGAGCAGTTCTCCTCTGGATCCTCTGCCTTTCTTCCACCGGATAAGCGTATCAGCCAGTTCCAGTATGATTTCTTCCCCATCGCCGATGGCAAACGCGTCAAAAAAAGGAGCCATTGGCAAGGGATTGAAGGCCGCCGGCCCGCCCCCGATCACAATGGGGTCGTCAAGCGAGCGATCTTCGGCCTTGAGCGGGATTCGCCCAAGATCAAGCATTTGTAGCACAGTGGTTGCACAGAGCTCGTATTGAAGGGAGAAACCGACAAGATCCAAACCGGACAGGGGCGTTCCCGTTTCCAGGGTTGTCAGGGGCGCCCGCTCCCGTCTCATAAGCTTTTCCATGTCAGGCCATGGAGCGAATGCCCGTTCAGCGTAAAGGTCAGGCCGAGCATTCACGATGGAATAGAGTATCTTCAGTCCCAGGTGGGACATCCCCACCTCGTAGACGTCCGGAAACGCCAGCGCCATCCGCAGTCGGACCTTTGACAGGTCCTTCTTCACTGCATTTAGTTCATGACCGATATATCTGGCCGGCTTTTGCACCTGAAGCAAAAGCCTTTCCGTTGCTCGATCAATCTGAGCGGTTTTGTTAATAAATTTGGTTTCTCGGAACAAATTTCGCATGGCCTAATAAATTTGACTCCTTGGCGACTTACATTTTGCTCAAGGTCAATGATAACATATCGAGCATGACACCGAGAGCGATAGTGGCCCTGACCGCGGGAGCGGTCACAACTGTTGTGGTCTTCGTCGTGGCTATGGCTTTGCTCATTTTCGGCGGGTACTTTGCAGCCCACGAGCGTCTGATTTACGTCTCAATCGCCCTGGCGCCTGTTTTAATGATTTCAGTGATGGCCGGGTACGCCGTCTGGTGGCTGGTTTTGTTCCTTCTGACTCTTTTCCTGCCGACCGAGAAGCATCCCGATGACTGATCTGTACACAAATAACCTATCTCCCGCGGGCCACACGTGTGCGAGTGAATTTCTATCAGAGGTATTGGTCAATGAAGGATATGAAAGACAGCCCGCTCTACCGAATAATGCATCCAAAGAGCGTGGCTTTTTGGGGCGCATCGAGCGATCCCACAGCAATGGGCAGTTTTCAGTTGGCGCAAATGCTGGAACTGGGCTATGAGGGCCCTGTTTATCCAATTCACCCGCGAGACAAAGAAATAATGGGCCTGCCGGCATATGCCGATGTCAAGGACACCCCTGGTCCCGTTGATCTTGCCGTCTTTGTCCTGCCTACCCGAATAGTGCCGGAGGTGCTCGAAGAATGCGGCAAGGCGGGAATAAACAGAGTTATTGTCGTGACCGCGGGCTTTGCAGAAAAGGGTCCTGAGGGCAAGCAGCATCAAGATCGCTTGGTAGAAATCGCTCGTAAATACGGCATCTTTTTTCTGGGCCCCAACTGTATTGGAGTTGTAAATCCTCACTTCAAGCTGAATACAACATTTTTTCCTTATGACGCCTCCGCGGGTTTCATAGGCATGGCCTCCCAGAGCGGAAGTTTCATCACCCAAATGTTTACTCATTTGGAAAAGTTCGGCCTTGGTTTTAGTGAAGGATTCAGCGTAGGCAACGAGGCCATGGCTGACATTACCGACTGCATCGAGTATCTGGGGCTCTGTCCGAATACTAAAGTAATTGCCCTTTATATCGAGGGCATCAAGCGCGGCAGAGAATTCGTCCGTGTCGCTCGAGAAGTTTCCAAGAAGAAACCGATTGTCGCTTACTACGTCGGCGGATCAGAAGCCGGCAGCAAGGCCGGCCTGTCACATACTGGAGCGATGGCAGGTCCTGATATGCTCTATGACGGGATTTTCAAGCAGTGCGGCATCGTCCGCGCGTCTTCCGCTGAGGAGCTTTTCGATATGTGTTTCGTGCTCGGTACTCAGCCTGTTCCGAAAGGAGACAGAGTAGCAGTGCTTACCCATTCGGGGGGGCCGGGCGCTGCGGCCGCGGATACCATCGACCGGAGCGGTTTGAAACTCGCAAATTTTTCAGCCGAGACGCTTCAACGGCTTGCGGGGCTCCTGCCCCGTACCGCTCAAATGGGCAACCCGGTGGATCTAACGTTCACTCGCAATCCCGGGGATTACTCTTACGCCATACCTTCGGTCCTCCTTCAGGACGAGGCGGTGGACAGCCTTTTCATTTACCTGCTGCTGCCGACTCACAGGGTTACTCAAGTTATCGAATCCATGGGCTCCTCACCGGAAGACGCGGCAGCGGTGACCGCGGAATTTCTTGGCGGGCAAGCGGATCTTGTGGCGAGCCTGACACCAGAATCCGGTAAACCTGTTGTTGGAGGCTCCTTCTGCACCCGAGAAGATCCCTTTATTCGTGAGCTTCAGAACAAGAGCTTCCCAGTACTGCCCAGCCCGGAAAGAGCGGTCAAAGCGCTTGCAGCCCTGCACAAATACGCCCGAGCAAGAGAGGCATTGCTCGGAGCGAAATAAGGTGAAGCGATGCGATGCCCGACATGTGACCACCCTGAAATGGAAGAAAAACTGTGCGATGAGACCCTTTCTTGTGGCGATCAGTCGCTCACTTTGCATGGTATGCGAGGCAGGTTCTGCCCAGTCTGCGGCGAGGGCGTGTGGGATTCGGAGAGTTATCGGCGTTACACTGAGGTCCAAACCGCGCTGGTTCGCTCAGTGAAAGGCGACGTGACTAGTCCGTAGGATGCGGTGATCTCCAAAACGCGTCATCTGTCTTCTTTTCGCGAGAGATGCGGTTCACTTCGTTCACCACATCCTACGATCTGATGCAACCCTAGAGACATGATGAGGCTGCATCCAGCTCATTTCAGCACAACTAACGTGCGCAGGAGAGTGTAATGGGAAAGGTCTTCCTGGCCGCTGTCAATAGAGGATCTTCCGAGCAGGAAATCAAACGAGGTGTCCGCGCTGCTGCGGAAGCTGCCACTGATTTTTCCTGGCTGTCCAGGGGAGACTCAGTGTTTATAAAACCGGCGCTCAATTCTGGATGCCCTTACCCTGCCACAACCAGCCCGGTGGCGATCGCGGCGATGGTGGAGCTGCTTAGAGACAAGGGCGCCGGACGGGTCGTTGTGGGGGACATGTCCGGTATCGAGCATCTCAAACTCTCACCCAAAAAGGTTTCAGGAAGCACGCAGAAGTTGATGGTGCAATGCGGAATGGCAAAAGCTGCCCAAGAAGCCGGGGCTGAGCTACATTTTTTTGAAAATTCGGGTTGGGAAGCTTTCTATGAGGATTTTCCCATTTCCGGGTCCCACTGGAATAACGGGCTCATGATGCCTGCAATACTCAAGGAGATGGATCACATTGTGCTCATGCCGCGATGCGGTCGCCATGCCCTCGCCGGAAGCACGCTCGGGTTAAAGGCCGCGGTCGGCTACTGGCGGACCGATACTCGTTTGGAATACCACAAGTACGCAGCCACCTTCCATGAGAAGACGGCAGAAGGAAACACGGTAAGTACTCTCCTCAATAAGCAACGTTTGGTGATCTCTGCTGCCGACAAGATCCTTACGACTTACGGTCCGGATAAAGGGTATGTGATTGAGCCGCAAACCGGACTGGTGATAGCATCGCAGTCTGTGGTGGCTCATGACATGGTTTCTCTGGCTTGGCTCATACTGGGTAGGAGCGAAACGCCTGCACGCGAGAAAACAGCGTTCAATGATCCAAATGCCAGTCAGACTATTGCCAGCCCTGCGAACCGGTATATTGTCAGCATGTTGGGAGGAATCGGCCAGGCTATAAAGACGGAAAAACTTATCCGATACGATCTCAATGAAATCTCTGATGACAGGACCTTGAATTGCGCTTACGAACTTTTCGGAGGCAGACCTAAAGTTGAGATAGAGGAAGCCAATGGACTTCTTCCGACGGAGTTGAAAAGACGCTTGACCGAGATGACCACCCTCAAGCCTGAGGATCCCTCATCTGGCGCCTATGGAAGGTGACGACGAAGCGGAAATCGGCGCCCCTCTTATGCCCCGAAAGAGCGGTCAGGGAATTGGCAGCCCTGCACAAATACGCCCGAGCCAGAGAGGCGTTGTTAGAGGCCGACACTAAACCCATCTCGTGAAAAGCCGAATCGCAGGAAAAACATGGAAGCAAACATAGTTCCTGAGAGACCATCAAAGGTAACTTTCGCCATCTACGTGCTCTACACCAGTCTGGGAATTGGCGTCATAATGGTCCTTGTGACATGGTTGCTATTCGGGAGTCCTGGCCCGGTCGGATATTTTCTTATTACATACCTGATGCATGTTAGTTCGTTTCATTTTCAAACCATGTGGGTCATGCATGGAGACGTCGTCATTGTACCAATAGCGGCCTGGCTGTTCTATATGATCGGAAAAGGCAAGAATTGGGCTCGCATGACCCTGCTGGTTTTCGTGATTCTAGAAACTCTGGTTTTTGCCTTGAGCCTGCTCATGATCGGGCTTCTGCCTCGCTCGGGGTTTTCCCCCTTAAGCCTGTCAGGATTCCTTATCGATGCCTGCCCCACAATTCTCCAGCATGTTCTTCAAGTTGTGGCTGTAACGCTCCTATTCGGGCGAGTCTCCTCGAATTGGTTCAAGGCTATGAAAGCCAGCAACCGGAAGCCAAGAACCACCAGCCGAACTGTCAAAGTCGCTGTGGCGTTGTTGGCACTGCTGATTGCAGTTGCAGTTTTTTGGCAGCTTGCCCCTTGGTCTCAAGACAGGGCGCTGATGGAGGCTATTCGTCAGAACCATGTTGCGCAAGTGCAAGACCTTCTTGCGAAAGGAGCTGACATCAACGCAAAGGACACTTATGGAGTTCCGGCCCTGATGTGGGCTGCCGCGTGGGGCCGTTTGCAAATAGTCAAACTGCTTTTGGAAAAGGGCGCTGACGTCAATGCTAAGGACAAGGTCGGCCAGACAGCACTCATGCTGACAAGGCAGGGAGGCGCTGATCTGGTGAGACTGCTTCTGGACAAGGGAGCAGACATCAACACTAAGGACAAGGCTGGCCATACGGCACTCATGTCGGCTACTAGATACGGACAAGCCGACGTAATGGAAGTGCTTCTTAATAACGGCGCTGACGTCAATGCTAAGGACAACTATGGCCGCACAGCGTTGATGACGGCTTCTTGGAGCGGCGGACGTCCCGAAGTTGTGAAGCTGCTCCTGGACAAGGGAGCTGACGTCAATGCTGAGGATCAGAATGGACAGACCGCTTTAACGTTGGCTTCTGAGAAGGGTCACACGGAGATAGTGGAACTACTGAAAGCCCATGGCGCAAAGGAATGAACTCTCCGGAATTCCGAGGCCATTTCAGTGATTCCGGAGAGACCACGGTTCAGAGAAACTGGAAACTGATAGAAAAGACTCGTCTAGACCAGTAGATCTAAGAACAACTTAAGGATTCTTGACTTTGTCCAAATCCGCCAGAGGCAAGATTTGTGCCCCTTTCTGCTTCATTTCCTCCAGGGCCGCCTTTGAAGTCTCATCCGCCACACCTCGACACAGATCATGGACAACAATAACCTTGTATCCTTCTTTAAGTCCGTCAAGGGCGGTGGCCTTCACGCAATAATCGGTCGCGATGCCGTACACTATCAAGGTCTTGATGCCTGCGTCCTTCAGCACCTTGTCCAGGTCCGTCTTTACCCCTCCATCATCCATGAACCCGGAATATGAATCGAATTTGGAACTCGTACCCTTGCGGACGACCTTAGTGACAAGAGCAGGATCCAACAGGATGTTTGCACCCTTACTCTCCTGCACGCAATGAGCCGGCCAGAGGACCTGAGTACGGCCGTCATCCAGCTTGATAGTATCAAATGGTTTCTTGTCCTTGTGATTCGAGGCAAAGGACATGTGATCACCCGGATGCCAGTCCTGGGTGCAGTAAACCGCAAGACCGGTCTTCTTCAACTGGTCTGTGGCTTTGGCAACCTTTTCCAAATAGGCCTGATCGCTGTTAGGCACCGCCAGCGAACCGTTGTGTGCCGTTGTGAAATCACCTTGAACGTCCACGACAACTACCGCCATGCCTTCTTCCGCCAGTGTCGGCACCGGGGCAAAAGTCAGGCCGAAAATCGCCAGAGAAATCATCAGCAGCGATAGCTTTTTCATGTTCCCTCCCTTTATCAGAAGCCATATCGCGGTCTTGCCATTTTGCAATTCTGTGGAAGCAACCGGGTCGGGCGATGATCCTTCGTCACCCTGAAAAGACGCCCGGTCACGCTCAAGTCCCAGGACAAGGCAAGTCCGTCGTGTTGATGAAAAGAACCATATTTTCTTGTCTGTAAGCGTACTCGGCTACAGGTTTACGGGTCAAGCACTATCTTGGGCAAGGCTGCATGCCATGACAAACGCAGGTAATTCCGAGCGGATAGAAAAGTTGAGAGGCTTGGCTGACAATTGTTTAGTCCGGGAGAGCGTTCGCGAAGCAAGCACTTGGATCACTGAATGCTTGGCCGCCGGTCATGCCGCGTTCAGCGGAGTGATTCGGTCGATCTTGTCCTTGGCGGCCTTTGACGCGTCCCATAAATCCACGGCCCGTTGCGCGTTCAACCAGAATTCCGGGCTGTTGCCAAATAGGCGGGCCAAACGTAATGCCATCTCAGGGCTTAACGTCCGCCGCTCGCGAAGCAACTCGTTTACTGTCTGCCGCGACACCCCGAGCGCCTTGGCAAGGCTCGACACAGTAAGCCCGTAATCGGGCATGAAATCCTC
>DATJPW010000361.1:0-9765 GCA_035506215.1 Desulfomonilaceae bacterium
AAAAAGAAAGGAAGCAGATCAGCGTTCCAATGATTCTTATTCCCCCATTCCCCATAAAGACCCTCCGGGAACCCTTCCTCACCTCTTGGAATATTTAAGTATTTCCGGCACAAATGTCAACGAGTCTTCGTGGCCGTCGGCGCAATCTATCTCAAGGCATGTATTCAATGGCGCCTATGTCCGGCGCTGTCCCTTCATAGGGAAGCGAAACCGATTCCGATTTCTCCCAGATCATGGACCCGGCAACCACCAGGTGCTTATCATCCGGAACTGAGATCACTTGTACGATCTTCTTGCCGATCACGATCGTGTCGCCTTCAACAATTCCGAAGCCATCGAAAAAGAATGTGCTGTCCTGCACAGGAATTGACACGCCGGACCCGGCGGACGTCGTGTACGTGAGGAAACGACCTTTATCTATACAGGGGGAATTGGGCAGCAGAGAATAATCGTCCCTCTCACGGCCCTTGAATAGCGGATCGCCTTGAATGTTGGCGTCAAAAGTGAGCGCTGGAATCTCGTCCATGCATTGTTGGAGAGTGTAAGTTCGACCACCCCAGGTCACAACTTTTTTGCCCGCATCGCAGCCGATGAGATTGTGGGACCACAAGTCTCCGGCAATTTTTCCGGAAGCATCGTTGTAATAAAGTTCGAGTCGGTCCCTTTCCGAACCGTTAAAGGCGAAGATATTGTTCAAGAACACGTTTTCGCCAATACCGTAAGGGTATTGCTCACCGTAGGGCCAGTAGTTGCAGCTAATCGCGTATCCAAGGTTGTCAGCGAAGGTGTTATTGTATATACGATTTCGTCTGGCGTCTGAATACGTGTAGTACCCGCCTTCCTGGAACCATTCGTCCCGAGTGGTATACAGAGAGAAAGTATCACGACTGCCGATATGACCTTTGTTTCTTATGACAAGGCACCTACGGAAGATATTGTCCGACGAGGCCATCTGCATGGCGTTCCCATTCTTATCCGCATTGCGCAAGATACACTTATCAAACAAATGGTGATGCGTGCCGCAACAGAGATTGACCGCGTGATGGTGAACCGCGAAGAACCTGCAGTTGATGAACACGTTGTGAGAAGGGCTTTGCCCGCGCGGCCGGAGCCCCTGGATCATAAGGTTCGCGTGATGGTCCCATGATTCAGTGTCCGAGAAGCGGCAGTCACGGAAAAGATTGTGATGAGAGTCTCCGCGTATCAGGACCAGATCACCGCTGCAACCATTCAGCCTCACGTTACGAAAGACATTGTGACTGGTTGTCCGCTCGGCATTATGGTCTCCCAGAAGAATGCCGTGGTACGCTCGCTTGCTGCCGCTGAAATCACAGTCCTCGATACGACAGTGCTGAGCGCCGAGCATCCTCGCGTACGCCGGGTAATTCCCTCCCGGAAAATGGATCTTGAAGCCCTTTATAATAATGTAGGAGCGGTTGGTCAGATCGATACAAGCTTCCCTCGACGGGTTTTCCGCCAGATATGCCTCATCGCTTTTCCAGGATTCATAAACGATCGATTGCGAAGCCGTGCCGGAATGATTCGGGGCTATACGTTGGGAATAGCGGCCTCCGTGGACATAGACCGTGTCTCCGGGCCGGAGATTGGCGTTCGCTTTGTCCAGAGTTCGCCAGGGCTTGGAAATGGTGCCGGGATTGGAGTCTGCCGCGTGTCTATGGTTCACGTCAACGTGATATTCCTCGGAATGAACCAGGGCAGGCACGAGGACCATCAATAGAAGGAATCTGAGCATCGGTACTATATAGCATATTGAATATTGGTTTCCGCTGCGAAACACGAACAGAACTGAAACACTTTTAAAAGAATGTCGAACCCCGAAAGAGGTATGGAACCGGGGGCCTGTCGACAGAGGGTTGCCAAGCCATCTGGTCCGGTGCATAATGCCGCAACTACTAAACAGGCTGCCGAAAAAATGTTTCAAGTGTTACTGGCCTTTGGGACTCGTCCGGAGGCAATCAAACTCGCCCCTGTGTACGACGAGATGCTCCGGCGTTCCGACAGAATAAGACTCATATGTTGCACTACCGGCCAACATCGCGAGCTTCTCGATCAAGTGCTGGACCTTTTCGCAATTCAGACGGATTACGATCTGAACATCCTGAAAGAGGATCAAGGCCTTTTTCACATAACAGTGAGTGTGCTCAAGGGCATTGAGGAAATCCTCCTGAAGGAGAAACCGGATATCGTGGTGGTCCAGGGAGACACCACCTCATCTTTCGTAGCAGCTCTTGCAGCTTTCTATCTGAGAATCCCGGTAGCCCATGTCGAAGCGGGATTGCGGTCTTACGACCGATTCCAGCCTTATCCGGAAGAAGTCAACAGAACGTTTATTTCCCACATTGCGGACCTCAACTTCTGCCCGACCCCGCGCGCCGCGGAAAATCTCTTGCGCGAACAGATAGCCTCGGAATCAATTCATGTGACGGGCAATACGGTTATCGATGCGCTTCTACAGACCAAGCGATTCGTGGAACACCATGGAGCGACGAATCAATATCTTAAGGACCTCGACCTGCCTTCGGGCCGAATGATTCTGGTCACCGGGCACAGGCGAGAGAATTTCGGTGAAGGTTTGGCCAACTTGTCACTGGCCATTTTGGAGCTGGTGGAGCAGTTTGATGATGTTGTGGCCGTGTATTCGGTTCACCCAAATCCAAATGTGCGTAGGCAAGTCGATGCAATACTCAGCTCTCACGAGAGAATCAAGGTGATCCCTCCGCCCGATTACGTCAGATTCGTAGCGCTTATGAACAGAGCATTCTTCATCATTACGGATTCGGGCGGCATTCAGGAAGAAGCGCCGTCCCTCAAAAAACCTGTCCTGGTAGCCAGAAACGTTACCGAACGACCGGAAGCCGTCGAGTGCGGCGCTGCAGTCCTGGTGGGAACGGACCGGGAGAAAATAATGCGGGAAGCTTCCCGTCTGCTGAAAGATCCGGACCACTATAAATCAATGATAGTGCAGGAAAGCCCGTTCGGCGACGGACACGCATCCGAGAGAATCACGGATCTCATAGAAAGCTTTTTGACGAAACGTGCCTCCGAACGTGACAAAAGAAAAGGTTATAGGAGTTTTTGATGAGAGGTCCGGAGAGGCCGAACAAAAGGACCTCTCGGGAGACTCTTCGCACTTACCGCTCCCCCAATAAGGCCGTAAACAATGCAGATCAAAGTAATCAGTGTGGTGGGCGCTCGGCCCAACTTCATGAAGGTAGCGCCGCTTGAACGTGAATTCAGGAAGTACGGTCGTATCAGTCATGTCATCGTCCACACCGGCCAGCACTACGACAAAGAGATGAGCGAGGTGTTCTTCGATCAGCTTGGTCTGCCCAGGCCCGAAAGACATCTGGGAGTTGGGTCTGGCGGACACGGTGAGATGACCGGAAAGATCATGATCGAATTCGAGAAAGTGTGCCTGGAGCTGAAGCCCGACATGGTGGTTGTGGTAGGCGATGTTAACTCAACCATTGCCGCGTCGCTCGTCGCGAGGAAGCTCGCGATCCCTGTGGCGCATGTCGAGGCAGGGCTCAGGTCCTTTGACGAAACCATGCCGGAAGAACTGAACCGCCGACTCACTGACTGCCTGTCAAACCTGCTTTTCGTATCCGAGCCCTCAGGAGTGGAAAACCTCCGGAGGGAAGGGATCGACATGAGCCGGGTCCATCTGGTGGGCGATATCATGTTGGAAACACTTCGGATGTGTCTTCCCCAGATCCAAGAGAGAGAGCGATGGAAAGATTTCGGCTTGAAAAAAGGCTCCTATGCTCTGGTAACGCTACACAGGCCGTCAAACGTGGACGAACCGAGATCCCTTGAAGAAGTAATTGAAATTCTGAATCTTCTCCCGTATCCGACAATCTTCCCGATACACCCCAGGACAGTCAAACGGTTGGATGAATTCAACCTCAAGAACAAGATGGAGAGTGTCAGAGGACTGAAGCTCGTACGACCTGAAGCGTACATTGATTTCCTGTCGCTGATGCAGGGCTCGGCTCTTGTTCTGTCGGATTCCGGTTCGGTGCAATCAGAAGCGAGTTTCTTCAGCCTGCCATGTCTGGTCTGCCGAGAGAACACGGAGCGTCCGATTTATCTGGAACAGGGTACTTCGGTGCTGGTGGGCAGGAATAGGGAGCGCATCAAAGAGCTGTTAACCCGAATAGAAAAAGGCGAATACCGCCATTCCAGCCGGCTGATTGAGGAACTTGGCATGAATGTGGCCGCTAAAACCACCAAAATCATTGCCGAGAGTCTTGGAGTCTCCTGAAACCAGGCAGAACGTTCCGGACTGACCGCCGTCGTATTAAACTGAAGAAGGCCTAATTAGGATCAATTCGCCGCGTGGACTCTGCCCGTTCTGGGCGAATGTGCAGCCGCATAATCCGATAATGGAGGAGGGTAGCTGGGCGCACAGGCCAGAGGGACAGGTGCCACTATTACAGGAGCTACCAACGGGGGCCCGGGTGGATATAACGGAGAAGGCCCACAGCACGGAGCCATCGGCACAACCGGCGGGTCGCACACAGGCGCCAACGCGGGCGGACAGACTTTTGTAGGCCCACACTGAAAGGCCTGGACCGCAGACCCGTCCAAATCCACACAGCAAGCCAATAGGATTAGAGCAATGAAACAGCCGCGCAATAACATGCCGGAACTCCTTTGATTATGCAGCACATGATGGCGTTGAGCCATGTTCAAGCGGGGCCGACTATAGCACTTTGTAGAATAATAGTCAATTATAGCTGACTATTATGATTAGTTGACAAATAAATAGATTAAATGACAAATACAACATCTAAATATAAAGTCATTTATTCCTGATTATAATGAATCAATGAAGTCGATTGCATGGAAGTACGTTTGGTAGTATATTTGATTGTACCAAAAGGAGTGCAAAAAACATGGGCAAACTACCCGAAATCGTTCCCGTGAGTGATCTCAGGCAGGATGCTGCCAAGCTTCTCAAACGGATCCATGATTCTAATGAACCACTCATCATCACTCAGCGTGGTAGAGCGGCGGCGGTCATGCTCAGCGTAGAGGCCTACGAACGCTCCGAGCGGGATAGAGACCTGCTTCACCTCCTGACCAGGGGTGAGAAGGAAATCGAGCGTGGTGAGGGCCATGACTTGTCTTCGGTCCTTGCTGACGCCGATGCTCTACTTGCGGAAGAATCGTTGTGAAAGTACGATTCACGCCTTCGGCGAGAATCCAATTTCTATCCATACTGGCTCATATTCGCCGGGATGACCCGGCTGCGGCCCTTCGTCTTCGCAGGCGAGCAGAAACGCTTTTGCGTAGACTCGAGGAATTTCCTCAATCGGGGCGTATTGTGCCGGAATTTCCTGATCTGCCCTATCGAGAAGTTGTAATTCCGCCGTACAGATTCTTTTATCGAATCAAAGGAGAGATTGTCTGGATTGTAGCAGTCTGGCATGGGGCACAGCTTCCGAAAGAGCCCAAGTGAAGCCGATTCGTACCGGTTGCTGACGATCCGGTGCTGTGATACGTGTGATGTCGGGTATCGTAGCACTCCGTTCAAAAACGGGCCGCAACATGATGTAATTTAGTCGAGTTATAGACAGACACTGCAAGGAGACAATGATGAAAGGGGGGATGACGAAAGACAAATGCACTATTTCGGTCTACCACGTGCTTGTCGCGGCTTTCGTCATTAGAGCTTTCATACCACTGTATGCGGCATTCTTTTCAGATGACCCGAGCGTCTACTACGAGATTTACAGTTATCAGTACTTGGAGCCGGCGCGGAACCTGGTCAGATCAGGAGAATTCGCCTCAAACGGCGCACCTGAAATTTATCGGCCTCCAGGTTATTCCATCCTTTTGATTCCAGGGATTTTGCTGAACCATGTCTCTCTCGTTACCATCGCAATCCAGATCTTCCTGAGTTGTCTAACCGTCTATCTGATTTTTAGGGCGTCGCTGATTCTGTTCGACCGCACCGACGTGGCCACCGCGTGTGCCGCGGTCTACGCTGTTGAGCCCCTGTCCGTTATCTTCTCGAGCTTGGTCATGCCCGAAACCCTGCTCACGCTCATGCTGACCGTTTTTTTGTTTTGTTTACTTCGATATTTGAAACAGGGGTCTCTGAGGCATCTGTTTTATGGCGCCCTAACCGCGGCCGCGGCTGTTTATGTGCAGGCAACAGCCTATTTTCTGCCTGTTTGTGTAACTCTGGTATTGATGGCGTGGGCATTAAGACAGCGTAAGGGTACTGTGATCATCCACGCCCTTGTCTTCCTGGCAATTTCCATGAGTTTGATCGGGTTATGGCAGATCAGGAACAGAGTGGAAACAGGATATTCCGGGTTCTCCACACTCTTTGATAAGAGCCTCTATTATGCCCAGGCAGCATCCGTGCTAGCGGTTACGGAAGGCAAGAGCGATTTTCGAGAAATGTGGGGCCAAATGGAGCGACGGGCAAACGAATATTCAGAACAGCACGCGGGGCTTTCAAAGCGGTTTGATTACATGCGACAAGAAGGCATACGCATCGTACTTGCTCATCCGCTGACCTATGCGCAAATCCATCTCCAAGGCATGATCAGAACATTGTCCGGAGCGGAAGTTCATACTTATGTCAGAATGTTAAGACTCTACTCCGGGCCTGGGACGGCTTGGCAGGAATTAATTTCCGGCAGAGGGCTGCTGGACTTGACAAGGCATGATTACCGGAAGCCGAATCTTGCGACGATTCTGGTCACCATAGTGCTCCTATTGATAGTGGTGATTACGTATTTATTTTCGGTCACGGCATTGTTTTCCGGAAAATTCGCCAAAAGCATGCCTATGTTCAGCCTTTTGAGTGTTGTCTCTTACTGGCTGATAATCACCGGAGGCCCACACGGGTATAGCAGATATAGGCACGCGATGATGCCGGTGATCTGCATACTAGCCGGATATGGGCTCTATATCGTTCTAAGTCGTTTTAGTATCAGGCATGGGCCACATCAGGACAGATGGAACAGGGATCAAATTGAGACCTCGGTTTAGGCGAATTGATATTGATTCGGTAACAGATGAGCAACTCGCGGCATTTCCGGACCGGATCATCCATCAGACTCGGCCTTGGGTGAATTTTCTTGAGCGCACACTCGACGCTGAGCCTGTCCTTGCTGTCTTGGAGGAAGATGATCGGGTCCTTGGATACTTTACCGGCCTGATTGCGAAAGAATTCGGTTTCAGGATTTTGGGGAGTCCCTTTCCAGGCTGGAGCACTACGTACATGGGCTTCAATCTGCTGCCCGGCGTACGCCGCGCGATAGCGCTGGAGGCTTTGGCCGATTTTGCGTTTAAGGACTTGAAATGTGATCACCTGGAAATTATGGATCGACAGTTGAAGCACGAAGACGCAACGAGCCTCGGATTCAATATTTGGAATTTTGAAACATTGGAAGTGGATCTCTCCCCCAGCGAAGAGTCGATTTTTGCCAACATGAAACACCAATGTCGCAACTGCATCCGAAAAGCCGAACGCAGCGGCGTCCGAATTGAAGAAGCTAATGACGCGGAATTCGCGGACGACTATTATGAACAGCTCACGCACGTTTTCGCGGCCAAAGGCCTACTACCGCCGTTCGACGTGCATCGAGTGAGAGATCTCATCCATTTCCTGTTGCCAACGGGCCGATTACTTCTTTTGCGTGCCCGCAATCAGGAGGGCATTTGCATTGCCACGGGCATTTTCCCAGCTATGAACGTGACCATGTACGCATGGGGCTCGGCCAGTTGGCGTCAGTATTCGAACGTGAGGCCCAACGAAGCAATTTTCTGGCACGCTATGAAGTACTGGAAGCGACGAGGCGTGCTGGTATGCGATCTGGTCGGCGCTGTGCACTACAAATTAAAATACGGAGGCCGCGCCAGTGTCATTCCGTGGGTTCGAAAATCAAGGACCAAGGCGATTGCCGCCCTGCGAACCACAGCGGAGAGCCTCTTGCTGAAGCATCCCCGGTCATTGGGAAGGCTCTTGAGCCTGACCAAACAGCTCTTTGGTCACCGGCGATGACACACAGTATTCAAGCCAAACAACTATCCTACATCCGCATCCGAAGATAGCCGATCAGAAATCCATATAAGTGCCACGGGTCTGGAGGTTTCAGTTCCGTACCGGAGTATCGGCGCAACTTCCAATCCAGCGTCCTGCGGGATCCCTTTAACTCGCCTTCATTAAAGAGAGAAGTGTGGGAATCTCTCGTTCACTCCTGGGATTACACATGGACCATTTTAGGTGGGGTTCCTGTCAAATCCGCAAAGCAGTTGGGGAGATGAACTTTATTGATATCATATCACTGCAATTAAAATTAATTGCAGCATAAATATAATATATTATATAAAGTAATTGTCGAAACATATTGACATTTAAGGTTATTTTTGATACATATCTATGAGCGATAGTGCGAGACAGCCGCGTGGCAATGATTTTCCCCCAATGCCGCTGTCCCTTGTTGAAACCCTCAAGGAGGCCTGGCTATGGCAAGACTTCTCATGATTCTGGGCACGCTACTCCTTGTTTTGTCCCCATGCATCGGGCTGACGCAAGGAGGGCCACCGCCCACGCCCCTATATCCGGCGCCGCCGCCACCCCCTGCTCCGGGATGGAACAACGCCGGCATGTACACGTTTCCAGGCGCTCCGGGAACAGGATGGGCAGCTGGGTGGGCAGCTGGTCGTAGGCTGTACGAAGACGAACAATGGAGAGTGACAGGTGGCGTTAGGTTCGGCTACGCGTGGATGGGGTTCGAGAGCCTCTTCCCGTTTAACCCCAATCTTGATCCCACTCAAACGCATTTCGCTTTCGAACGCATGGATGTCACGCTACATGATGGTGGCTTCTGGGTCGGATTTGCCGATGTGGAGGCTCAGCCGCTGCCGACACTGGTGCTGTTCGGCCGATATGGTATCAATGTCCCCCGTCTGAGCAACATGACGATGAATGCCACAGGTGCTTTTACCCTTCCCGATACAGCCGCCCCTATAGGCAACGGAGCGAATTCCGTTTCTCCGTGGACCTGGGACACCTGGTTCCACTGGTGGATGTGGGAGGCCGGATTGGACTGGTGGTTCACACCTGAATTGGCTTTTGAGGCCGGTTTCAGACTCGAGCACATTGATTATCGGCTACAGAATCCACGAGGTGTCACGGAGGCCTTGGATGCGACACCGCCCGGCCTTGCCATAACATGCGACCGTATATGAATTGGCGGCGTACATCAGGGCGCCGGGAGCGACCCAGGGATGAGTGACCCTCTAGGAAAGTTTTACACACCTTATATCGGACTTCGCGGGAAGGGACGAAAATGCTGCGGCTGTGACACGATCCTGTGTTACAGATGGCGATTCATAGGTACCCCTTTGGTATGGAACACGTGGAATGACCCATTTCTCATTAACTGCATAAGCGCGACCCAGCAGGAGACAATCCAAACGCTTTACACACTGAACGGCACAAGTGGTTACATGTTGGAAGGAGATTTTGAGGGAATCATACCGCTGAGTTCCAACTGGAGAGGGACCTTCTGGCTGAACGGCAGTTGGATGCAGGCCAATGGAACGGGAAGGCTCGATTCGACCGTTCAGGCCTCGACACTACCAGTTTTCGCCTCCATACTGACCGGTAGCGTGGACATTCCCGATTCCCAGATACAGAGATTTTGGTATGGCCTGGGCCTGGGATTGGAATTCTCATTTTGAGCCAACCGAGCCGCGGGCTGGAAGCAGTGGTTC
>DATJPW010000362.1:0-2447 GCA_035506215.1 Desulfomonilaceae bacterium
GTGAGGATCACCCTGCCCCACTGTAAGCCGCAAGATTAGCAAGAGAGCGGAATAGTCTTCATCTTAGGCACACATCGCATGCCCCCCATTAAGTCGACAGTATCCGGGAAGATAGTCGTGTTACACCAGGGAGCTCTGGGCGATTTCCTGTTCACACTTCCCGTCCTGGAGGCATTGCACCGCTCCTATCCCTTGGTCCGCATCGATCTCTGGTCAAAAGCGGAACATGTGGCCGTTTTGGCCGAAAAAACCTATATCGGAAAAACCCATCCGCCTGACGACCTGGAACTGGTCCCATTCTTTCATGAGGAGCTTTGGAGAGAGGCGAGGATTCCACGATTCTTTGAAGACGCCCTGGCTATTCTAATTTTTGGACAGGCAGGCAGTCGCGTGCTTGGCGGAAGACTCGCCGAACGATTGTCCTGTCCCGTGCATTGGATTCAATCTTTCCCGGAACCAGGACGCCATCGGCACGTACATGACTTCCTCCTGGAGCAATGTCAGCAGTTGGGGTGGCCTCTGAAGGCGAGCCTTCCCGACCTGAGGCCCACTGTGCATGAGGTGTCTCTGATAAAAGAAAAGCTGGGACTGAGAAGGCAAACGTCTTTCGGTCAACCCATTCTCATTCATCCCGGAAGTGGGGGGCTGAGGAAAATATGGCCTTTGAACAAGTGGTGGGAGATCCTTCGGTTTCTTCGCGGTCAGTATCATTATCCCATATATTTGACGCTGGGACCTGCTGACGAGCAGCTCAGAGGCTTTGCCAAAGAAGCCGGGAAGCTGGAAGTGCTGACTTTGGAGGGACTCACCGTGTCCAATCTGGCTGCGTTGCTTTCCGAATGCCGGCTCTATATGGGAAGCGATTCCGGGGTAAGTCACCTGGCTGCGTTGGTGGGAATTCCCGCCGTGGTTATTTTCGGTCCGACCGACCCGGATATCTGGGCCCCTCGCGGCTCCAAGGTCCATATTGTCAAAGAGTGCTGGGAGGAGTCCGAGGTTTTGACCTGGTCCCCTTCTTCTGAAAGCACCTCCTTGAGCTCGCATATCATCGAGCTCATAAGACGCCTCTTGCCATCTCCGTTAACCCCATGGCAAAGACGCGGAGACGCAGAGAGGGGGTGACGGGGTGAGGTGGAGAGAAGGTGGACAGTATCGCTGCACTGAGAGTCGAAGTGCGAATCCCATCAGCATCTCCTCATCTCAAAATCCCCGCGTCTCCGTATCTCCCCCTCTCCGTGTCACACCCACGGTGTTTTGTGTGGGTAAAAGTCAGCACAAACAGGGGGAATCAGGTTTCAAGAGACAGTGGTTCGGGAGGGACTCAAGAAATCGAGGAGACTACCCAGATATTTTTTGCCTTAAGTTCGGCCAGAATCGGTTTCAAATCAATCTTTTTCAACCGAAACGTGTAAATCTGCTCGTCTCCTTCCACTACAGGCAGATTGCAGATACTGATGATTTCAGCACCATGATCCTGGAGCAATCGGGTTATTTCCTGCAGCGAAACAAGCGGGGTCGAAATCTGCACATCCAACCGGGAGGACTGGGTGAACACCCCCATCATGCTGATAAACGCAGATAGAATATCAGCAACGGTGATGATCCCGACCAATTTGCCTTTCTCAATGACAGGCATGCCGCCAATGCGTTTCTCCAGGATGATGTGTGCCGCTTCGTCCAGCAGCATGTCAGGATGAGCGATGTAGGGCTTGCGAACCATCACGTCTTCCAGAGTCAGTTCCTCCAGCATGGATGCGATCAAAACGCCGCGCAAGTCGGCGTCGGTCACCCAGCCCAAGAGCGCTCCTTCCGAATCCACGACCGGCAGGTGACGGATCGAATGGCGCTTCATCACGGCAAAGGCTTCCTGTATAGACGCTTCCTTGCTAATGGTCACTAATTCCGTGCTCATGCAATGGCTTACCATCATTTGGAGCAAACCCCGTCCGCGAAAGAAATAATTTTGATTTTCATCGATAGTTGAGATACTATTAGCAAGAAGTTTGCCAACTACCGAACTCAGACTATGCGACATTCATTTAAAATGCAACAGAAAATTCCTCCCGGGGCAAGATCCGGGAACCATGCCCGGGAGGATGTACGGCAAGAGGTTGTCAGATTGACTTTAGAGTGTCATCTGCTATACTGCCAGCGGTTTTTCGGCACAACCGGTGAAGGGCTCATGAGCGACTAACCCGCAACCGAAAAGGAATGATTCTTTGCGCCAGCCAAAATTCATTTTCATCACAGGTGGAGTTCTTTCGTCTCTGGGTAAAGGTCTGGCCGCTGCTTCCATCGGGGCTTTGATGGAGAGCAGAGGACTGCGGGTAACGATGCAGAAGCTGGACCCGTATATCAATGTTGACCCCGGCACAATGAATCCTTTTCAGCATGGCGAGGTCTTCGTTACGGATGACGGGGCCGAGACCGATCTGGATCTCGGCCAC
>DATJPW010000363.1:0-25405 GCA_035506215.1 Desulfomonilaceae bacterium
TGTGGAACTCAATGACTTCCATGGAGACAAATCCAAGCCCAAGCAGAAAGGTAACGGCGAGCCCGATCAGGACCCACTTCTTCATGCCGTTGTGCACCGCCAACATGACCAGCCCATAGGTTACGCTGCTGAACAGCAGGAGAAAGGTTTCTCCCAAGACGTAAGGCAGTTCAAACAATTCCTTCCCCGTCGGTCCGCCGGCATAGCTGTGGCTGAAGACGACATAAGTGGCGAAGAGCGTCGCAAATATTATGAGGTCGCTCATAAGATAGAGCCAGAAACCGAATGTCTGAGTCACGACGGTGTCGTGGCGCTCAACTTCTTCGTAACGACCGGCGCCGATGGTCAAAGCGTCTGTTGTCATCATCTACATCTCCGCTACAGGTTCTGTGACGGTCTGTTGGTGTGCGGGACGTCATTTCGCCACGGAAGCCAGCAGTCGATAGCGTTCATTTTCGATCCGCTCGACCTCGGCCGCGGGTATGACGTAATGGATGTCATCGTCCATCGAGCGGGCAATGACCGTGACAAGCATACCCAGAGCGGCCAGTATGGCCAGCCACCAGACATGCCAGACCAATGAAAATCCCAACACGAAAGCTAGTCCGCCGAGAATAAGGCCGTGCGCCGCGTTTTTCGGCATCTCGATGTCGTTATATTTATCCGGCCGGCTATGTGCGGTCCCCTTTTCCTTCATCTCCATGAACGCGTCGATTTCATCTACGACTGGTATTTTCGCGAAGTTATAGACCGCAGGAGGAGAAGACGTCATCCACTCCAACGTGCGGCCGTCCCAGGGATCGCCGGTGGGATCCGCGAGGCTACGGCGCTCTCTAATGCTGACGAGCAATTGAATTACCTGAAAGAGGATGCCGAGCGAGATCACGGCCACACCTAATGCGGCGACGAGCAGATAGGGATGCCAGGCGGGATTGGCATAAAACGCCATGCGGCGGGGCATGCCCATGAAGCCCAGCACATACAGGGGGACGAAGGCAAGCAAAAAGCCGATCAGCCAACACCAGAATGCGCGTTTGCCCCAATCTTCCTTTAAACGGAAGCCGACGGCCTTGGGGAACCAGTAATAATAACCTGCAAAAAAGCCGAACACCGCTCCGGGGATAATCGTATTGTGGAAATGAGCGATCACAAACGTGCTGTTGTGGATCACGTAATTAGCGGATGGTATCGCCAGCAGCACGCCTGAAGTCCCGCCGACGGCGAAGGTCACGATGGCCCCTATGGTCCAGTACATCGGCGTATCAAACCTTATGCGGCCACGATACATGGTAAAGAGCCAGTTGAAGGTTTTTACCCCGGTGGGGATGGCAATCAGCATGGTCGCAATCCCGAAGAAGAGGTTGACGTTCGGGCTGGCGCCCATCGTGAAAAAATGATGCATCCACACGGAGAAGGATAGAACCGTGATAGCGGCCGTGGCCCAGACCATGGATCTGTAGCCGAACAGTCTCTTTCCGGAGAAAGTGGCCGCGACCTCCGAAAAGACCCCGAAAGCCGGCAGGATCAGGATGTAAACCTCGGGATGCGCCCAGGTCCAGAACAGGTTGACATACATCATCTGGTTGCCGCCGAGGGTGTTCGTGAAAAAATGCAGACCCAGGTAGCGATCGAGTGTCAGCATAGCGAGAGCGGCTGTCAGAACCGGAAATGCCCAAACTACGAGTACCATGGTGGCAAAAATAGTCCAAACAAACAGCGGCAACCGCATGAGCGTCATGCCGGGCGCTCGCATCGCCATGATGGTGACGATGAAATTGATCCCGGTCAAAGTCGAGCCGATACCGGCGATCTGCAAAGCCCATATCCAATAGTCCACCCCAACGTCGGGGCTGAACTCTATTCCGCTCAAAGGGGCATATCCCGACCATCCGGCTTTGGAAAACTCACCCACACCCAAAGATGTCATGATCAGCAACGCCCCGGCTGCGGTTAGCCAGAGACTGAGCGAATTCATAAAAGGAAAGGCTACATCGCGTGCGCCGATTTGCTGCGGCACAACGATATTCATCAATCCGGCCAGAAACGGCATGGCCATGAAGATGATCATGATGGAGCCATGAGCACTGAATATCTGATTGAAGTGGTCGGGGGACAGGTAGCCGAGGGAGCCGCCCGCTGCAATGGCCTGCTGACCGCGCATCAGAATGGCATCGGAGAACCCGCGAAGTAGCATGACCAGTGCGATAATAATGTACATGATACCAATCTTTTTGTGGTCCAGGCTGGTCAGCCATTCTTTGTAAAGGTAGGTCCACTTTCGGTAGTAAGTGATCAAGATCATGATCACCAAGCCCAGGAGGACCGCGCCGGCTACTGCGGTTATCGTAATCGGTTCATTGTACGGAATCGCTGAAAGGCTTAACTTTCCAAACATATCAATTTGCCTCCGCAACTTCGGTTCCTGTGTGTGTGGGAATGGATCGCCCGCTCATATGACCGTGACTTTTGCCCCAAGTCGGATCGGATTTGCGCAGGATATCCTCAAACAGACCGGGCTTGACCGAAGAGAAATAAGTCACGGGGTGGTAGCCGTCGCTGGGCTTTGCGAGTTTTTCATATCGGTCTGGATCAAGCTTTTCCGGAGACTGTCTGATCTTTTGCACCCACGATTGAAACTCTTCCTTGGAAACCGCATTAGCCTCAAAATGCATATCAGCGTAACCGCGACCGGTGAATTGCTGATTTTGACCGGTATAAGTGCCTGGTTTATCAGCTAGCAGGTTCAATTGGGTTTGCATGCCTGCCATCGCGTAAATCTGGCTGCCCAACTGCGGGATGAAAAAGGAAGCCATTACCGTATCCGAGGTGATTTTGAAGCTGACAGGAACATTGACGGGAAATGTGATTTGATTGACGGTGGCAATATTGTGATCCGGGTAGATGAAGAGCCATTTCCAATCCAGGCATACTGCTTCGATGTTGACGGGCTTGTCTGCCGAGGGGATAGGTCTATAGGGATCGAGAGAATGAGTGGTGTTCCAGGCCAGAATCCCAAGAAGAGTGACAATCGCAATGGGGACCCCCCACATGAAGAACTCAATTCCGGCGGAACGACTCCATTTCGGCATATAAGTCGCTTCAGTATTGGAAGCTCTGAACTTTGCAGGAAACCAGAAAGCCATAATGAAGACGGGAATGACCACGATCAGCATGAGCAAAATGGCTGCAATGATGACGAACCGCTCGGCCTCGCCGATTGGTCCCTTGGGATCCAACACGAGTATCGTGCTGCAACCTCCGAGGAGAGTTACGGCACATAGGGATGACAAGCCGAAAAAAATGAAATATTTCTTTCTCTTCATTTATCCCCCCGTCTCAAGGGTTTTAACATTTTGGAAAAGTCAAACGCTGAACGGATGCAGACTTGAAAAAACGGTCTTCGACGCGTCGACTCCACCAGCCGACGCTTGAATCACCACTATGCTGTGCCTCGGCATAAGCATCGCCTTCTCTAATAGAAATGGATATGGCGGCAAAGACTGTCAAGTTGGGCGGTGCGGGAATGTTGAGCCAAAGGAGACCGCGCCGCGACATGTGCATATCACCTCCGACCGTGACACGAGGCTCTCGTTCCGACCTTGATCAGACGCTTTATAAGCCGCTCCACTCCTCCCAAATGATGTCTACTCCACAATCTTAACACAGCTTCTCCATATTTTTTCCACGTTTACCGTCTACACTTACTTCAGATAAGCAAATTCCCGGCGCCTGCAGGCTGTCGGGGTTCGCTATCAAATTGAATCAACCATCATTAACAGAAGGAGAACTCAATGAAAAAGACAGTTATTGTGTTGATTCTTGGACTGATTACATTTGCATCCGCCACCTGTTTTATTGCCCTTGCTGAGCCTCCGGGACCGCCGCCAGGACCGCCTCCGCACGGAGGGTGGTTTTTTGGGGGGCCTCCCGGACCCCCGCCGGGTCCTCCACCGCCTGAAGGTGCATTCCTTGGTCTCTTGAGTGCTCCGCCCGATCTGATTGAAAAACTCAAGTTGACGGATGACCAAGTGAAGCAGACGCGGCTCGCGTATGTCGATTCTCAGGACAAGACCAGAAAAGCCAGAACCGCTTTGATGGGGCTGCACGATGAGAAAAAAAACATGCTGATTTCCGGCAAAATAGAGCAGGGCAGGCTTGCGAAATTGGATGAAGACATCGTGAAGCTCGCTTCGGAAGTCATGGCTGAAGACCTCAAAGTAAAAAGGGAGCAGCTCTCAAAGCTCACGCCGGAACAGGTAAATATTCTGGCGGATTTCCTGAGTACAAAGAAAATGGGCCGTGGGCCGAAGATGATGGAAAAATAATCGTTTCGCGTGCAGAGTGGAGCGCCGTGTAAGCACGTGTTAAGCCCCTTTTCTCGGTGCTCCACCATCTCGAAAAACAGTTTCTGTGTCCGGGAATGCTTCTCCTCAGTTGAAACTGCGGCTTAGGAGAAACACGTTATGTTATGAAAACGGGTGCCTTCGAGATAACGATACCTCTCACGGGGTCATTCCCGGACGACGAAACAGCCTCATATTGCCGTCTCGCATTTTCCTCGTTTACACGCACATCCGTATATAGACTTTTACGACCTGTCAGAAAAGTTGACATCCCACAAGTATCATAAAGGCCGGATGACTGTTGAGAAATCGGATGGCTGCAACCATGTGTCCATGTTACTGCCGATCATCGTTTTTGGCACGTCCGTTGCTTTAACATTTTAGGAATTTCCGCAGGACCGGCAGCATGGGCGACAAATTCACTTTAGTGATAGCGGACCGAAACAGGAACGTCAGGGAGTTCCTACGAAGGGAATTTAGCGCGGACGGCTATTCGGTGAGATTGGCCAAAGATGATAGGGAATTGCTGGGAATTATCGAGTCGAATGCACCGAGTGATCTCCTGATACTGGACCTCGATATGCCTTATTTTGAAGGACCCGACGTTCTGGAACAGCTCCAAAAAATCAAACCTTCATTGCCCGTCGTAGTCCATACGTTTCCTACGGAGTATTCCGCCCATGATTCCGTGAAGAAGGCAGCGGCGTTTCTTGAAAAAAAGGGCACTAATATAGATCATCTGAAAGCTGTGGTACGTGGAGTATTAGAACGCTGCTATCCGGAGCGTTTTGAATCAGACTGAGAGCGGCGATTCCCAAATTGGGCGCAGCATATTCACACCTTCTGAAACTCATATATGGACCCGAGTTTCAAAATTTGAGTTAGCTCATCAAGCGCTCTTCTGGATTCATTTAACAAGGATAAGTCTCCCAAATCTGTCGGGAGCAACCGATCGCGGTAGTGATGCAAGACCCAATTCTTCAGCTCTCCGTAAACGGACGGCGTGAGATAGATCTCTTGATGACTGGCGGTTCGCTCGTCTTCCGTCAATACTACTCGCAATCTCAAACAGGCCGGTCCCCCTCCGTTTTTCATGCTCTGTCGAATGTCAACATAATGAACAGCCCGGATAGGGTTTGCGGAATCGGCCACTATTGATTCGAGCGAAGTCCTTGTCTTATCGTTTTCCATGCATTCAATCGGAGCGATGAAACACATTCCGCCGTCAGGCAAAGTTACGAGCTGACTGTTAAACAGATATGTATCAACCGCTTCCCGAACGGATATCTGCTCAGGACGGACCTCGATCAAGGTCAGCTCGCTCCCGCAACATTCCTGAAATTTATGATTCAACTCCGCCAACACTGATGGAGTATCGGAGAAAGCTGTGGAGTGATAGAAGAAGACGTCCTGATTTCCGACCGAAATTACATCATTGTGAAACACTCCAGCATCAATGGCCACGGGGTTTTGACGAGCGAACACCGTTGTTTGTGGCTCCAGTCGGTGCAGTCTGGCGATAGCCGACGATGCCTCATAGGTCTGACGCTGTGGAAATGATTGGGGAGTCGGACTCGAATATTCCAGCGCTTTCTTTCCGTATACGAACAGTTCCACTCCCTTTTCATTATGGGACTTGCACAAACGTGTATGATTTGCCGCCCCTTCATCCGAGAACTGATCTGCAAAAGGCAATGTAGCGTGATGAACGAACATAGAGGGATCTCTGAAAATAGTTTCAAGCAGCTTTTGTGTAAATTCCGTTTCAATCGCCCGGTGAAAATGGCTTATCAAGTTCGCAGGGGTAAAATGGACCAACCCGTCGGCCGTATCTGCGCTGGGCGAAACCGTGGCTGCGTTGGCCGCCCACATGCTGGACGCGCTATAGCAGGAAGCTAATAAATCGGGAGCTTTCCTGGCGGCTTGCTCCAACACTCGGGAATCAGAGCCACGAAAGCCTAGCCTTCTCAATGTGTTCATGTCCGGACGTTCGTGCGGAGGCAGCAAAGCCTGAGCAACTCCAAGGTCCATGAGGAGTTTCATTTTTTCGAGGCCCTCAAGACAAGCGGCCTTGGGATTGGAAACCGCCGAGGCATGCTTCATCGATGCCACATTGCCATACGCGAGCCCGGCATAATTGTGAGTCGGACCTACCAGACCGTCAAAATTCACTTCAACAGCTTGCTTGCTCATGACTTAAAGGGTGGAGGTAAACACAAGCGTCACAGCTCGATCCCGGGTGTGAGCGTTTCGGGCATAACCGCACGATCCGTCTCCATAGATGCGACCGGGTAAGAGCAATAATCCGCGGCAAAATAGCCGCTGGGCCGATGATTACCGCTGGCGCCTACTCCGCCGAAAGGCATTTTGCCCGTTGCCCCGGTTGTTTGCCGGTTCCAATTAATCACACCCGCGCGGATGCCGGAAATAAATCGATCATACAGTTCTCTGTTATCACTCAGCAGGCCCGCAGCCAGACCGAACACAGTATTATTGGCTTCTCGGACGGCCGCATCGAAATCCGTCACCCTGATCAATTGGACAATAGGCCCGAAAAGCTCGTCATCAGTACGGTTCGAGACAGCGGTCACGTCGATAAGGCCGGGAGAGAGAAAGTATCCGAGGCGATCCAACCGTTTCATCTCCACCAGCGTTGCGCCGCCCCGTGTCCGAAGTGCAGACTGTGCCCGCAACAGCTTGTCGGCCGCCATCTCGGAGATAACCGGACCCATGAACGGCTCGGGAATGTCGGAGTACCGTCCCACGCGTATTTGTCCCATCATCGAGACAAGTGAGCTGATAAAAGAGTCGCCTTCTTTACCGAGAGGCACAATCAGCCTCCGGGCACAAGTGCAGCGTTGACCGGCAGTAATGAATGCGGACTGAATGGTGAGGTAGGCCGCTGCCGCAAAATCGGAAATTTCGTGCACCACCAGAGGATTGTTTCCTCCCATTTCGAGGGCGAGAATCTTTTCAGGATACCCGGCAAATTGTTTGTGCAGAGATCTACCTACTTCGACGCTACCGGTAAAGAAGAGCCCGGCCAGGCGAGCATCCGCAGCTAAAGCAGTAGCGGTTTCTCGGCCGCCCTGCACCATATTGAGCACCCCGTTGGGCAGCCCTGCCTGTTCCCACAGTTCAACCGTCCGTTGAGCCACAAGAGGCGCCTGCTCGCTTGGTTTGAAAACCACTGTATTGCCGGCCAAGAGCGCAGGCACAATGTGTCCATTGGGCAGGTGACCGGGAAAATTAAATGGCCCGAATACCGCCACAATGCCGTGCGGTCTGAATCTAGTCACCGCCAAAGAAGGACCGACTTCTGTCTCGAAGATTCCGCAGCGAAGTTGATATGCCTCCTGGGAAAGGCCGACTTTGCCCACCATAGCGTCCACTTCCGTGATCGCTTCCCATAGAGGCTTGCCTGTGTCCCGACTTATTGTCTCTGCAAGGTCGTGCTTATGTTCAGTAAGTTGCTCGCGGAAGGCTTGTAGATACCTGACGCGCTCGGCTACGCTCCTGCTGGCCCACTCTCGAAAAGCGTTGGACGCGGCTGTTACGGCCAGATCCACCTCCTCGGATGTGGCGCTACGGCCTTCAAAAATCAACTCCTCGGTGGCCGGATCTGTGGAGGTGAACTTCTCGCCGATCCCCTCAATCCACAAACCTTCTATGAAATGAGACGGGTGTGACATTATTTGCCTTCGTCGCTGGTTTTCGAAGGACGAAAAGGACCGAAACGCACCCTATCCCCCAAAGTCACTTGCAGCAATGCCGCGGTTTCTCGGGTGATTCTGACCCCACCGTTAATTCTGTCTACCGTCCCAACGCAGGCTCGGAAATCTTTCTGCGAGCTGCAAATAATGAACCGGTCCGACTCGATCCCTGCCGAGGCAATTTCCGTGACCGCGCCGGCTTGGCTCTCTTTCACTATGCGGATCTCATCTAGGTTGCATTGAATGATCGGTCCGGCCTCGAAAATATCAACCATCCCGCTGAATCGGAAGCCTTCGTCCACAAGCAGCTTCAGGGCGGGCTCGGTTCGCTCATGGACCTTTCCAATCACATCTTGGGCAGATTTAGGCAACAAAGGTATATATATCGGACACGTGGGCATGAGGTCCGCTATAAACTTTTTGTCAACTTGGGTAAGGTAGTCCGCGGTCGGATAATCTATATCAAAAAAATGGCGCCCGATTGCTTCCCAAAAGGGAGACCGCCCTTGATCATCCACCACGCCGCGCATCTCCGCCAGAACAGGTGATTCGAAACGGCTGCGCTGTTCGGACATGAACAGGAAGCGGAACAACGATAGTAAACGGCCTCTGCCGTGTTTCTGGTACTCCGGCGCCAAAAATAGGCCGCCAATTTCGGATGGACCGCTATGCTCCACTACCAAATGAAGAGTTTGTACTTGTTTCCGAACGTTGAGCATCTGACTTTCGTGAAGGCACGTCTCGATTCGATAGGCGTAAAACGGTTGGAACCCGCCGAGCTTCGAGACTATGGAACTCGTGCCCACGACTAATCCGTGTTCCAGGTCTTCCATAACGAAAACGAAAAGTTCACCTCGAGGCCGTTCGCCTGTCCTGGCGAAATTCTCCGTTGATTCCAGGATCCTTTTGTGAAGGAGTTCCCTGCCACGCGGGAGAGAAGTAAGTCCGAAGCTCGCTTGGTACGCGAGTTGGACCAAACCGTCCAAATCCTTCAACTTCACAGGCCGGACAACAACCATGCCGACTCCGAGGTTAAACCGCTACAGGACGGCCGAATTGCAGGGGTCGGTAGAAACAAATCGGCCCATTATCCGGTCATTCGCACCAGGGTCTCCTCAATGATGCTTGCCACTATATCAATATCCTTGAAAGTCACTGTCCCCGCTGGAATCAGGAAACGCACACGCGACAGATCGGAACCACCGTAGAAACTCATCACGCCGGCTTCGAACAATGCTTCAATGAACTCTCTTACTTTTGCGGGCTCGCCGGTGAACGGAGTGAAAGCTATCATAGCCCCAAAGCCGAACGGACCTGCGATCAAAGCGGGGTGACGCTTCTGAATCTCAGCCAACCGACCGACAAAATGCTTGTGAAGCCGAGCGATCCTGCCCTCCGGCCCGAAGAACCCACCTTCGATCAGTTCTCGAACGATGATTCTGGCTGCGAAAAGCGCGGCCGTACCGCCGGTAAAAGTCTGACTGAGCAAACCCGGCTTTGGATTGTACTCGGGCCTGAATAGTGTGGCGCACACTTGAAGGAGTTTCCCCACTGTGACTACTTCGACGAAGTTATCCAGCCCAAAGTACTGAAACGCGAAAAGACTTTCAGTCCGAGCAAAGGTTTGAATTTCGTCGACCATTATTGTCACGTTGTTTTCTCTAAGTATCTCCATGAGAGTCACAAAAAAATCTCTGCTCCCCGGATGAAAACCGCCTTCCCCGAGAATTAATTCGAAGCACATGACGGCATGCTTGCCCGGATAACGGCTCAGATAACGTTTAAGGTGGTTCTTCGCAATTCTTGTGCTCTCGCCCGGTCGCTCAGGATCGAAGAATGGAATATAGTCAACATGTAATATGGATGGTAAACCTTCTCTGTATTCCGGTTTGTCCGTAATGTTTGAGAGGGCCAACGTCCTGCCCATGAAGCATCCTTCAAAAGCCAGCACGCGATTTGCCGGGCCCTTCTTCTGAAAAATGATTTTTAACGCGTTTTCATTGGCCATTGCGCCGCTGGTTGAGAAAAAGCAGTGACTGAATGCGGCCCCGCTCTGATTAGCCGCCGACACCATGTCCCTGGCCAGAGAGACAGCTTCAATATTCTGTTGAAGATTTCCCTGCATTACGGTGTCGTGCAGCGCTGCATTCACTGAAGATTCCACCAGGGCCCCATGGCTGTGGCCCCAATAATGGACCCCGATGCCTGAAATGAAATCATACTTCACGCTGCCATCGGCCAATTCCACTAACGGCCCCTTGCCTATGCCGCTGCCCAGGTAAGGGAAAAACAGCTTCGCACCACGAAGTTCCGCGAATTCACTGAGAGATTCTCTATATGATTCCGTTAATTCAGGATCCGTAGGTCGAACCTCGGCGATCATCTGCTGATGCTCGCGAAGCGCCTCAAGCAACAATTTCTTTGCTTGCTCCACCCTCGGGTCTGTCATGAATTTCTCGGCAATTGTTCTGATCATATTAATGATTTTGCTGTAACCTTTCGTGGCCTTAGTGCGCCGCAGTTGCGGCGCCGCTCGCCAGCTTCATTAAAAACAGAGCCGTCAATTTGGCACGCTGAACAATGCTGTGCAATAACACGTACTCGTTGGAGCTGTGAATGCCGCCCCCAGTCGCTCCTAGGCTGTCCACAGTCGGGAGCCCCAAGGCCGCTAGATTGTTGCCGTCACACGCGCCTCCGCTGAAACGCCACTCCAGGGACAAGCCAAGATCACGGCCAGCCGCGCCTATCTGTTCCAGAAGCTGCAGCGTTTTACTGTCCAGCACCTTCGGGGGCCGGGAGAACCCTCCGTGAATCTCAATAGAAATACCGTCAGTTCTATTAATTTTCTGTTCCGTGAGTTCCAGGTGATCCTCGAAGAATTTTTGGTCTTCCTGGTCCGTTATTCGAACATTAAATTTGCAGACCGCCCTGTCAGGAACCACGTTGACCGGCCCGCCTCCCTCGATATATCCAACATTTACGGTCAGTCCCAGTGCGCCGGGGGGAAGAGAATTCAATTCAACAATGAACTCCGCCATGGAGTTGATAGCGTTCCTGCCGATGTCAGGCTCTCGGCCGGCATGCGCGGAGCGACCTCTTACGATTGCAACGAAGTTACCGGACCCTTTGCGAGATCCAACAAGGCTTCCGTCAGAAAGAGAAGGCTCGAATACAAGACCGATATGGTTGGCGTGAGCAGCCTGTTCAAGCAGTAAACGCGATCCGGGTGAGCCGATCTCCTCATCCGGATTGATGATTACTTCCCATCCCAGCTCCTCGGCCCAGGGACTCGCTTCAAAGGCCTCAAGGGCTTTGAACATTACCAGCAGTCCCCCTTTAGCATCAGTCACCCCCGGGCCCTGGAGAGTGTCGTCGTTCAGGCGAACAGATCTTTGAAACTGAGAATTCAGAGGGAATACCGTATCCATATGGCAGCATAGTAGGACTTGAGGCTTCCCTGGAATATGTTTGCGAATGTGGAGGGCCTTCCCAAGCGGGATTTTTTTCAACTCGCCTTCAGAGTCAAGGATATCGTGAGCCCCGAGTTCGACTTCTTCTATCTCCGCAGGGAAGACGCTGAACTCTTTTCGCAATGCGGAAGTCAACTGATCAAGACCTGCCAGATTGTGACTAAAAGAATTGATGTCGGCCCATTTAGTCAGAAGTTCACATAATAAGGCGCGTTGGTCCTCTAAGTAAACAAGATACTCGTAGAAATTAGACATGCCAGTAGCCCGTCCAACAGGTCTCCTGTAGAACGTCAATTCGATCCGATGCGGAAAACGGCTGTTCGATTTTGCATGGGATCTCCCAGTCTTTATGGCCCATATGAGAAACCCGTTACCATAAGCTCATTTTCAACTTTGACCGCTTCCGAATGGCCGGAGACAATTTCCTCCACAGCTTCTTTTTCCTGCTCACTACGCACCCGGCCGGTAATTCTTATAAGTCCGGCGGAGTCGGCGGTAATCTCGACATTACGAACGGCGGACGAACTCAATTTTCTGCGAACCGAACTCTCTACACGTTTGGCTAGCGCCATATTTCTTAACTTTTCTCTTAACGCCAGTTCGTCCGGCACCTTTTGTATTTCGTCTACCGCGTCAATAACTATCTCAGAGGCGGACGAGGCAGTGAAATTGGCGGTGTTGACCACTATGTCATAAAGAGACCAATCATTTATGTCCTTGTGGAAGATCGAGCGTACAAGGTTGTCACGTGTGTGGTCATACTTACCAACAAAAGCTTCCGCCTCTTCCCTGGTAAAGTTGTACCTCCCCATTATCCTGGTTATTCTTATGGAAGTCGGTGCTACGATTCGAGCCCTGAATACTCCAGGTATGTCGCGTAATACGATTTGAGCGCCCCGGCCAACCAAGACCACATTGCCTCGTGATGCCAGATCATAGGTAAGGGCTTCGAAGAGACTGTAAAATGAAGGCCTATCGAAAAAGAGGCGCTCAAAAAAACCCGGGCCGTGCTCTTTTTCATAGAGTGCGCACGCATCGCGGTATTCCGGATCGTAGCTCTGGGCCATTTCATGCAACTCTTCTCGTCCGATGAGGTCCAGTGCCATTCTCCTGGCAACTATAGTCGCGATGATATCTCCATAAGCTCCCACCAACCTCGATAAGGTTACGATATTCATTTACCTCCTCACTTTATCGCCGCGAAACGGCGATCAGCACAACGTTAACCTTCAGATTAGCCCGGCACGAATTAGCAAATGATTACATCGAGTCGACCTGGGCCGTGAACGCCGACACTGAGAGTCTGCTCAATGTCACCGGTTCGACTGGGCCCTGTGATGAACGTGATATTGGTCGGCGGAAGGCCACCCATCCAAGCAAAGAATTCATCCAAATCCGCAAAGATCCTTTCCCGCGAAACGATGGCCACATGATGTGATGTGACCACCCCTGCCTGCAAAGCTTTACCGCTCGAGCTGAGGCAGACCACGGTTCCTGTCTCGGCAATGCCGGCAGCAACCTCCTCGACAGTCGTCTCCGCCTTGAGGTAATCGGCCACCAGTGTTTGCGGAGAAATCGTCAGGACCTTTTCCATTTCAGTAACGCATGGGCAGTACACTGAACCGGCACCGCGGACCAATTCTGATACAGTATCCCGAAGTCCATCGGTGTCTGTGACCCTTTTGGCTCTAGCCCCGGCCCTGACGACATTGGAACAGAAAAGCTCTACCAAATCGTCTTTAATCACGAAACCCTCCGTCGAAAATTCTTTTTTGCCGGCGGATCGATTCCGCTGAACCTGCCGTTGGCTACGGTTCCCTGCAAAAGAGGCCAGACGAACCGTAGCGCGATTTGCCCCAGATTGAAAACAGCGGGGACTTTCATCGCCAAGGCGAGCACGGACATGGCTGCACGTTCACCGGCAGGAGTGAAACCGTCTATGACCCTCTTTTCCCGCAACGTAGACAGCAATTTAGGAAGAGGGACCTGCACGGGACAAACTTCTGCGCATGCTCCGCAAAGGGTTGTCGCATCCAGAAGGGAATGGGCCTCATCCATTCCATTCAGCAGAGTGGTCAACACTACGCCCATGGGACCCGGATAAGTGGAACCGTAAGCATGACCTCCAACCACTCTGTACACAGGGCAGATATTTAGACACGCACTACAACGTATGCATTTCAGGATTTCACGGCATTCGCCGGCCAGAATCTTAAACCGTCCGTTGTCCACAAGAACGATGTGCAGCTCTTTGGCCCCGGTCAACTCTCCGAGTTTTCGAGTTCCGGTTATCACCGACATATAGCTCGACAACGTCTGACCGCTGGCAGAACGGGGTAGGAGCCGAATGAATGTTGGCAAGTCTGATAATGAGGGGATCATCTTTTCGATGGAAAGCACAGCCACATGCAGGGGCGGCAAGGTGGTAACCATCCTGCCGTTTCCTTCGTTGGTGAATATGACGAGGCTGCCGGAATCGGAGACGGCAAAATTCGCCCCGGATATTCCCGCATCAGCTCTAAAGAATTCTGTACGGAGCTCGTTTCGGGCGATTTTTATCAGCTCAGAGACATCTTCCGTATAGCGAACTCCCAGTTTCTGTTGGAATAGGCGGCCTATCTGTTGTCTATCTTTATGGAGAGCGGGTCCTAGAATGTGTGAAGGAGGCTCACCGGCAAGTTGGACGATATACTCGCCGAGGTCCGTTTCCACCACGCTCATGTCGCGGCTCAGCAAATATTCGTTCAGCCCGATCTCCTCTGTGACCATGGATTTTGATTTGACAATCCTTCTCGCTCCGCGGTCTTTGAGGATGTTGAAGACAATATCGTTGGCTGTTTGCGCATCTTTGGCGCGATAAACCACTGCGCCGGCCTTCGTGGCATTTGCAGAAAACGTATCCAGGTAAGCCGGCAGATCGTCTAAAACCCGCATGCGGATGGCCGAAGCCTTTTCCCTCCAGGTTTCCAAAGGAGTGCCGGAAACACCCACTGCGCGTGCCATGATGAAAAGATCCATAGCCTTGCGGAGTGCTTTTCGCAGGGCCTTGTCCTGCAGGGCTGTAATGGCATTCTCACGAAAATTGATAGGTGTATGAACGTGCTTCACAAATCCTCCGACTCTCAAACCTCGTGACACGCGGATGCGATTGTCGCGCCGTTGCAGGATGAATCAATTACCGGGTTGATCGGCGGCGGTACCCCTCATTGGCGAGGCCGCAGCAAAGCCATTACAAAGACACTACACTAGTACCACCTCAATGAGATGAGGTCCACGTTCGCGAAGGCGTGCAGTAAGTTCCTTTGCCAGTTGCTCCGCAGTATCAACCGACACCGCAGGCACCCCCATCCCGTGACTGATCTTCACCCAGTCGATTGACGGATTCCTCAGGTCCGTGAGACCTATCGCGTTTTGCCCCGTTGGAGCGTTTCCTGAACGAATAAGTTCCAGTTTCAGGATGTCGTAACTTCGGTTCGAGCAGATGAGCGTCGTTATGTCCAGTTTCTCGTGCGCCTGGGTCCATAATGCCTGTAGAGTATACATGGCGCTCCCGTCGGCCTGAAAATTGATTACAGGACGATCCGGGCACGCCAAGGCTGCCCCCACTGCACACGGCATTCCCATGCCGAGAGAGCCGCCTGTCAACGTCAACAGGCTGTGTGGCTCCGCCGTTGCCGACATCAGATAGTACGCCATCCCCGTGGTAACCGATTCATCAACTACTATTGCATTTTCAGGCTGTAAGGCCGCCAAAGTTGCGGCCAACTTTTCTCTGGTGAGTTTGCCCGTAGGAAGTTCCTGCCGCAGAGGTTTTGCTGTCGGGGCAGGGTCAAGCTTGGCGCGGGACGCTGCCACAGCATCGGCCAGGTGTTCCAGAGCATCGCACACGTTCTGCCCCGGGCCGGCGATGAGGCATGTTTGCTGTTTCTCAGTCAACAATCGACTAGGCATATCTTTGTACCCGAAGAACGCTACGGGTTCACTTGCCCCTGCAAGGACAATTACCTGATATTTGGACAAGACCTCCGCCGCGTGTTCAGGAAAATAGTGAAGTCGATTTACGGGAGGAATTCCCATGCCCCTTTCCATGTGCGCGGGGAAAGTTTCGGAAAGCAGATCACATCCGGTTGCAGCTTGGATACGAGCCGCCGCGTGCAATCCGCGCCTGAGCAACGACCGGCCGCCAAGTAGCAACAATGATTTCGAATTCGCACGAAGGAGTTTCGCTGCGGCTTCTACGGCTCCGTCGTCAAGAGGGTCAAATGAAAATCTGGGAGTCTGTATCGTCTCATCGGTGCATTCAGACCACTGACAGTCATTAGGCAGTATAAGCTCGGCTATTTGCCCCCGCATAGCCGCTGCAGCTGCCTCTGCGGTATCTCTCGACAAATTATCAACGGACTCGCACGTGCGTACCCAGCCGGAAACTGTTCCCGCGAGGGCCTCAATGTCCATACCTAGAGGAGGATCTGCAGAGCGATGCCAGGAAGCGTGTTCGCCTGTGACGCTCAAGATCGGGGTGTGGGCTCGCTTGGCGTTGTGAAGGTTGGAGACAGCGTTGGCCAGCCCAGGCCCTAGGTGCAAAATAATCATCGCAGGTCTTCCAAGCATCCGACCATATCCATCGGCAGCCCCGGCGCACACCCCTTCTTGCAGCCCCAGTATGGCTCGAATGCCCGGTGTCGTATCCAATGCCACCACGAGAGGCATTTCAGTCGTGCCCACGTTAGCAAAGCACATTTCAATGCCAGCGGCCAGAGAGGTCTTTATAACCAGGTCCGCTCCGTTCATATGTCCTCTCTTCCGCCTCCTGTGTGTGCTAAATATTCTGAACAATTTGATCGCGCAAAGACGCATGGCGAAAACAAAAAATGCGGCCATTAACCTATACTGGTGCGTTTGCTCAATCCGGCTTCTTGTCTAGATCCCTATATTCAACCTTATCCCCGGTCACAGTCGACCGTCAAGGCTAAATCGGTTTCGGGGCTACCGTCGGGAGAAACCCTTTGTGAATCATTAAGCTTGCATGTCGATTCGCTCAAACATCGGTATCCGCAGTTGACAGCGTCCTGCAAATAAAGTAACAGAGACGTCGATGGATTTGTAAGGCTGCCATGTTGCATTGTAGTGATATAACTAAATATTCTGCCGTCCTGCTCCTTCTTTGCTTGGCATCATGCTCCTCCGTGACGAGCTTGAAAAAAACAGACCCGTCACCCTATGCGGCTGAGACAAGCCCGATCATTAGCCTCGGCAAGATTATAGATAGCGGCTTCGATAAACCGACTCGCGGTGTGGAACTCTGCTCTTTTTCGCCCTCGGAGACAACACCGAGTCCCCGGACCACGGGCCCAAAGGGCACCTTTTCTGGTAAGAGACATCCGCACGTACCGGAACTCAAGTTTCCGGTCCCATCAGGGACCTTATCATCGTCGTTTGGTTACAGGCGCGGCACATTTCACTCCGGCCTGGACATAACAGCGCCCCGTGGGGACGACGTGCTGGCCTGTGCGGATGGTGAAGTGATATGCGCAGGCACCAGAAAGGGGTATCGAAGTTACGGTCGGACTGTTCTTGTGGATCACGGCAGCGATGTTTGCACTCTGTATGCACATTTGAGCAGGATTTGCGTTAGGCCCGGACAGAAAGTTCGTCGGGGCCAGACGATTGCCAAAGTAGGGAACACAGGTAGGGCGACCAGTCCGCATCTGCATGTCGAGGTGCGAGTGGCGGACCGAGCATACGATCCTTACGTCCACTTTTCTCGTTCTGAGCTTAAAGGGATAGAGGTCGCTAAGGGGTTTAATGATTCTCCATTGGGTCCGGTACGACTACGTCGATTGTCAGCCCGCCGATGAAAGTCTTTCGCTTAGTCCAGCAATAGTGGTAGATATCGAGCATCGTTTTTGTAGATATGGACCTTGACACGGGACCGAATTAATACCACGGTCGATATTTCGATATATGGTGACATACAGGAGTGAACATGCGGGAGTTCATGTCATTGGCCCACTTCTGGAGGTGCCGGTACTGATCAGCCTCGTGAACGTAGCTTTCAGATTGCGAGAGAAAGTCTTTTATCCTGCTGAAGCCTTAACGAAAAGCTAACGTTAATAGGTTAAGCATGATTTTCACGACGATCTAGGGTGAAACCTCAAAACACAAACGTGATCGCGTTTCCGTGGGGATGCACAAAGGCCTTCAACAATGACACGTCTGGTTATCATAGGTGGAAGCGATGCAGGAATCAGCGCGGCTCTCAGGGCACGCGAAGTAGACCCTTCCGTTGAGCCCACCCTTGTGATTGCCGATAGGTACCCGAATTTCAGCATTTGCGGCCTGCCGTTCTACCTGAGTGGTGAAGTCTCCGACTGGCGGAGTCTGGCCCATAGGACCAAGGATGAGATCGAGCAGGCAGGGATTCGATTACTCATGGACCATCATGCCAAGGCAATCGCCGCCGAAAAGAAACTCGTTCAGGTCGTTGATCGGCAAGGAGGAACAAGAGAAGTACAATACGATAGACTGGTCATTGGGACCGGCGCTGAATCCATCAAACCCAACATCAGGGGCATAGATCTGCCGGGGGTCTTCCTCTTGAGATGGATGGACGACAGCTTTGCGGTCTACAAGTGGCTCACCGAACACGAGTCGCGATCTGCCCTTATCGTGGGCGGCGGATATATCGGTATGGAGATGGCCGATGCCCTGTCTTTTCGGGGACTATCTGTAAAGGTTGTGGAATTTGCAGAAACGGTCCTCACTACCGTTGACGAGTATCTAGGAGAAAAAGTCGCCGCAGAATTGAAGCGACACGGCGTAAAGGTGGTAACAGGCGTTGGCATCGAGTCGATCGACGCTGAAGGACAAAGCCTCAAAGTACAGGGAACGAAAGAATTCAATGCTCAAGTGGACCTGGTGCTTGTAGCGGTTGGCTGCCGTCCGTCGACCACCCTTGCAGCAGGCGCAGGAATTCAAACAGGACTCAAGGGTGCTATCAAGGTGAATCGGCGGATGGAAACCAGTGTACCGGATATTTACGGGGCTGGCGACTGTGTCGAAACATGGCATAATCTCCTGAAAAAGTACACCTATCTTCCGCTGGGTACCACGGCTCACAAACAGGGACGCGTAGCAGGAGAAAACGCGGTGGGCGGTAATCGTGAGTTCGAAGGTTCGCTCGGCACGCAAGCTGTCAAAATTTTCGACCTGGTGGCCGGTCGCACGGGGCTCCGCGACACTGAGGCCCAAGAAGCGGGGTTTGATCCTTTCACCGATCACCTCGAAACCTGGGATCATAAGGTTTACTACCCCGGCGCAGAAAAGATGATAATCCGAATTACCGGAGACCGAAGGACGCAGCGTCTCCTCGGCGCTCAGATTCTCGGACACCGAAGATCTGAAGTGTCTAAACGAATTGATATATTTGCCACTGCCCTGTTCAGCAACATGACGATTGAGCAATTGAGCGACCTTGATCTGAGTTACACGCCTCCTTTGAGTAGTCCTTGGGACCCTGTCCAGATGGCAGCCCAAGCCTGGATTAAGAGACTGCGCGGGCTGTCGGTTCAGTAAGACAATCGGACAGGTCCTTTTGGGTCTGGAATGTTGAATTTGGGGAACACATGATCGAGGTGGAGCAAACCAAGAAATCGGCGGTCTTGTTTCTGTGCACGCACCATTCATCGAAAAGCCGGATGGCCGAAGCTCTCTTGAGGATGTATGCAGGAAAAGCTTAGAAGTTTACAACGTAACTTGGTGCCAGGAGGATTTCCTCCGCCTGCAAAGGGTAAGGGTGAGGGAGGAAATCCCTCCTAGCTGCCAGATGTACCGTCAAGCGATTTCGATGGCGGTTCATTGATCATTCTTGGTGAATCTTGAATGTGTTGAAAATAATGTTGGTTGCCACCATCCTTGCACCCTGGGCCACAGAGTCCAGAAGATCCTGTTCATTCCATTCCATAAACTAAGCTATCTGATTTTGGTGGGTTAACAGTGGCGTCGACCTCTCAGCCCCCGGTCCCTTCAATATCTTTCTTCTTCTGTTCGTATTCTTCCTTTTCTATCTCGCCCCGAGCATATCTCTTGTCCAGGATCTCTCTCGCGGACTGTGAGCCTGCGGTCCAAGTCGAGTCATTCGGGATCCGAGAAGAAGGGCCGCACATCATGCACCCCATGCGCCTCCGCATCATAAGAAAACACAGGACGCACATGATGATCATCACGATGGGAATTATCCACCACCAGCCAAACCCACAGCAGAAACCGTCGTATCCCCACATCTGAATCACTTCCTCTCAGCTGCATTTTCTTTAGGCTCACAAACGAAGACGCTCCTCTCGTCCGTTTCGAACATGCACTTTTGTTCGAGGAGCGCCTTGAGCCGTTTCCGAGCTCGATGCAGTCGCACTTTGACGTTGTCAACGGTTATTCCAAGGAGATCCGCGATTTCTCGGTGATTGAATTCCACCATGTCAGACAGGATAATGACGGTCCGCAACGAATCAGGAAGCCGGTCAATCTCTTCCTGTACACATGCGCCCATCTGACGCTGTTCGAACATCTTTTGGAGGGAATTCTCTTCCGCACTTCCCCTCTCAACTTGGTCCGGATCGTCACCTGTGATCAACCTGCCCTTGTTGCGGAAATGGTCCTGGCAAAGGTTATACGCGATGCGAAATATCCATGAAGAGAGATTCGCCGGGTCCTTCAGATCAGTCAGGTGGTCCTGGACCTTGGCAAACGTTTCTTGAGTGAGGTCCTCTGCCGCCCATTCATCGCGCACGAGCACCATGATGAGTTTCTTGACCCGTAAGTAGTGCTGATCATAGATCTCCCAGAAATCCATTTCCTTGTCCTGCCTTGGTTAACCGCAACATGAACTCTTTGATGTGTCTCCACACGGTTGAACGCCGGTTTTTATTGTATCATTAACGGCCCTCCTTATGGCCAGTCTTGCTCCCATCTTTACTTGGTCTGCAACGTCCACTGCTTGTTGTATCTCTTCCGAGGTCAAACCCACTGCATCGGTTTTTCCCATGAAATGCTCAAAGCAGGGAATACAGTTTGAAGCAACCGCGGCCCCGAGACTGATCAAGAGCTTTGTCTTTTCGTCCATTTCACAACCCCTCCTTTTTGGATAGTTGTGCATAAGACGAATGGGAGCCCCTAAAGGTTACAACCTGTGTGGAAATGTCTTGAAGATTTTTTGTGAACTGTTCGTGCCGAATCAAGTCGACAGAACCGCGTCTGCAAAGGAAGCACTTTTGATTCCATTATCTTGATTCCACCTTGACCTTTTTCCCCGATTCCAAGAATATCAGGCGAAAGAAAAACCAGTGCGTGAATCCCGGGCGAGGCCGCAGCACGAGGGAACCTGGAATGAAGATCGAACATCATGGTTTCCATGACGACATTACGGATGTGCAAGGAATCCGAGTCGGAAACTCACAGAACATTGATGCCAAGACGGGAGTGACCGTGATTTTGCCGGGCCCCGATGGGGCCAGGGCGGGAATTTATGTGGCAGGTCCCGCCGCCTCAACGCGCCAGATGGACTCGCTGAGCCCTTTCCATGTTGTAGACCGTATTCACGCGTTATGTCTGTGCGGAGGCAGCGCCTTTGGCCTGGATGCCGCGGGTGGCGTCCTAGCTTTTCTCGAAGAGCAAGGAATCGGACTTCCGGTCGTGGGAAGAACAATCCCCATAGTTCCTGCAGCAGCCATTTTCGATCTGAACCTCGGAAACGGCGCGGTTCGACCTGATGCGGCCATGGGTCGCCAGGCATGTCAAGAAGCTTCTTCCGGGCCCATAGAACAGGGCAGCGTAGGGGCCGGCACCGGCGCCAGTGTAGGAAAGCTCTTTGGGATTGAACAAGCCATGAAGGGAGGGCTGGGTTCAGCTTCCGCCGTTTCGGATGATGTCGTGGTCGGGGTCTTGGTTGTGGTAAACGCTTATGGGGATATCACGGACATAAACCAAAATCTTCTCGCCGGAGTCAGGATTGCACCCAAATCTCTTGAATTGGCCGATTCAGCCATCCTATTGAAGGAGGGAAAGGCCGCCTCCCGCAGGGTTTCGGTGGAAAATACCACATTGTCAGTGGTGGCTGTGAATGCCCGTTTTAACAAAGTAGAGGCTTCTAGGATCGCGGCCCAAGCCACCCTGGGTCTAGGCCGAGTGATCAGGCCGTTTCGCAGTCAAATTGACGGAGACCTCACAGTGGTATTGAGTGTAGGAGAACAGGAGGTGGATTTAAACCGAATAGGCTTGTTGGCTGCAGAAGCCCTACAAAGGGCCGTCATAAAAGCTATCCAATTTGCCGACGGCTTCGGGATCCTTCCATCATGGCAGGATACAGTCCGTCTTCGGGAACATCAGAATCCTGAGGACCTTGCGTAGGACGCATAACAAAAAGCCCCCGGCCCACTCTTCAAACCTTCTCAAATCTTGGCTTGTTCGGCTTTTCGCCTTATGGCGGCCGGATTGCGGATAGCTTTGTTTCTCCAGCGTTCGCCTGCTCGAACCCGCTTGACACGAATCTCGACCGTATAATAATAATAAAATTGGAGTTAAACTTATGGTGGCAACGGTGCTGGCCGGCAGACAAATTCTCGCGGTGGATGACGAGCAGGATATTCTCGACATCATTGCGGAGGAACTTGAAGAACACGGAGTTCAATTGGACGGCGCGTCTTCGTACGAAGAGGCGATGGAGAAGATGTCCGCGGCGGCGTACGACCTCGTGATCCTTGACATAATGGGAGTGAAGGGTTTTAAACTTCTTGAGGTTGCGGTGAATAGGAGAATACCCGCCGTTATGCTTACAGCCCATGCGCTCAGTCCGGAATCACTCAAAAAATCCATTGAACTCGGCGCCCGGGCATTCTTACCGAAAGATCAACTCGGTCAACTAGCTCCATTCTTGGAGGATGTCTTCACATATGGCTACCGTGGGACATGGAAATCTGTATTGGACAAATTGGCAGGCTCCTTCGGGAAGCGCTTCGGACCGGACTGGACCAAAACGGAAAAGGAATTCTGGGAGAAATTTCAAAAGGACTTGGAGGTGAGTGAGGCTACCATCATTCAGTCCTGATAACAACATTAGGGGGCGGGATTCGGGGGTTTGCAGTGGCTATAAAGAACATTCAAACATCACATCTTGTTCATGATCTCAAGAATCCTGTTAACATAATAGAGACAAGCGCCCGGTCATTGTTGGAAAAACCTGATAGATACGGGACCATGACCCCGGGCCAGGAGAAGGTGATCAAGCGAATTCTGAGAAACGCCCTTAAATTGAGGTGCCTTGCCCACAACATGTTGGAAGTGGACCAGGCCGCGCTGGGAATCATGAATATTGCGGAATGCACTCTCTCGCGTGTGCTGAAAGAGGCATTCGTGGAGGTTTTCGAGCTGGTCGATCCGCTGGTCTCGGAAGTCTTGGATGAGGCCCCCGACGTTACCGGCTTTCAGAAGATATTAAGTGAGAACGGCATCTTCCTCGAATCGGACGAGGAACAGCTAAACCGCACTATTTATACTGACGGCCCAAAGTTGTGCCTCATAATCACCAACTTGCTTTCCAACGCCTTCAAATACAGAAATAAGAATGTTTTTCTCAAGTGCACGACTCATAATGATACGGTGAACGTTTCCGTGAGAGATGATGGACCCGGCATCCCCGAGATCTATCATAAGCAGATTTTTGATCAGTATTTTCAATGTATTAAAGCTGAGGAGTTTCCGGTCCGAGGGCACGGTCTCGGGTTGGCGGGGGCATTAGCTATGGCGGAAGCCCTGGGCGGGACTCTGTCTCTGTGCAATAATCCTGAGGGCGTGGAATTTGTGGTTCAGATAAGGTGCCATAAAGGAGCCCAGTTAGGGTAGGCAAACAGTAGCCAAGCCATCCCGAACAAAGCAGCTAGCGATCCGCTTCGTAGCCGGCTGCGGAGTACAGGTCCGGATAAAGTCTCTTGGCACAATCCGGGCATATGCTGTGAGTAAAATCCGCCTCTGTGTGGTCCCGGACATATACTTCCACCTGGGTCCAATAACCGCGATCATCACGAATTTTTTTGCATGAAGCACAAATAGGAAGAAGGCCGCTCAAGGTCTTTACTTTCTTCAGGGCATCTTGAAGCTCATTCACAAGCTCTTCCAGTTTCTGTTCCGTTTTCTTACGCTCGTCGATTTCAAGCTTCAACCGTTCGTTCGCTTTCATCAACGCGTCTGTTCTTGTTCGGACTCTTTCTTCCAGTTTGTCGCGAGCAGCCCGGAGCGCGGCCTCTACCTCTTTCCGTTGGGTAATGTCCTGTCTCATAGTCCACAAGCCGACAAGGTACCCATTCTTGACATTGCCCACTAGTGTGATTTCGAAATAGCGCCTCTTTCCACTTGAAGAAGGCTCTTTGATTTCGAAAGACCGAATAGGAAAGCGGTTGATCGCCCATAGCCGGTACAATTTTTCAAAGTTACCCCCGAACGGCAGCAATTCGTTCAGCCGGTATCCCTTGAGTCGGTCGATTGCCCTATGCCCGTGAATCTTAGCGAATTCTCGATTTCCCCCCACCAATTTGGCATCTGCCATTGAGGTTAGCACCTCTTGCGCCGGAGTTTTTACCGGGATTGGCCTGCCCAAAGCAAACTCGGCTATTCCGATGGGGAAAACCTGCACCAATTGCTGGTATTTTTCATTTATTATGAGTTGTTTTTTCTCCGCGGTCAGGTCCTCTACTAGCGCCAGAACCATTCTTTCGGTCTTAAATCGCACCGAACGCAGATGAATCCGACACCATAGAGTCTTGCCATTTAATGACAATGAACACTCGAAAACGAGAGTGCCTCTCTCGTGCAGAACCTTGCCTAAGGCGGCAAGGGCCTCCGCCTTATCTGTCGGTCCCGCAAATAGCGATGAAAAGGGCGATCCTATTTTCTGCCTCAGTTCATCCTCCATTTTCAGGAGAGCTTTGTTAAAGAACAAGATATTGTGCGAAGCATCCACGAGAATGGTAGGGATGGGAATGGATTCCAGCAGCTTGCCAAAAGAAATGTTTCTGATCCATCGCAAATCGTGACTGCCGGAGTCAGTCAGTTCACGAGGGAGCAGCGAATCAATGTCAATACTGAGAGTTGTTAGCTCAGATCTCTGTAATAGTGCCGGCTCGGACCCATGAACTGATTTTTGTTCGTAGGCAATGACCTGGGTATCGCTCTGCATTGAGGCATTCTCCTTGTCCAATGCACTTGCCCTCGGCAATCCATTCGTAAGATTTTATGATGTGAAATTGTGTTTTGGATTGATTTATAACCACCTTCTTGTCAAGGCTTCGTTTCGTTCCGACCCCTGTAATTGTTCTAGCTGCAGAATCACCCCGGTGCCCCCCGGGGATTTTAACCGCTCTCGTCTAATTATCATAAATCTCATAGAGTTGGCGGTTCGCTACCGACTCTATCAACAGGTGCTCGTTGGAGGTGGTCGTTTATATAACCCAAGATTCCGCGAGAATCAATCCCCCAAATAATCCGGCAGACGAAGCGGCTCTCCGCAGAATGAAGTGATTACCGTTTCGACAGAATGCCGGCGACCGGATGCCGCGATTTCTTTCAGAAACTCTCCCGCCCTGGGTACCTGAAACCAGGAATCTCCATACCGCTTTTCCAGGAAGCCTCGTAAGACATTTGCTCCAGCCCAGGCGTTCAGGTAGTCCAAGGCGTAAAAATCAGGCTCCATGTCGATCAAATAACCTTCCGGCTCGTAAATAAATCCCGTAGCTTTGTTAAGATGATGACAATACGGCACGGAATCTTTTATGTCCCCATTTTCATAAAATTCCTTCTCAGCCAAGAACTTACCAATGTAGCGCCTGATAAGACA
>DATJPW010000364.1:0-3928 GCA_035506215.1 Desulfomonilaceae bacterium
TGGGTTGAGGCCGAAACCGTCACCGGAGTCAGGGTCGAAGAGAATCGCCCAGTCATCGAACTCTTCCCTTAAAACGAGGTTATAGTTTGCTATGGGTTTCGTATTCTCAGACACTCGCGTCATCCTCTAAGCTGTCCCAAAACGCAGGTTCGATTGCGAAGTGTTGAAAACCGCGGGCAATTCTATGCAATCCACGTCATCATCCTGCAATTTCCTAAAGACGGTCGCACATTCTCTTTGCGGCACGTTGTCCGGCAAGTCGCGAAATCCGTTGGACCGAATCTCCCTGATGAATGCCATAACATCATGAGAAAAATTTCGGGTCAATGTTGACCCTTCACGGACATCTTTCGACAGGAGACTATTGAAGGCCAGGTCGTACGCCATCAAATCATGGATATAGTGATCTTCGAATCCAAGTCCGTTGATCGCTTTGGCTATGAATCCGGAAACCTGAGCCAATGATTCCGGACTTCCGATGTGGCTGAAGATATTTCCGTCAGGAAGCCACGATTCTGTGATACGTGACATCAGACTTTCAGGAAAGCCAAGCTGTGGGTCCTTGAGAAGAGCAAATGCGGTGTATTTCAAGCACAGCATATTTTTCATCAAATGCACGACTTTTACAAAAATGTTTCTGGGCACGTGCTCCGGAACGACGTGATAGAAGCTTGAGAAAAGCTCCGGATGATCCTTTGCGAACTCAATATCCACCGACGTTGCGGGGGACGCCGCGAAATTGGAGAGGTGCCCATCCAACGCTAATTGATCCTGGTATTTTTCGAACAAGGGACTTCCCGGAAAGGGAACGAGAAGCCATGTAAATATGTTAGAAATGCCGGTTTGGCCCGAGAAATAAATCTCCAGCATCATGCGCATGGTTTGGGTTATATCGGACATTTTCTCTTGAGGAAATCCGAAGATGAAGCCGCTGGCGGCAACCATTCCGAGATCACAAACTTTGCGGATTACCGACGGCGCTCGGTCCAGACTCAGCCGTTTATTCAGGAGCTTTTGCATTCGAGGCGACCCGGTTTCTATCCCGAAATAGATGTAATTGCATCCCGCGGCCGCCATGCGCTCCATCATTTCTACATCTATCGTATCGATCCTGGAAAAGCATTCCCAAGTGATATCGAGTTGTTCTCTGTCCAGAGAATCGCACAGGTCCAGAAGCCACTTCCGGTTCAAGGTCAGCATGTCATGCTCGAATCGGAAATGGCTTTTTCCATAATCTTCCTTCACTTTTTTCACGAGCCTGACTACGTTCTCGACTGACCGTTGCCTGAACTTTCCTTCTCCCAGGCTATTGGAGACACAATATCCGCATCTAAAGGGGCAGCCGCGGCCAACATCGACCCCAACCCGATCTATCTCACTCATGGAAGTCAGCAGGCTGTAGTCCGGTAAAGGGAGGGTATCCAAGTCCCTTACCGGTCCTTGATTCGGGGTCCGGATCAAAGTCCCGCGGCTTTTGAAAGTAACCCCTCGGACCTTACTGAGTCTGTCCGGATCGTGAAGGGAGCTGATAATTTCACTTATGGTGTGATCGCATTCTCCTCGGGCCACGACATCGACTTGGGGAAACGCCTCGATGGTTTCCCGGTCGGTATGAGTGGCCTGAACGCCACCGAACAAAATCTTCACATCGCGCAGTCTTTCGCGAACCCTTTTGGCAGTCTTCACGAGATCCAAATAGTAATTGCACCATGTGGAAAAACCAACTACATCCGGCTTTGCAGCAACAATCGCTTCGGTCATTCCTTGCAACGAAGGATCCACACAAATTGCGTTGATATCCAGAATCTCTGCATTAAAGCCGTCTTTTCTGAGGACCGTAGCCAGCGCTAGAATACCAAGCGGTACGTACGGACGAGGCCGCCCATCCTCAAGGACCGGGTTAGGAATGAACACGATCTTCATTGTCAGCCTTGGTCCCCGTTCACGTCATCTTCCACGATTTTCGCTAGTTCTGACAGTGCCGAACCTCTTCTTGGCCTCGTCAATCGCTTGATGGGAATCTGGGCACACAATCTTGCGCATTGCATGAAATAAGAAGCGGGCCGGAAATCGTGCGTGAGGCGAATCCAATACGAATTATTGACGAGTTCGTACACTGCCTTATGCCCGTCCAAGGGTAAAATTTCAACGTTGGGGCCGTCGGATACCAAATAAACCCTTTTGATGGGCACCGCAGACTGCGGAAAACCACGGTGCACCAGGAATTTGGCTTTTTGGTCTTGTGCATCGATATTCGTCGGCTTGTCGAGTCGATCACGAAAAAGATCAGCGACATCCGGGAGCAGATGGAGCCCGGGGTACCCCGGATATGCAGCCGGCTCCGGACCGAAGTTGTCGATGACAGTCACATCGTCGGACATCAACCCGTGTCCTCTCACATGCAGGGCGGCCGCGATGGTGGATTTGCCGGTGCCTGAAGGCCCCATGAATGCAAGGGCATACTTCCCAATCTTCACGCAGCAGGCGTGTAAGGTGAGAAAACCCCTCTGGTGCAGCAATATTGATATTCCGGGTCCCTGGGCCAGGATCGACATAACGCCTTCATCCATCGTCTTTTCAGGTTCACCAACAATTTCCCGACCATGAATGACTTCACATGACCCTAAACCTCTATAAGAAAAAAAAGCTCTATCACCCTTGAACTGCATGTTAAAATCTGAATTTAATTGTGATTGGTCGATTGAAGCCACTTTACCGAACCGCATCACCACGTCCGCGGCCCCATCGCTCTCCACAAGATCCGGTAATGGAATCGCGCACTTGATAATAAGACCGTAAGCAGAGTAAGAGTACATCCTTTGTAAGCTAGGTCGGCGAACGGTTTTGTTGCATATTTTCCGTCTGATGGCCCTGCCTCGTTTGTTCTGTGATTTTCTCGACCGTCCCGTGGACTATGAGTTCCGGTTTTGAATAGGGCTTCTTCACGCCTGGTTTTTGCACTGGAGGTTCTTTGATCTCGTCCTGCGATCCTGCCATGGCCGATCCTTTCTCGTCCGAAAATTCCTTTCCTCAAGCTCGGCAAGAGGCTATCTCAAGGCTTATAACCATTGCCAAAAGTTCGGACAAAAGTCTTGATCACCAGTTATGGTCCCACGCCTGATCTACTCAGCCACAGACCCAATGAAAGAGCAACGAGCAAATAAGTCGGATCTTGCCCCAATGGATCGGAAATGAAATCGTTATAAGTCCTTTTAAAAACCTTTTGATCCACGTAGCTCTCCAGGCCCTTTGAGCAGTCTCGAAACAGCCGGTCCAACAAAGGTCTATCTATATTCAACATAGCATAATTGAAAGCCGGTCGGAAATCCAGCTTACCTACGCGCCATCGAATTTCGTCCGGAAGTATCTCGGCCATTGCCCTACGGAACACCAGTCGAGTCCAACCGTTTGAAATCTTCTGATTGTGAGGAAGCGCCAGGCAGAACTCGACCAATCGTCTGTCGAAGAATGGATGTCTGGGTTCGATGGAGAACCTTGCCGCTATTTTGTTGGACGTTTCCAGATGCCGAGTCAAAGCGCCTGAGAGGAGGCCGTGACAGTGGTCTTCTCTGGCATCGTGCAGGGGCTTCAAGTCAAATGAGCAAAGCTCGCGATAACGCTCGGTTAGACCTATTCGATTTGCAAATTCCAATGAAATGATGGATTGCTTCGGCCAAGGGCGATTCCCATAGCCTCCTAGACAGCGCCATGTCCTTCTCACCATCGCAGGGGTGAGCGGCCTGATGGCCTTCCGCCAAAGCAAATCCAAGAAAGGACAGTCCTGCCTCAAAGAAAGCGCGCGGACCTGCCGAATCAAGGTAATCAGCTTTCCCTTGAAGGCCAATTCAGGCAAATAAGCATAGCCATGAGATACGGTGTTGTCGCCGTCAAATCCGTCAAGAACCACTCGAATGCCCAGTTCTGAAAG
>DATJPW010000365.1:0-7662 GCA_035506215.1 Desulfomonilaceae bacterium
ATACCCCAGGAGATGGAGGCGATTGTGGGGATTGGGAGCAATCGCATCTGGGGTCGTATAACGTTCAGGTCCATCAGGATAATGGCGGACAGGTTCGTACTGGTACTGGTGGAAAATCTTACCGTGGAAAAAAAGCTTCTACGACTCAGCAGGAATTACCAGGAAGACCTTGAGAAGCGCGTGGAAGACCGCACGTTGGAACTGAGGGAGATGAACGAAAAGCTTTCCAGAGAGATCGCTGAAAGGCAGCGACTTGAGGTTCAGGTCCGCCAAGCAATCAAGATGGAAGCCGTAGGAAGGTTGGTCGGTGGGGTGACGCACGATTTCAATAATATGCTAGCGGTGATCTCGGGAAATATCGAGATGTTGTTGGGACGATTGGCAGAGGATCATTGGTCTCGTGACAGGCTTTACGAAATCTCACGTGCGGTACAAGGGGCAACGTCACTGACGAAGCAACTCTTGGGGTTCAGCCGCCAGCAGACAGCGGACCTTGGGCTGTTGGACCTCAATCGTACGATTTCCGAGTTCAAGAGCATGCTACAGCGCCTGATAGGCGAGGACATTCAGGTCTCCATGCTTCTTGCCCACGATCTTGAAAAAGTGCGTGGTGACCGAAGTCAAATTGAACAGATACTCATGAATTTGGCAGTTAACTCTAGAGATGCCATGCCTAATGGAGGAAATCTGCGCATAGAGACAGGAAACGTTTCCATGGACGAAGCAGCAGCTGGACACTACGCGGAGATAGTTCCGGGCCGTTACGCGGCGATCTCAGTCAGCGACACCGGAATTGGGATGAGCCAGGAGACTCAAGAGCGCATTTTTGATCCTTTTTTCACTACCAAGGCCGAAGGTTCAGGTACCGGCTTAGGCTTGTCGACCATTTATGGCATCGTGAAACAGCACCGTGGCCACGTAGAAGTGTCCAGCGAACCGAACCACGGCACAACCTTCAGGGTTTACCTCCCCGCAGCAGAGGCATAACTCCTAGTAATAGAGCATAATAATGGAAATACGGTGGTCCAATACCAAGAGAGAAGTGCTCCATGAAGTTCCAGGAGTCTTAGTCAAGTCCAAACCCAGACGATGCTTTCTGGGCCCACTGGTCGTGATGCCATGCGAACCGTAACCATCAGAGCCATCGAAGCTGTTCAGAGTATCCGTGCCGGCATGGATGATGCCTCTTTAATGGAAAAATTCGATATCTCGTTCAAAGGGCTTCACACTCTGTTTAAACAGTTGGTAGCTGCTGGACTGATGCAGCGCTCCGAATTGGAAGACAGAATGTCGCTTTCTTACGGCACGGTTGTGATAGATCCAAACCGGCTAAAGTGGCCGGAAAAGCGAACCGAGAAACTCCTAATCAGTGCTGGAGAAGCTTTGAATTGCATCCGGCCAGGGATGTCCGAGACAGCTCTGATGAGAAAGTATCGCCTTAGCACCAAGGGTCTGCAGAGCCTTTTCAACAAGTTGTTAAGGGAAAAGCTGATCAGTCAATCCGAGCTTGATGGGAGGATTTCTAGCGCCCAGACCGCCTTCCTGTTGGATGAGCAAGCCGTCAACAATTTGGTGATTGATTCCCCTGTTCCCGGTCTTGCTGTTGAGGATATTCTGGATCTGATAAGGGCCGGGACAACCCGCGACCTTCTACGAGAGGAATACAACATTTCCGACGCACAAATTGAGGGTTTCTTGGACGAACTTGTTTCCAAGAAACTCATCACCCAGGCTGAACTCGACCGTAGGCTTCCAATATCCGTCAAGGAATTTTATATCCGCCATAGGCTTTCTAACGAGGTCATTTTCTCCGCACAGGCCCCTTCATTTGGGGCACTGGTGGAGATGGCTGCTGCGTCGGGTGTCGATCTTGGGGATTCTGATTTGAGCGGATGCCATCTCCCAAGAATAGATCTTTCCGGAGCAAGGCTTTCTCGAGCCAAACTGACGAGAGCGAATCTAGTGGGAGTCGATCTCACCGGGGCTCGACTGGAGGAAGCTAATCTGGTCTCGGCAGATCTGTATGGAGCGATCCTTTACAAGACGAATCTTGCTAAAGCGAATCTGTCGGAATCCAACATGACCATGGTGTACGGCGTTTGGGCGTTCCTGTCGGGAGCAAATCTGTTCGAATCAAATCTGACCAATGCCAATCTTGCAGGAGCTAACCTGTCAGGAGCTAATTTGTTTCAGGCAATTTTGTCAGGAACCAATTTGGCGGGGGCTTATTTGAGGGGCGCGAGTCTAGAACTCGCCAACTTCGTTGAGGAAAGTCATCACAAAGAGTCTGTACCACCTACAATTGGAACGGTATCGGCGGAAGCCTGATTTGCTGGGCACCGGAAAAGATCTCTGGAGGAGAGCCCTATGCCTAGACCTCCAAAATGGATAAGAGACACCACGACTGATAATTCTACACAGACCATTGAACTCACCGACATGTTCACCATTGGCCTGACGACCACCGGAAGCTTCGATATCAGCAGCGGGATCTGGAAAACCACCTTTGGAAAAGTGCTTCAGGCCCTGCCAATTCCTATTTTGCTGACTGATTCACATTATCTCATTGTCGTAGTCAACCAGGCTTGGGGCAGGCTGGTCGAGAACTATGAAGATATGGTGTCTCGCCCATTCTCTGAGCTCTTCCCGAGCAAATCCACTGCGCGGAATGCCCAGGCGCTTTTGGAAAAGACGTTTTTGACCAGAAAATCTCGGGTGGCACAAGCGGCACTAAAAATAGGTGATCGAAGGATATGGGCCCGAATGACTTTTCGATCCATGAGGATATCTCAAGAGAGATTCGTGCTTGTTCTGATCGAAGATTTGACAGTAGAAAAGCGGCTCTTGGAAGCCAACAAGAGGCACAGTGACGAACTGGAAAAAATTGTGCAAGAGCGCACGTCTGAGCTAACGGCCATGAATGAGCGGCTCCAGACGGAGATTGTGGATCGAAAGAGGGCAGAAGATCTTTGGCTCCAGTCTGAACGCCTCAAGGCAGTCGGGGAGCTTGCCAGCGGAACAGCTCATAATTTTAACAATATGCTTCAAATGGTCATGAATGCTGCCCGATCGGGCCTACTGAATCTCGAATCACATGATTTAACAAAAGCAAAACATGCATTTGAGCAAGTGCTCCAAAATGTCGAGGTCGGTGCAGAGACCGTGAAGCGCTTGCAGAGCTTCGCGAGCGTTCGCGATGATAATGAATCTATGGCCGATATGATTTTTGATGTGCGCGAGGTGGTGAGGCCGGCAATAGAATTAACAAAGTCTTGGTGGAAAACGCATCCTGAAAAGCAAGGTGTCAAAGTTGAGTTGAAGTTGGATCTGAAGGACAGGTGCTTAGTACAAGGAAGAAAACATGAGATCTTTGAGGTGGTCGTAAACCTTATCAAGAATGCTTCGGAGGCATTGCCGCATGGTGGGCTCATCGAGATAACATCTCAGGCAGAGAGCGATGAAGTCATTCTTGTGGTTCGCGACAATGGGATAGGAATTTCTCAGGACATGCTCAACAAGTTGTTTATTCCTTTCTCCACGACAAAACTGATAGCAGGAGCCGGTTTGGGCCTTGCTACTTCCTGGGCTACAGTCAAAGCCCATGGAGGTGATATCACTGTTGAAAGTGTGGAGGGTTTGGGGAGCATCTTCAAGGTAACCTTGCCTAAATCGCGGGAATTGCCAAAGGCACCCTCGGTCGCGACCCGGGCAGCACGCGCAGGTCCGCTTAGAGTCCTCGTGATAGACGATATGGAAGAGGTCCTGAATTTGCTTGCTGAAGGTATCAGGGAGTTCAACTATACAGTTTACGCGGCCCAGTCCGGCGAGGAGGGGATGGAGATCTTCCGGCGTGAAGCCATCGATGTGGTGGTTTGCGACCTCGGGATGCCCGGCATGACAGGATGGGAAGTGGGCAGACGTATCAAGGAAGTGTGCCGCGAGAGAGGGGTCACCAAAACTCCCTTTGCATTGCTGACAGGTTGGGGAGACCAGGTGAGAGAGGCTTCGAAGATGAAGTCGGCGGGCGTGGATAGAATTCTAGTTAAGCCCACTGATGTGCCGAAACTCCTCGATGCTCTTCAGGAACTAGTCGAAGCCCGAGAAGCCGGCGCATGAACGAGCAGGCGATCTTGTTATCAGGAAGTCAGAATCCAATAACACCGATGAAGCCAGGAAGTACGGTAGGAGCGGATTTGCGAAGGCAACCTTTCATGTAACTCGGTTCGGTGCAGCCATGAAAAAGCAGAGCAAGACGATAGATGGTAAAGCCGTCCTTGCTGACCTCAAGGCGGGAATTTCCCATTCCGCCCTCATGGAGAAATATAACCTGTCAGCATTAGGACTTGAGAGCCTTATGAGGAAGCTTGGGGAATCAGGGATGATTCGGTACATCAGGACCGTGGATATTGTCCAAGACCTCAAGGCCGGCATGTCGGATGGTGAGCTGATGGAGAAATACAGACTCTCTGAGAAAGCCATTCGGAAAGTCTTGAAACAAGTGGATCGCGTGACATTCTTCAATGACACTCCTGATCCAAGAGTCAAGCCTAGCGAAGGGGTAATTTCCGGCAGTGAGATCATACACGACATACGTTCAGGGATGACACGTTGGCAACTAATGCTGAAATACGGTCTTTCAGGCGAACAACTGAAGAAAACTTTCGAGATCATCTTGGAGGAGCGGCGAAAGATTGCAGTAGCGATTGCTGGAGACATTCGATCAGGTATGACATGTTCAGAGCTAATGGAGAAGTATCAGTTCTCTGGTTCGGGACTGCGTGAGGTTTGCCGGAGGCTCTTGACAGAGGGTTTGTTGGAAAGCGCTGACATTGAGGGACTCAAGTCTCCATCGGATAACGGACCGTCTCTCGGCCATGAGAGGCGCCAAATTTCCAGGCGCTCTCCGTTGTTGCAAATCACGGTGTGCGACAGGAGCAATGAGGGTTCGAGAGGCATAGTCAAAGACGTAACGGAGAAGGGACTGGCAGTGAGGGGGATTGAGGCCGACATTGGTGAGCTCAAGACCCTTGCGATTTTAGGAGACGATTTTGGCCTTGTCGATCCATTCGAACTGGAGGCGGAATGCCGTTGGGTTGGGAGTGAAGGACCTGATGAGCAGCCGGTGGCCGGATTCCAGGTAATCACGATTTCTGATCAGGATCTGCAAAAACTCCAAGAGTTCATTGACTTCGTGGATTTCAAATGTGAGGCGGCCTTGTGACTACTCCGAAACGGAAAATTAGAGCCAAGCCTTTCTTGAGCGACCTTCGCAATGGACTGGGCGACACCGAGCTGATGGAAAAATATGCTCTCGCAGAGAGCCAGCTCCATAAGGTATTTGAGAAATTAGTTGACGCTGGAGCAATAGATGAAATGGAACTCTTTATGCGAACGTCTTTGTCCGACAGCACCATAACCAAGGCCTTTGTGGAGACTCAGTGCGCTGTTGAAGAAATGGGAGATGTAGAAGACACTACACCACCCAGAGAACTGGAGACTTCTTCTGAGATCTCAATTACGGAAAATTGAGCACTACGGGCAAGGTCTTTAGCCCCGCCCTCTCTAGACTTACAGGCACTGAATCCTGAGCGGGCGGCCATTCGAATACAGTGTTGTTGAAGGCGTGCCCTCACCATTCAGATTAATCGGTGGACGATGTAGACAATTACCAGGCGAGTCGAGAATTCCCTCTTTGGTCCGCAAATGCCCGTGATAAAGGGAGAACGAATGCCGCCATCTGTTCCTCTAAGCGTAATCGAGTACTGGATCGACGATCTGATCTCCAGCCTGAAGCAAGCTTCTGAGAAAGCGGAGGATAAGACCCATTGTTTGGCCTATCAAGGTATGAAAGAGGGAGTGATCCAGGTAAGGAGCAGACTGGTTACCTGGCTGAAACACCGGGAATATGTTCAGGCATTGTCTCGTTCAGGCAGAAGATTTTTGATGGTACGGAGGGTGAACGACAGAGAAGGGCGATACAGAAAACTGGAATGGTACGAAAATAACTTCTTCGTCACTTTGGCTTCGCTGCACGACAGCCAGGCCGTCAGAGGCAAACTGATGCTGGAATTGGAGCATGTGGAGGAATTGTCTAAGACAAAACTCGTGTACGAGGGTGATCTGTCGTTTGATGATTTGGCAGGCTCCGCACGTGTGGGGGGGTTAGACGCTATAAAAAACGAAGAGAAGTGGCGAGAGTGGAATGATTAGAGGACCTGACCGAGAGTCTCGGAACCGTTTCCACGTGGAGTGTTGGCTCCACGGCCTCCCCGACTTATATACCGCTTGTTACGCTATAGTTATAGTACCTTCACCTCCTAGAAGAGGGGAAGATCACCGAGCATACTACAGACGATCCAGGTTGCAAATTTAGGCTCAAAAGCTCGAATGAAAAGCTGGAGCAGCAATGCGAGTCTGGATCCCAATTTAGGATATGCGGCTTCGCTCTCGATGGGGGGGCTGTCGGCATGGGTACACCCTAGCTTTGGCATCGTACGCGATTCTGCGGCGGTCCCCACAATAGTACGGTGTTCTTGCCGCTGTGTTTCGCCATATAAAGTGCCTGGTCTGCGTAGTGGATGAGATTCTGTGCGTTGTCGGCATGTTCAGGAAAGCAGGCCACTCCCGCGGACACCGTAAGACTACCGGAAGGCACCAGATGCTCGCCCTGAAAATGGGCAGCCTCGACTTCCTTCACGATGCGGTTGCCCAATGCCACGCCATGCTCTTTGCGCGCACCGGGAAAGATTATTGCGAACTCTTCTCCGCCATAGCGTGCGACAATGTCATACGATCTGCACACGGACTTGAACATATTCGCTATCTTGACCAGGGCTTTGTCACCTTGCTGGTGGCCGTTACAGTCGTTGTAAGACTTAAAATCGTCGATATCCATCATCGCAAGCACAAGTGGCATATTTTGCCGCACGCCCTTCTCTATTTCCGCTTCCAGAGCCTCATCAAAAAACCGGCGATTATAGATTCCTGTAAGCGAATCCACGTACGACAGCTCACGAAAAAACTCAAGCTCTATTGCACGCCGTTGTAGTTCTCTGCGTTCCACGGCCTTTTGCAGGGAAACCCGGATCTGCTCGACTGTAAACGGCTTGATAAGGTAGTCCAGAGCGCCGGCCTTCATGCATTCGACCGCGTTTTCAATGGAAGCGTGTCCTGTTATAACAATTACGTCGGTCTCGCTGTCCCCTGCCTTGAGCCTCCTCACCAAGGATAGACCGTCGACGCGCGGCATCTTCATGTCTGTAATAATGATGTCATAAGGCTCTCCCCAGTTCTTATCCAGGGCTTCTTCGCCATCCGAGCACGTGTCAACGTAGTACCCTGCCAAGCGTATGGATTCGGCCAACATGTCTCTGAGGACCGGGTCGTCGTCCACCACCATTACGCGCGGTGCCGAGGGTTCGTCATTTGAACATCTCACCATCATTCAGCTTTTCCGAAGAGAGTATGATGCTTGCCCGCCTGCGAAAAGTCCTGAGGGAGGCCCCCAATTATAATTTCTAGCCTGTATTCTTGTATTTCAGCCGCGACCGAACCAATTACGGTGAGATCTCGTTTTAACACAGGATAGTTGAAACTGGCACGATAGCACTTCACAGCCGCATCCCAATTGTCTAGAGCAAGCAGAATTTGAAAACCAGATAG
>DATJPW010000366.1:0-29377 GCA_035506215.1 Desulfomonilaceae bacterium
GGCACATTCGCTGAATATGCAGCCCACTCGGAAGGGAAGTTGCTTGCTGCCCATCGCTCCTCGTAGAAAATCACGCGCAGATGAAAGCCGATTGCAAGAATTACCAAATACCAGCCAACCCAAGGGGAGCCGGTAACCAACGCCCAACCGCCTACGAGCATCAGGTCCCCAATGTATATGGGATTACGAGTAAAGCGATACAGCCCGACGACTACGAGTTGTTTTGGAGGATCCCAGGGCGCGACCGTTCCTTTGCCTGCTATGTAGAAATCACGAGCGCACCAGACTATTACTGCCAATCCGCATCCCACTAAAACGAGGCAAACCGGCCAACCTTTCCCGCTATTCGGATCGAAATGGGCTAGGATCGGTGGTAACAGCACGCAGAAGAACACCGGCAAGGCGAGGAAGGCAAGAAGCGCGCGCAAAAGCAACATAATGAAATTCCGTACTCAACGGTTAAACAAGCTCAGCAGAAATTTTCCGATGGGAGCTTGCCTCGCGCAACCGGGCTTCTCAAGAAGTCCCCCCAGAATCTCTCCTCAATGCCTTCGCGAGAAAATCCCTCTCTTCGGGGCGGCCACCTTGGAGCCCTCCAACTCGGCCAAATGCCTCAGTATCTCTTCTTGTTCTTTGCTAATTTTTTTAGGGGTTTCGATGTACGCAACGACGATCAGGTCTCCGCGACCTCGGCCCCGGAGGTGCGGGACACCTTTGCCGTGGAGGCGGAAGTCCTGGCCGGACTGGGTACCGGCGGGAATGTCCAGGTGATCGGAGCCTTCAAGGGTGGGTACTTCAATCTCACCCCCCAGTACCGCAAGGCTGTATGTAATCGGAATAGCTACAACTATGTTGTCGCCTTCGCGTCGGAAGACCTCATGCTCTTCGACTCGGATGTAGACGTAGAGGTCTCCACGAGGCGCACCCGGATCGCCGGGTTCACCTTCATTTTGCAGCCGGAGGCGAGATCCTGTTTCGACTCCGTGAGGAATCTTGAGAGACAATTTCTTACTGGTCCGGACGCGTCCGCCTCCACGACACTTGCGACAAGGGTCGGTAATAACCGTGCCCCTACCCTGACAGGTGGGACACGTAGTGCTTATCGAGAAGAAACCCTGCGAGCGCGTCACCTGCCCGCGACCGCCGCACATTGAACAGACTGAAGGCGCAGCTCCACCCTTGGTACCGGTCCCATGACACTCATCGCACATCTCATGCCTGGGAATCTCTATTTCGGTTTCCGTGCCAAAGACCGAGTCCATAAATTTAACAGTGAGATCGTAATGGAGGTCTGCGCCTCTGCGCGCCCGGGCTTGCTGTCCACGCCTAGCGCCGAACCCGAAGAACTCCTCAAATATGTCGCCGAAACTCGAAAATATGTCGCTGAAATCCCTGAATCCGGTAAAGCCGGTTTGTTGAAGCCCGGCATGGCCGAATTGATCATACAAGCGGCGCTTCTCCATATCGCTGAGTACTTCGTACGCCTCAGCCGCCTCTTTGAACCTCTCCTCAGCCTGTTTGTCACCCGGATTTCGATCAGGGTGGTATTGCAGGGCGAGTTTTCGATAGGCCTTTTTGATCTCGTCGTTGGCTGCCGCCTTGGTCACACCAAGGATCTCGTAATAATCGCGTTTGGTCATTATGAAGAAACCTGAATAGCTTAATGGCGACGGGCGCTACTCTATCATCGAGGTAATATAAACACTGACCGTTGTTTTGTCACCCCATGACAGGCAGATTTTTGAGAATGTGCCGGTCGCAAGTGGGACAGAAGGAGTATGGATTTGAGCAAGCTCTGATGTGCCTCAAACGACGGGATGGTATGGTTCGATACTAAACGTCCGAAAGTTCGTGCAACTCAGGCTGTTCATTGATTTTCTCACTGCAACCTGCAAGCTCCCCCTTCTTGGTGAAAACATTTATCAGGCATTGTGTCCGAAACTGGCAGTATACTCGGGGGCTATGGCAGCAAGCACATTGCTGACACATGTAGTTTCCGTCTTTCTGACAATAAAATTCCCCGGACCTGTCCGGGTGACGATAACAAACTCTGCTCATTGCACTTCCTTTATGCCCCGCCGAAAGGATTCTCCGGATCGTTTGCCCATCGCTGCGGATTGGCTTCAATGTACCCGCGGATGGCGTTCAAAGTTCTTTCATTGCGAATGATATGTTCGTAGTAGTTGCGTTGCCATAATTTCCGTCCTTGCTTACTTTGACAACATTCTTTGGCGCGCCGAAAATATTCATTCGTCGTCATGGTTTTGAACCATTGTACTACACTCGGTAGGGGCGCACCCGCGTGTGCGCCCCAATCCGGGCAGACACGCGGGTCTGCCCCTACCATCATGATGATCCCATGCAAATGGTTGGGCATCACCATGTAAGCATCCGTTTCCACCGACGTGAACTTGGCCGACAGTTTCAACCACCACTTTTCCACCATTAACCCAAGATCGTTCAATCGCATTTCGCAGGTTGCAATCTCTCCAAAGAGACATTCTCGATTCCAGGCACAAATCGTGACGAAGTATGCCCCATTCAGAGAATAATCATGACCCTGAAGGCGAATTGAACGCCTGTGATATTTTTGCCGGTAGCTCTCCACGTCTCCTCAGCATCACGTGGTTTCCGGTAGGTTCAAGGCGACGAGTTGATTCCTGTATCTCGCACAGACTTCAAATGAGTCGTCAGAGGTAAGATGTAATCAATTACGGACCAGGAGCTTGAAAGCGCTGATCCCTTCCTTGATCTTGAGGCGTTTTACCAGATCGTCAGCCTCTTTTTCGGAGGTGAAATTCCCTAAATAGAGCCGGTAAATCACTCCGGTCTTGGGCTCTGCCATAGGCTTGAGCACCACATCATATCCTCGCGACTTCCACTTCATCGCCCAGTGCTGAGCAATCTGCGGTTGTGTAAACGCGCCGACCTGCACCGTATATGTCTTTGAGCCCGCCTCGTGCTTGACCAAACCAGCCTTCCGTGGGCCGAGTTCTTCGCGTCTTTTATCTCCGGCCTTCCGATCACTCGGGTTCGTTGCCTCTTGTTGTGGATCGGATTTCGAGTCCCACGAATCCAAACTTTTTTTTGAGGCCCTGTTTTTCGTCACTGTTTTGTTGGATGGGCCGGCGGCTTCGTCGTCTAGCTCAGAATCCTGCTCTTCCTGTGAACTCAGTTTACTGTAAAACGTCACCTCAGGTGAATCAGTACAAATCGGACTATTGGAAACCGTCGAAGCCGAATTCGCCCGTGCGGCTTGATTGAATTCTGCGCGCGACGGCGCTGAGGGAGCAGGTGCTTTGCCCGCAACTGACGGTGAACGTAACAATCGGAAATTCACTCCTGCAAGGAGAACCATCAGGGCAAATGCGCCGACTAATGCAACGATGAGCCGGGCATTCTTAGGTCGGCTTTCTTTGTCTGCCGGCCTATCGGCAGGTCTCCTCTTTAAGGAAGCGTATCTTCTGCGAAAACGATCTAGAATTCCCACTCGAGTTCTCACATTCTGTCGGGAGCGGTCACTCCCAAGATATTTAGACCGTTCGCCACCACCTGGCGAACCGCCTCGACAAGATATAGCCGGGCTTTCTTGACCCGTGAATCTTCAGTCAGAACTCTGTTGTCGTGATAGTAGGCATGGAAGAGTTCGGCCAGGTCCATCAGATAAAAGGTTATCCTGTGCGGCTCGAGTGTCTCGGCGGCCTCCCAGAGCACGTCGGGAAAGTCTGCCAAGTGCCTTATTATTTGAAGCTCTTCGGGTAGCGAAAGGGCCGAGAGGTCAGGGTCGTTCATCGCGGCATCTACGCCTCTTTCCGCAGCGATTCGGAATATGCTGGCCACACGAGCGTGGGCATATTGCACGTAATAAACCGGATTGTCCCGGGACTGCTTTTTGGCAAGGTCCAAATCAAAATCCAGGTGGCTGTCGCAACGTTTCGTAAGGAAAAAGAAACGAGCCGCGTCCGGTCCCACTTCATCGAGGACTTCGCTTAGAGTCACGAATTCACCCGAGCGGGTTGACATTGAGACCTTTTGACCCTCCCTGACGAGAGTCACAAACTGGACCAATAGCACTCGCAACACATCGGGCGAATGCCCGAACGCCTCTATCCCGGCCCGAACCCGCGGCACATATCCGTGATGATCTGAACCCCAGATGTCAATGAGCATCCCGTAGCCGCGAAGCAACTTGTTCTCGTGGTAAGCCACGTCCGCGGCGAAATAGGTGGGCTCGCCGGTCGCCCGCACTAACACTCGATCCTTTTCATCGGATCGATCATCCATCACGAACCATAGTGCGCCCTCTTTCAGCTCGGTTTTTCCTCGGCGACGTAATTCATCGAGCGCCGAGAAAACCGCGGCGCTTTCGTGCAGTTCTTTTTCTCGGAAATAATTGTCGTATTTCACCCCAAATCGGGAGAGATCCTCTTGGATACCCGTCAATATGCGATCGCAGGCGTACTGTGCAGCCAGTTGAATAGCCTGATTCTCAGGCAAATCCGAGAGCTTTTCTCCAAGGGACGTCCCTAGCAATTCCGCTGCAAGATCACGTATATAGTCTCCGCGATAGTGATTCTCCGGAAACTCAACCCCATCGCCCAACAGCTCTCGATAGCGCACAAGGACCGAACGACCGAGTATGTTCATCTGATTACCGGAATCATTGACATAGTATTCCGTGTCCACATTGTAGCCGCAGGTCCTGAGTAATCGGGCCAAGGTGTCTCCGACGGCCGCGCCGCGGCCGTGGCCTACATGAAGAGGTCCGGTCGGGTTCGCGCTCACGAATTCGAGAAGAATGCTCGGATTGCCAATTTGAGCGCCACGGCCATAGTCATTTTTCGCATCATGAATCTTATGTAGAACGCCATGCCATACGTTGGGCGCGAGAAAAAAATTTATGAAACCGGGACCGGCGATCTCGGTTTTCACAAAAAAGTCCGATTCAATCTCCAAGTTATCGGTGATGATCGCTGCCAGTTCCCTGGGTTTCAGCTTGGCTTGTCCTGCTAATACCAGAGCCACGTTGCTCGCGTAATCACCGAATCGAGGATCTTTGCTACGAGAGACCTCGATTCTCAGAGCCTCGGGCCGATGCAGACCGTGCAACGGACCGTCCGCAGCACGTTCGATGGCGTTACGGATATGTGTTCTTATGGCTTCCTTCATCTGAATGTTGACCTCAGGCAAAAAGTATTCTTTTACACCATCGGACGTCCCATCGAAATATCGTGAACAATATTTTTCGTATCTGAAAGACCTTCTTGTTTCAGCGACCTGTCCGTCATGGCAGGCATAGGTGGCTTCAGGCTGAAAACCGGATTATAGAGACGTCTACTCCGTTCCCCTGTTTTCCTTCGTTTCCCGGTCCTCCTGTTTTAAGGTGATGTCCCTTGTATACTCGGGACATCGTTTTGTGGTGGAACCGTCCATAGAGAATTTCTTGTTACATGTTTGTCTCCACGCACACATGACGCATATTGTCTTGCTGTCTTCCATCTTTTATTTCCCTTGCGCGAGAATTTATTTATCAAATCTGTGTGTTATAATCAAGTCATTAAACTATACTTCATAAATGTCGTTAAGGATCCTCTGTTGCAAAATGTAAGACAACCACGGATTGCCCAGGTTGCTCTGTCGGAGATGAGACAAAAACTTCGGGCGTGATAATGATCTTGAACCAATGCTCTTCAGAATGGTCTTAGTTACGGAGATTGTCCATCCTCCGTGAAGAGTGGCACGAAACCATGGCGTCGCCGGCCTTCCAGGAGATATCGGCGTCCTCGCTTTCTCCATGGGCGAGACTTGTTGCGTAGGGTGACGAGGGAAGTCGGTTGATCATCTGTTTACTCGGTAATTACCCCTGGACCGCTCGTTACGTTTTTGGTAAAAATGAAATCGAGGAGTTAAGTCATGGACCTAGTCAATCCGGAGCTTCTTAGATTAGTTCCCGGAGAGAGCATCGAAGCAATGTTTTCCAAGAATCCGAATGACCAGAGAGAAGTTGGATTTTTTGTCCGATCCGTCTCGGGCGGAAATCGTCACAACGGCGATCTGGTCATACGACAGCGGGGTGGTCTGATTAAATATGAGGGAGTTTTCCTGGTGCTGACCATGATCGGCGTCGAAGGAGAAACTACCGAATTCTTCGATATATGGTGGAATTTCCACGCTCCGGGTGTGGCAGAACACTTCAAGAAAATGTCTGAGCAGAAACGGCTCTCTGTCCACTTCTACACCGAGAGCGGAAAAGAGTTCTCCGTTGTGACCGACAACTCTTTCCGGAAGTTCTTTTCTTACCTACCTGGACTTATTGGCCAATCTGAACCATGGACAGAGGTGGATTTTGATCGGGCCTTGAGAGGATTTTGCGCACAATCTTACCCCAAAGAGAACCTCTGGGAACTGATAGTTCACAAATCCGAGATGGTTCAGGTCGAAGATCAACCGGCAGAAGGAATAGACAGCTATCCTGGTGTTATTCCAGAGGAATTGAAGCCCTTTTACGACTACCTGCCCAACCAGGGACATTCAATCAAGATAATTCCGTCCACGTTTGAAGAAAAAGCCATGGACGGAGATCCGGAAGAATTCCTTTTTCCCGCGCCTGTCAAAACGGTGCTGCGATGCGGCATAAGGTGGGCCAAAGGATATCCTGTGGCTCCCATTCCCTTTATTCCGGGACATGGTCTCGCTGTGCCCCCGGACGATACGGAATACTAATACCGGCAAAAGTTCCGCATCACTTATCAGACTTCTTCAACAATTTCAGCTCATTATTGCATCGCAAGAGATCTCTGTACAGAGCGTCAACCTTTTCGATCTGTTCCCTGGACTGGGATTCATCCTCCGTCTTGAGGATTTCCTCCCTGATTTTGGCGCATTCGGCGGTTTTGACCACATCGGGCCTGCAAGCGTCCTTGCACTTGTCATCGTTGGCTCTTAATTCGTTTAATTGTTTTCGCATCTCAGTTACGCGATTTCTTATATCTCGGACTTTCTGGAATTCCTTTTTTTCAAACGCGGTCTTCAAGTCCTGGTCCTTCGCGGTGATTTCCTGTTGAATCCGCACTTTGTTTTTTTCCGTCTCCCGACATTCGTCACACGTTATGGCATTGACCCGGCCTTCAAGCAGGACCATCATTGCCCCAAGCATTATCCACGCGGCTTTGCTTCGTATCAATTGCACACTCCGTTAGCTGAGCGTCGAGAGTCTTACCGGTTTACGCGGCTCGTCAGGATCGCTCTCATGGGGATTGATCGAGAACCTACCGCGCGCTACGCCTGTTTTCAATTAATTTGAGCAGAAATTATTTTGTATCAGAACCGCCGCAGGATTGTTGCCAATCCTTGGACCATGTCCGTTCCGGAGTTGGAATTGTGAAGCTCGTCCCCTTTGCCCCACATATTGCCGTTGGAAAGATGCCGCCACTGAACGCCCAGGGAAATACTTCCACAACCGCCCATGCATTTCTCAAAGCCAAAACCGCCCAGCAAAGACCAGTTCCACCTGGAGCCTGAATTTCTAAAGGTTTCAGAAACATAGCTCAGGCCGGCACCGCTTTCGAGATAAGTGTCCCATCCCCTCAGTCCGCCGGGGAACGTGAACCGGCCTTTGGGAAGCCATCCAAGCTCGTATCCGTCATGGAAATCGAGTTTTTTGAGGCGTTCTATGTTCCCCTCGTAATAAAAAACGTACGAACCCAGCAAGGCAACCTGGACCTCACCAAATGCGGGTCCGCAAACCGTCATCGCCGGGTATCTCTTCACTCGTTTGCTGATCTCGAGAGTCGCGTAATCCAGTTCGGTCGAAGTCCCGAAAGTTCGGCCGTAAGCCAGCTTGACAAGGTAATCGCACCGGTTGTCTATGCAGGATTGGCCAAGCAAGAGAGCCGGATCGAGCGATGCCGGCGGGACCTGCTGGAATGCCCTTATTGAGCCCATGTCCGCATATCCGCCCGGAAGTGAGGCGAAACAGCCGTCCCAGGCGGTCGCCGGCCAGGAGTTCAGGAAAACGAATAAAGCCGCCAATACGCCAATAAACCTATACAGGCGCCAAACCAGCCCCACCAGGGTCCTCCATACATCAAAAATGACAGATGAACACACCAAACAATGCCGGGCTCGGTACCATGGACCGCGCGCGCTGTCAAGAAAGAAAGAGACCGTCGGAAATCTCCCCGACATCCCACATAACACCACGGACTGGAACGAGGGCTACATGAACGCTGTTAATATCTTGACAGCTTACCTTGTCGTTGCTATTTCAGGTGTAACAATCACCTCTTGCTACCGAATGTTGATCTCATATCATTAGCCGGAACAATACGCCGGGGTGACAAGAGGTAGGGGGTGCGTGCTTCTTTGGACGAGTCACAACCTGAGAAATCACAAACTTTTGTTCGCTGGCTGGCGCACAAACTAGGGCTGGAGCGTGGCCCTACCGAAATTCAGCAGGTAATCGACGAAAGCGAAGAACGCGGGCTGATCACCCATGACGAAGGGGAGATGATCGAAGGGATATTCGATCTCAAACAGACCGTGGCCCGTGAGATAATGATTCCTCGCACGCATGTGGTTGCGGTGCCAAAACAGTGCAGCAGAGAACATCTTCTAGAAACCATCATTCAATCCGGTCATTCGCGCATTCCCGTATACAGTGAAAATGTGGATCATATCGTCGGGATTCTCAACGCCAAGGACCTTCTTCCGCTGTGGCTGAACGACGAAAAGGAGTTCGACCTCCAAAGTATTTCCAGAGAGCCCTTCTTTGTACCTGAAACGAAGCGTATCAAAGATCTTCTAAATGAGCTGCGAAATAAGAAATACCATATGGCCGTCATTGTGGACGAATACGGCGGGACAGCCGGAATTGTGACGATAGAAGATATCATCGAAGAGATCATCGGTGAAATACGCGATGAACATGACATGGAAGAAGAGCCGTTCTCCACTCAGCAGGACGGATCTATCCTGGTGAATGCAAGGGTGAGTCTGGACGACTTTGATGAGAGGTTTGGAGTTTCTCTTCCGAGAAACGGTTACGACTCGTTAGGCGGGTTTATAATCCACTTCCTGGGCAGGGTCCCGAAAAAAGGCGAAGAGATTTCTCATCAGGGGCTTCGCATGCGCATCCATGGAGGCGACCAGAAAAGGATAACAAGAGTGCTCGTGGTACCATTGGACAACAATGAACTCGAAAGCACGTCCACTCATCCAGAACCCAGCCTATGACTGCATTTCTGTCCGCGTTGGCAGGCGGCTTCTTGTTGTCGCTAACCTTCCCGCCTGTAGGCTTTAATTTCCTAGCGTGGGTTGCTTTCATTCCTTTATTTTGGTCCTTGAGCATGACGGGGCATCCCGGCAGGTCCTTCTTATGCGGGTTCCTGTTCGGATTCGGGTTTTTCCTGGCGGACTTGAGCTGGATTTATAATACTCTGATCACTCACGGTCATTTTTCACCAGTCGCAGGGGTAGCCGTATTTCTTGGGATGATCGGTTTCCTGTCATTATACCCTGGGGTTTTCGGCTTTGTGATGGGTTTCTTTTCCGGCAAAGGCATCAGTTCAGTGCAAGCCGCGCCATTTATATGGATTGCTCAGGAATACATGCGGTCCGAGTTGTTTACCGGGTTCCCGTGGGACTTGGTGGGCTATTCCCAGGCAGGGCGGCTCATTGTGGTTCAGGCGGCTGATTTAACGGGAGTTTACGGGATATCATTTCTGGTGCTGCTGGTTAATGCAGCCTTGTGGGAATTGCTGAGACCAAAAATCGAAGAGGACCGAATCTCATGGAAACTCATCGCGGCCGCCGGTCTTGCCGTGGTATTGGTGCTTTCGTATGGAAATGCAAGATTGAAGCAATTCTCTTCCACTCACGCCGGCCTTGATAATTTCACCACGGGTGTTTTGCAGGGAAACATACCTCAAGAGGTAAAGTGGGAAGATGCAAGCAGACAACAAACTTTTGCCGTTTACGAAAAACTTGGCCGCGAGGCCGTCGAACAAGGAGCAGAACTGCTAATTTGGCCGGAAACATCCGTACCTGTCGTTTTTGGAGGAAGGGACCAGGATTGGATGCTTCCTGGTCTGATTTCAGAAAGACTTGGTGTTCCTATGCTCGTAGGCGCACCTTCAAAGAGGAAAGTCAATAATGAAATCTCTTATTATAACAGCGCCTTTCTAATCGATTCCCGAATGCTCCGTTTTCGGTACGATAAGATGCACTTGGTCCCATTCGGGGAATACATGCCGTGGTCATGGATACTCCCACTGGGTCCGGGACTTGCCGCACGTGAAGCTGATTATTCAGCCGGAAAAACAATGACGGTAATGCACTGGAAGGACTGTCCACCTTTCAGCGTATTAATCTGTTATGAGGCTATATTTCCCGAACTAGCGCGGCTAGGTATTCAAGATGGGGCCAAATGGCTGGTCAACATTACCAATGACGGATGGTTTGGTGATACCGCAGCGCCGTATCAGCACATGGCCATGGCAGGGCTGCGTAGCGTCGAGAACCGAGTGTGGCTGTTGCGGGCCGCCAACACAGGAATCAGTGCGGCCTTTGATCCCTCGGGGAGGTCGCTGAGAAGCATACCTCTTCAACAAGAAGGTTTTTTCACAGTGAAAGTAGGTGAAACAGCAGCACAGAAGTCTTTCTACAGCCGGTTCGGCGACGTGTTTGCCTGGGGTTGTGTCGGTATAACTCTGTTCTTGGGGTTCTCCACGATGGGGTTCCGAAGGAGGGGGAGGCTATGGAAGCGCAATTGAAGCGAACAACTATCCGAGTTGCGGCTGGAATTCTTGCCGGTGTGATTTTGATATGGCTGATGACCGTTTTGCGCTCTGTGACCACCATATTGATGGTGACATTCATTGTGGCCTACCTGTTGGACCCGCCTGTGCGACGGCTGGCTTCCTGGGGCTTGGGCCGCCCTCTATCCGCCCTTCTCATGCTGATCATCGGCTTTTCAGTCATACTGGCTCTGTTGCTGGTTATTATTCCAAAAGCCTTCGAAGAGATCTCCGCATTTTCCGCTAAAGTACCTCATTATATGTCGGGCCTTCAGGGTCTTGTCGTTCAGGCGGCTGACAGTCTGGGCATTACTTTACCTCGGGATTGGCCGGATTTTCTCAATTTGATCGCAGAGCGCGGAAAGCAGTACCTGCCCCGCATGGCGGAGATCACGAGCAGGGTCATCTCAATTTTCTTCAAATCTACAATTCAAATTATATCGACAATATTCTTCATTTTGCTCATACCTGTTATTACCTACTACTTGCTTGTTTCTTTCGATAGGATAAAGAAGGGAATTGTAGACCTTATCCCTCCGTACGTCAGAGAGCCCGTCGTGGCAAAGTTGCGCGAGATAGACCTGGTCATTTCAGGATTTGTCCGGGGACAATTGACTATAGCGTTGATTCTCGGACTCCTCTACACGCTCGGTTTTTTGCTTATAGGAATAGACCTACCGGTGGTGCTGGGAGTCATTTCGGGTATTCTTTGGATAGTTCCTTACGTCGGAACGCTGTTTGGCCTTATAAGCGGATCGCTGATGGCTCTGGCCAAATACGGAGACCTGCTTCATGTGCTTTACATAATTGGCTGGATCGCGGCAGTCCAGTTGGTGGAAGGCTACTTCTTGACTCCCAGAATAGTTGGGCACGCTGTCGGTTTACATCCTGTTGTTTATATCATGGCTCTTATAGTGGGCGCGAACCTATTCGGGTTCGCAGGATTGCTGGTGGCTATACCGGTCACTGCGGCGCTCAAAGTGCTGCTGATGACGGGGATCGCGGCATATCGCCGCTCCTATCTCTACAATGATAATGTAACGGAGAGATCGGGAGAGTGAAACAAGGAACATTGTACGTCGTGGCCACGCCCATAGGCAATCTGGACGACATTACCGCACGTGCTGTGGACATTCTGAGAAAGGTGGACCTGATAGCATGCGAGGATACCAGGAAAAGCCGCGTGCTGCTCCAACGCTGGGATATCTCCACACATCTGATCAGTTTGCACCGTTTCAGTGAAACGCGGCGGACCCGGACAATTCTTGAGCGTTTAGGCCGAGGAGACAATGTGGCCATTATCTCCGACGCCGGTACCCCAGCCATTTCGGACCCTGGGAGCAGGTTAGTCAAGTCAGCCATTGAAGCGGGATTCCTGGTAGCCCCCATTCCTGGGGCATCTTCCATTATTGCGGCATTGTCCGTATCCGGTATGGATTGCTCCTCCTTTTCATATCTGGGATTTGTGCCCAAAAAAAGGGAGCAGAAAAAGACGTTCTTTGAGAATCTCCGCGATGAAGAGCGGACTGCGATATTCTTTGAAACAGCCAAGCGTATCCAAACCAGCCTGAAAGTTGCCGCAGAAATACTCGGATCGAGGAGACTGGTGATACTCAGAGAACTGACGAAATTACATGAGGAGATGCTTTGGGGAACAGCCACGAGCCTACTGGAAACCCTCGGAGGCAAAGAACTCTTGAAAGGTGAAATAACAGTGGTAGTGGAAGGCGCCCGGAGCAGCCGTATCGAGGTGAACCGGGACGAGGCTATCAACGTGCTGATAACAGAAGGCTTTTCAGGCAAGAGATTGGCTGAAGAAGCGCATTCCAGATTTGGACTCAGCAAGACAGCCGCTTACAAGAGATATCTGGAGCTTAAGAAGTCGATTCGGCATTGAGGACGGTTGGGAAATCCTCTAGACAATATTGTTGATAATGACGATAATTGAAAAAGAAGTTATTCGCGTCCTTTTGAAGCTTCCAGCGATAATAAAGGAGGATAGGTGGCGGACGAATCTTTTAGAGAGCGTTTTGGTAAACTTCTTGATGCTGCCGGTCAGATGTTTTGGGAATTAAACCGTGACTTTCGAGTGGTGTTTGCCAACGACTTGCTAAAGCAGACTTTTGGGGATCCTGTTGGTAAGCTTTGTCATAAATTCATGGCCGGAAGTGATGAACTCTGTCCCGATTGCGCCGTGGAACGAATTTTCCAAGGTGAGGAACGCGCAGTGTCCGAACGTGAGCGGCATAGCCAAGACGGCACGGCCATATGGTTACAGCACACCGCTACTCCCATAAGAAACGAGGCAGGAGAGGTCATCGGCGCCAGTGAGTTGACCATTGACACCACGCAGCGCAGGAAGACCGAAGAATGGTTAAAAGATTCGGAAAGCCGATATCGCAATCTGGTGGAACAGGTCCCTGATGTAATCTTTTCCCTGGATGCCGAAGGAAAATTTGCCTTCGCGAATACACAAATCGAAAAGTTGCTTGGTTACCCGGTTCAACAGATCCTTGACACCCCCTTAAGTGATTACCTTGCGCCTGAAGAGGTGGACCGTGTGCAAAGCATACTATCTTTGGAACCCGGAGCCATTTGGGATGAAGATATCGCCGTAATTGATGCGCATGGTAATCGCAAATTTGCGCGAATTCGATGTAAGGCGTCCTTTGGGGATGGGGGCAAACCCATTGGATTCGAAGGCGTAATGCGGGACCGCACGGTAAGAAGGAAGCTTGAAGAAGAATTGCGAGCCTCCAAAGAAGCCGTGCTGGAAAAAATAAGAATCATAGACGAACTCTATGAACATATAGTCCAATCAGGAAAATGCAAAGCAATTGAGGAACATACCGCTGAAGTGGCGCACGAGTTGAGGCAGCCTTTGGCCATTGTCGGCGGATTTGCCAGGCGGATGGTCCGTCAACTGGAATCCGGTGAACAGTTGGACCTGCAAAGACAGAAACAGTACGCCAATGTCATAATAAGCGAAATATGCCGTCTGGAACGAATCCTCGACAGGCTTATCGATTTTACCAAGCGCGACAAGCTTCGCTTACGGCGAATAAATCCGAACGATCTGATTGAATACATTATCGGTATTACTGAACCACGAATACGTGACAAAGAAATCAAGTTGAGGATCAACCTTGGAAACGAGTTAGGGGAGGTGCCTTTGGATCCGGGCCGTTTCCAGCAACTGGTGCTGAACCTGATTTCGAACGCTATCGAAGCCTCACCCGTAGGCGGCGTGGTAGAGGTCGAGTCCGGGGTGTCTCTGCCCAGCGACAAGGCTATCAAGACAGGGGAGCTTGAATTTGAGGGATTTTTCGAGATGAAAATTCGGAATACAGGCCCTGTTATTCCTGACGCGGTGCTGCAAAATATTTTCAACCCTTTTTATACTTCAAAGCAGCACGGCGCCGGTCTTGGACTTGTCGTTTCCAAAAAGATCGTTGATGATCACTCAGGATCCATCTCAGTGAAATCGGACGGAGACGGGACAGTGTTCACGGTTTGGCTGCCCCTAGCTCAGCGAGAAGAAGTATCCAAGGTTCCAGCGGAATTGGAGCCGACTTGTGAATATATGGCTTGATTATTTTGCCAGGAGATTTCTTAAAGCGCTCTCGATATCGGGAAAGTTGAAAGTGAACCCTTTCTCTTTGAGTACGTGAGGCACCACTCTCTGCCCTTTCAGAGTCACTGACCCAAATTCTCCCAGGACCAGCTTCATCATGAACGCAGGGACCGGCATAAAAGAAGGCCGATTCATCACTTTGCCTATCGTCCTTGCCAGGTCACGATTCTTCACCGGCATGGGCGCGGTGAAATTTACAGGTCCTTCGATATCGACATGGGAGACGACAAAGAGGGCCGCGCGAATCAAATCCTCCATATGAATCCAGGAGAACCACTGTTGCCCGCTACCCAAAGGCCCGCCCATGAAGAAACGAAACGGCATGATCATCTGATTTAAGGCCCCGCCGTCTTTCCCTAGCACGATTCCAAAGCGTGTAATAATTACGCTTACACCTTTTTCATGCGCTCTCAAGGCTTCGGTTTCCCAATCGCGAGCGAGCTGAGCCAGGAAATCGTCGCCGGGAGGCGAGGTCTCATCCAGTTCTTCATCTCCGGTAAATCCGTAGTAGCCTACGGCCGATGTGCTTAACAGCGTTACCCCTTCGCCGCTTCCCTTTGGAACAGCTTCCACGAGGTGCCTCGTAGTCAATATCCGGCTGTCGCGGAGCAATTCCTTGTATGCCGGGTCCCATCGCTTAAAGATGGAAGCGCCGGCGAGATTAATCAGCAAATCATTGCCAGCGACCGATTCCTGCCACTTTCCTGGCTTGGATGATTCACCTACGACAAGAGATGCGGCTCGGGGAACTAGCTCTCCTTTCTTCTCTCTTCGAACAAGAGCCGTGACTTGATGTCCTTCGTTGACGAGGACCTTACATAAGTTGCTTCCTACGAAACCGTTTGCCCCGGTAATGAACACTTTCATGCTGAAATCCCCTCGTGGCGTCCTCTCGTTGAGCAGGGTACCTCGGCCCGTCCTGTGTTAAGGCCATCTGGGACTTTAAAGCCAACGTTGTACCTAAATCGCTCATCTCCTTAATCAAGGTTTCTCGACGTCTTCCTGTCCTATGACTATCCCCGGCAAGTCTGCGCCGCATGGGCTCGGGGAAAGCGTTTGAGCCCACTCCGAGCAGATTTCATTTTCTTTCGCGGGTCGGGCTTCCAGTATTTCCAGTTCATAGTAAAGCGCGTGGCCGGACAACGGATGGTTGCAGTCAACAACGATTGTGTCGTCACGAATCTCTTTGATTATTACCGTGTCTGGAGCATTAGGCTGGGGGCTCACAATGGGAATCTCCATTCCCGGATAAGGTTCAAAGCCGGCGGGAAAATGGAAATCACCTTTATCTTTTTCAAATTCAAGTTCCTCGTGTCTGAGTCCGAAAGCTTCCTCGGCCGGAACGGTAAAGGACATGACCTCACCGCTGCTGTGCCCGACAAGTCGCTTTTCGAGCCCGGGAATGACCTGCCGGTAACCGGTGATAAAGTCCATGATTTCCGGTTGGTTGAGCCCTTTGAGCACAGGTCCGTCCACGATTCTAACTTTGTATTTTATCTTCACGTACGAGCCTGAATCCTGAACCCGCGTATGAGGCGGTTGTGCCTCGTCAGTCATAGGTACCCCCTTAGAGTCTTCAATTTTCGTTTTCTATTAGGGAATTTATTGTCGCATCCAGCATCTCACAAGATGACCTGATGACTTCTTTTCAAGGATCGGTGGTTGAACACAAATCGACTGGCGTTCAGGGCAGCGGGGCTGAAACGTGCATCCGGCCGGAAGATGACGCAGGTCCGGGACTTTCCCGGAAATCACGTACAGCCGCTTAGCTGCGGCTCCGGTTTTGTCGATGCGGGGAATCGATTTGAGCAGGCCTATTGTGTAGGGGTGCTGCGGAGAAGCAAAAAGTGATTCCACCGGAGCTTCTTCAGCGATCATGCCTGTATACATTACGGCCACTCTCTCAGCCATTTCCGCAACAACACCGAGGTCATGTGTGATCAGTATGATTCCGGTCCCTTTCCTCGCCTTGATATCGTTCATGAGCGCCAGGATCTGAGCTTGTATAGTCACATCCAGGGCCGTCGTCGGCTCATCCGCCAACATGAGTTTGGGATCGCACGCCAGCGCCATGGCTATCATTACGCGTTGACGCATACCGCCGCTCATGTTGTGCGGGTAATCCTTCGTTCTTTTCTCCGGTGAAGGGATACCTACCTTGCCAAGCATGTCCACAGCCGCGTCTTGAGCTTCAGAATTGCTCATATTTCGATGAAGCCGATACACTTCCGCGATCTGCTCTCCCACTCTGAAGACCGGATTGAGCGACGTCATGGGTTCTTGAAAAATCATGGAAATGCGGTTCCCCCGGACCCGCCGCATCTCTGATTCACTCAGCTTCAGAAGATCGATTCCTTCGAAGAATATCTCGCCGGAAACTATTTTGCCGGGCGGTGATGGAAGGAGCCGCATTATGGAGAGCGCCGTGACTGTCTTTCCACAAGCGGACTCACCGACCAGGCCCAAGGTCTCGCCCTCTCGTAGGTCAAGGTCTACCCCATCCACTGCTGCCGCGGGCCCTTCATCGGATTCGAAAATCGTGCGGAGATTTCTTATCTTGAGTAATTGTTCCATCACTTACAGTTCTACGCGTTGGGATTTGGCCGAAGGCCTTTTTCGACGCATACTCCCCATTTCTCAGATATCCAGATGCGGTAGTATGAAGAACGCGCCGAAGAAACCGGCCCCAAAGAAAAACAGAGATACTAGAAGCGCCAGCACCAGAAACGAACTCCGGTATAGAAACGCATCCAGTGCCGAGCAAATCCAGACTCCTATGGCGATCAGCAGAGAAGGCGTTTGGACATCGTACTCGATGTTGTGAGCAATAAAAAGCGGGACAAAATAGAGGACTACATTGAAAAAAAACAACAAGCCGGCAAATATTCTGCCTCGCACAATTTGGCCCAAACCAGGAAAAACCAGAGATAGAACAGCCGAATAAACCCTCGACCTACCTTTGCTTTCTTTGCCGCGCCGACTCCTGTCTTCCATAGATCCTCCGTTCCGCCTCTGATTCGCTCCTGGCGTACAACAAAAGCCACCCCAAGTCAATTTATAGCACAATGAGGAGCACGCAGTTACCGGGCGCGATAGAGGTTTTTGCCAACCCGGAGAATCATTGGAACAGGCATCCTGTCGGGTTCCCACGATCTCTTTTCGGTGTCGAGCCGACTCTTCATCATTCCTTGGCGGAAAGCAATTCGTCCAGCCAGCCGTAAGCGGCGATCATTGCAGGAAAACCTATAATAGTCGTGGAAAGCAGTACTGTCTGCAATACTTGCTCCTCCGAGGCCCCGGCCTCCAGGGCCCTTCGGGCATGCGAGCGAACGCCTCCCTTGGAATTGGCGCCGACGGAAATCGCCATCTGGATCAAGTGCTGAGTAACCGGATCCATCGATCCTGCTTGCGAACAGAGAGCGCCTACCTTAAAATAGGCCTCCGAGATTTCCCGGTGCCTTTCTACAAATGTTTTGAAAATCTCAGGTAAATACATTGTCGGTCATCCTCCTGCTCAATCGTTGGTAGACTTCATCATTCGTGATGAAGGCTCGCCATAGTATACAACAGGCGTCGATGGCCGGCATCACTTAAGTCCGTCTTGTCATGGTGTTTAGTTCTGATATCATTACACACTCGGTGTTTGTCGATCCGATCCGGACAAAGAATCAAAGCGGACGGATCAGTCCCTTTTCAGGGGCTTAAAATGTTCACCCGAGAACCGGGATTGACAGGACACAGTTGCCTGGACCGAGGCGTCATCGATATGTCTGCAACGTCTCGTTCCGCAACGTTAGCCTGTGCGAATCCGCTCCTGCTGAGCGAACCGGGCCTGCTCGCTTTGCCGTACACTAGGACTACGACCGGACGGTCAGTGAGATCATACGTCATTCGTGCCATTCTCATATGTCTTTGCGCACTGCTTACCACGGGTGGATGCGCCAGGAAGGCAGCTCGCCACGGAGCGCCTTTTGATCTCAACAGAGTGTTTTCGGGGAAATCTTCACCGCTGAAGGAGTCGTGGAAAGAACAAGGAATACGCCAAGCTAAAGAGGGAGACTTCGAGCAAGCTGTTGAGGCGTTCACACAACACGTGGTCCAAGAACCGGAAACCTTTTTTGGTTTCAATGCAATAGCGATCTGTTACAAAAATATGGGCGATCACACAAAGGCGATGCAGAATTTCGAACGGGCCTTAGAATTTGCCGATGAAAAGGAAGAAAAGGCAAAAGTCCTGGCCAATATAGGCAACTTATACTTTGCTGCGGATAAGCCACAGGTTGCCCTGGGCTATTACAAGGAAGCAGCGGCTGAATTTGAAAAAAATCCCTTGTACCTGATTTTGATAGCCCGGACCTGGGTTATGCTCGATGAGAATGATCGGGCTCGCAAGGTGCTGGTTGCCGCGGAAGATCTACACAAAAACCTGGAGAAATACGAACGAGGCGATGAAAAAGGCCTAGGAGACTATCTCATGGCTCAGTGTTACCTTGCTTTGACCGATGAGGAGAAAGTCTACCAGCGACTGGAATCGGCATTAAAAGCAAATCCCTTCAGATATGTCAAACGCATCGAGAAGGATCTGGCTGATGAAAAGAGTCTGCTATACACCCTCAAAGACGATGAGAGGCTGAAGAAGATCCTGAAGGTCTATGCTGCCAAAGCCTCACCAGCCACCTGGGTCAGCATCGAATGATTCATTCGGACGAGCTTGACAATAGAGAGCCGTGTACGTAAAGCTTATGTGTTACGATTAGTTGGAACCATTCCTGTTTTGGGAATCGTCGCAGGTAGTTCATTCGAAGCTTGAAGGGAAGATTGTCATGTTGTCTTTATGGAAAGCCGCTCTGGAAGAATTCCGACAGGGCAGAGATTTTATGTTGGCCTCGATTTTGGATGTTCAGGGGTCATCACCAAGGCATGTCGGCACGCGGTTCCTCGTTAGGCGAGACGGTTCAATAGTGGGGACCATTGGAGGCGGTCTGTTTGAGGCTGAAGTTCAACGATTTGCCGCGTCAGCGCTGGAAGCCGGCACGTCTCACAGGGCCGCATTTTCCTTCAAGGGCCAGGACCACCAGTCATCCCAGATGATCTGCGGTGGCGACGTGGATGTGCTGCTTGAGTTCGTTGCCGCGAAGGACGAAATGATGGAAAAAATAGTCGGACGTCTTGTGACAATGGGTGCAAATCGGACGACCGGCTATCTCTTCACCCAAGTTTCCATACGACCGGGCGATCAAAGTCACGGTCCGTTGGAGCATCTGCTTGTTGAGGCAAATGGCGCGCGAATCGGTCAAGTCCGAGGCGAGGAGGCTGTGTTGAAGTCCATGCCTGATCCTCGGCTGCTTAAGCCTTCGCAGATGTTGGTAGTTCAGGGGTTGGATCATCCCGTCTTTTTGGAATGGCTCCGTCCGAGAGGAACGGCGTATATATTGGGCGGAGGACATGTGGGTGTGTGCGTGGCCCATCTGGCGTCCTACGTGAACTTTAGGGTCGTGGTACTGGATGACAGGGAGGAATTCGCATCTGCGGAGCGAATTCCTGACGCGGATCATGTCATGGTACTGGAATCATTCCAGGACGCGTTTGCGGACCTGATTGTGGATGAGGACAGCTACGTCGTCATAGTGACCCGCGGTCACAGCCATGACAGAGTCGCTCTAGCCGAAGCGCTGAAAACCAATGCTGGCTACATAGGTATGATCGGATCGCGACGCAAAAACAGCATTGTTTTTCAGGCATTATTAGGCCAAGGATTCACTCGGGAAGACATCGAAAGAGTACACGCGCCGATAGGGATCCCCATAGGCGGAGAAACACCTGAAGAAATCGGAGTTTCTATAGTGGCGCAAATGATACAGGTCCGCAACAGGAGAGACGAGCTCAAGCATTTGGGCGCCCTGCCGACAGATCAGGCTGAAAAGATGTCTTGTGGTCCCTTGAGCAAGTAGCAACCAGGAAACATCAAAGAACATACTGCTTGCGTGGCGGAGGCGCTCAAAATCCCGCATGCTGAACGAAAAAAAAATAATAGTGGTTTTACCTGCGTATAATGCGGCCAAAACCCTGGAAAAAACCGTGTCCGAGCTGGACAGGAACGTAGTGGATGACATCCTGCTGGTCGATGACTACAGCGCGGACGAAACAGTGCAAATGGCCAGAAGGCTTGGGATTCGTTCTTTCCTTCACGATAAGAATTACGGCTATGGCCGCAACCAGAAAACCTGCTACACGGAAGCCCTTAAATCAAAAGCAGACATCATAGTGATGTTGCATCCCGACTATCAGTACTCGCCCAAACTTGTGTCCGCCATGGCTGCAATGGTGGTATCCGAAGAGTACGATGTGGTACTCGGCTCCAGGATCCTCGGCGGAAGGGCGAGACAAGGCGGTATGCCCTTATACAAATACTTTTCCAATCGCGTACTGACCCTTGTGGAGAATTTCTTGCTCGGATCGAAGCTCTCGGAATTTCATACCGGCTTTAGGGCCTTTTCCCGCCGAGTGCTCGAAGAGCTGCCGCTTTACGGAAACTCCGACGATTTTGTTTTCGACAATCAAATGCTGACCCAGGCAATATTCTTCAACTTCAAAATCGGTGAAATTTCTTGTCCGACACGTTACTTTCCTGAAGCATCGTCCATCAATTTTCGAAGATCAGTGGAATACGGTCTTGGAGTACTCTGGGCTGCAACCCGTTTTCGCCTGCAAAAACTGGGTTTGGCCCACTTTTCTCTTTTTGAACATCCTAAGAAGAAAATGGCTCGCGACTACTATTCGGAGATTGAATAGCAATCCGTCCAAGGCCCCAAGTCTAGAAAAATTATTATATTATTGTGGTTACTAATTAAAATTCATTGGATTTAAGAATTTTCAAATTCCTGAATCGACAATTCACAGTGTTATCAAGTAATTATATGACTGGAAAGTAGCTACGACAGTCTCTGGATGAATCAGATTGAGAAATGGTTGTAGTCTGCGAAGATGACGCCTAGTTTCAGTCAATCAACCACATGAGCCTGTTGTCACAGGTGGATGACTCTTTTTTATAAAAAAAAGCTTGACAAGAAAATTGTATCCTACTAGACAAGGCCTACCTGCATCAGTCCTGCCAATATATCCTTCCTGAGACTCCAGCCGATTAGTACCTTTCCCGATGCCCCGAGGGGGGTCCCGCCTTTTTTACGGGGGCATTTACTTAAATTAATCAATTATTATGCAGGCATCACCATAACTGTAAAAGCGAAATTTATCCTTCACGGCATTCTGGTACGCAGCGAGAACTCGGTTGATACCCCCAAACGCGCATACCAACATCAACAACGTGGAGCCGGGCAGATGAAAATTAGTAATCAGTCCCTGAACAACACGGAATATGTACCCCGGATATATGAACAGGTCTGTAGATCTTTGTCCCGATTGAACACCGCCCGTGGATGTAGCTGCGGATTCCAATGCTCTAGCTGTGGTTGTCCCCACAGCTATGACGCGTCGCTTGGCATCAACTGCCGTATTGATTTGTTTGGCGGCTTCATCCGAAATTTCGTAGTATTCCGATTCCATAGCGTGAAGCCTTATGTCCTCCTGTCTGACAGGAGTAAAGGTCCCGGGCCCCACATGCAACACGATCCGGGCCGTCTCGATGCCTTTTGCCTCAAGTTCCGCAAGGAGTTTCTCCGAAAAATGAAGGCCCGCAGTAGGGGCTGCAACCGAACCCGGCACAGTTGCGTAGACAGTCTGATATCTTAACCTGTCCCGACCGAGATCTCGGTTGGAATCCTTGATGTAAGGCGGCAACGGGGCCCTGCCATGTTTGTCGAGAAAGCTCAAGAACTGAGCCTCCGGAACCGGGAAGCGGATCTTGGCTCTGCCCGAGACGATAATCTCTTCAACGAAAAGTTCTTGTCCGCTTTCCAGCATTACTGTTGTCCCGCGGCGAAGCGCTTTGCTGGATTGTGTCATGCATGTGCGGACTGCGGTGTGTCCGAGATTTCGATCATTCGAAGAGGCCGCTGGGTCGAGCACCAGGATCTCCACTCGTCCACCGGTGGATTTGCGAGCAATGAGTGAGGCTGGCGTTACCCGAGTTTCGTTGATTACAAGCAGATCGGACGGCGTAAGGAGAGATGGGAGGTCCCTGAACAGTTTGCACTCCAATTCTCCGGTACCTTTGTGCAGAACCAGGAGCCTTGACTGATCTCTGGTACTTTTCGGTTCCTGAGCTATGAGTTCGGCGGAGAGACGATAAAGATAAGTCGAAAGACGGAAACGCGCCGGAATGTCTTCGGACATATGCGAGTCCACATCTGCGTCATGAACAGGGCCGTGGTGATTCATGACGAACCGAGACCTCTCCGCGCGAAAAATAGTATCAGGAGCCCGATGGCCATGAGTGTGGCCCCCATGATACGGAGACTCATATCATCCTGCTCGTGTAAGAAGCGCATCATGTCGCGCATTTTTTCCGGGAAGCCGAAATATGGCAAACCCTCTATAACCAGGACCATGCCCAGGACACAGAAAAAGAATTCCATAGTCATTATACCCCATGGTACGGAAACCGTTGTAGGTCTCCGACAGAGTTCAAGCGCATCATTCTCAATTTACCGGGACCGCCGAACGAGCGCTAGGGCTTGACCGCGGAAGGGACGACCGCGGAAGCCGGCGAGTTCTTCACGAGATCGCGGGCAGCCAGGATCATCAAGAGCACGTATAGACCAAAATAGACGAAAAATGGGGACGGTATTCGTATGCTGCTGAATTCCGGAAGCAGATCCAACAGGACCGGTAATATCATTGCAAAAACGCTGATCTTGATGCACCGGCCGTATGTGATCGGAACTTTGCAATGACTGGCCCAAACGAATGGGATCAGCGCCAGAACCAGGACCTGGATCGGCTTCACAATCAAGAAATAGATTATTGCCAGGGTCATGAAGGCCGGTCTTACCAAAGGCAAATACTTGTCCGCAACATCTCTGAGGATGGCGGAGTTCAGGACAATGTCAGGGAATCCCTTTAATGGGACTATCCTGATCTGGCCGCTGTTCTTGATCACGACGGCGTCCTGAGTAAGAATAACGCCTGCTTCCGTGTCCTTAAGATAATTCAGCGCCTCTCCTTGCTTACCGTCTCGCGTATCTATGATCACAGTCAGATATTTTTCGTCTATTCCATCCACTAAATAAGGCTGAGGCTTGGTTATGGAAGCCTTTCCTTTATTGATGATAATCTCGGGGAATATATCGTCGTACCTTCTAATCCCATAGTCTACGAAGGCTTCAATCTCCGGTGTCACTGTCGATACAAGTGCGAAAGCGCTCAAACCTACGCAAGCGAGCATAATAAGGATGACTAACAGCACGTGTGCCCTGACGACTGACATTACTATGCCCATTTCGGCTATCCCCTTTTTTCGTGCCTATCTGTTCCCTTGCGTCGCCGAAGATCCTCGGCTTATTCAGTGAAAGACCATATTGGCATCGGTCCGCTGAATATTGTAATCATCAAATCGGTTCCACAATACCTGAAGTGACCAGTTGCATTTGGCCCTCGCCGGTTTTCAAAATCAGTGATCCGTCCTCGTTGATTCCCTGGCCCACTCCTATTAATCCATTAGAAACGAGCATTCTCCCTTGATGAGCCCAACGTGCCGACCAAAGGGCCGGAATGAAACGAGGCCCCTCATTATAGACTCGGCAGTACATGGTTTCCATGTGCTCCAAGAATTTCCTGGCAGCCTCTTCCAGGTCCCATTGCCTTGCTGTACACATGAGAAGCGAAGTCACTGACTCTCGCAGGTCCCGAGGAAAATCCGAAGCCGTCGAATTGACGTTCAAGCCTACACCTACGATCACAAACCTTGCGCTATTGCTGAGCATACCAGCCTCAAGCAAGATTCCGGCCACTTTTTTTCCCGAAATCAGGACGTCATTGGGCCATCTGAGTTCCGCTCGCGGGATTCCGTACGCTTCCACCGTCTCAGCCACGGCGACTCCGACCAGCAATCCCAGGAGAGGCAATTCTTGGGCAGGAATCCTGGGTCGCAAAATGAGCGATAACGCTAAATTCTTGCCCGGCGGAGATGTCCAGTCCCGGCCGGACCTGCCTCTGCCCTGGGTCTGGTTCAAAGCCATCACGGCCAAGCCTTCAGGTTCTCCAGACAAGGCCATTACTTTCGCAATATCCTGTGTAGATTCCGCTTCCTGATAAATGATCAGCCTGTGGTCCATGGTTTTTCCATGAATACTGAAATTCAATCAGTCTACAGTAGGGCCTGGCGCTGCTGATTAGCGCTTTAGCGCCCGCATCTTCGAAAGGCCATCGCCCAGTCCGCTCAGCTTTGCGGACAATTCGGCTTGCCTGTCCTTTTGCTTCCGAACAGCTTCCGGGTTGGCTTTGGCCAGAAAGTTTTCGTTGCCCAATTTTCTTTGTACTGCTTCGAATTCCTTCTGGACTTTAGCCAATTCCTTCTCGAGTCGTTCGATCTCCGCATCCGGGTCTACGATCCCTTCCAGCGGGACAAAGATCCGCATGTCGCCCACCACTGCTGTGGCACAATTGCGCGGAGGCTCCTGTTTTGTGCCCGCATCGGCCATATCCATCGCACTGATTCTTGCCAACGAGCAGATCATCGTCCGGTTGCCTTCCAAGAGATCGCTTTCCTTGGAGGAAGAGGGAAAAACCGTCACCGCCAATTGCTTCGAGGGCGCTACGTTCATCTCTGCCCGGATGTTACGAACCGAACTGATGACGCCCATCAGAAGCTCCATATCCTGTTCAGCTTCCGGGTCGATCATGGATTGATTATAGGCAGGAAAAGGCCCTCGCATCACCGTCCTGCCATTCGCGGGGACCTTCGAGGCTATCTCCTCGGTAATAAACGGGATAAACGGATGAAGCAAGCGCATGATGGAATCCAGAAGATGTCTTAGGACCAGTGCTGCGCTGCGGGCCTCTGTGGACGTTTCTCCGGCCAACGGTATCTTTGCCTGCTCGATGTACCAATCACAGAATTCATGCCACGTGAAATGATATAAGGCTTGCGCAGCATCATTGAACCGATACGTTTCGATGGCCTCGCGTACCTCCAGGATCACACGGTTCAATCGCGAAAGTATCCATCGTTCCGACAAAGCTTCGGGCTGTAGTGGCTCGGTGATATTGCCTTCTGCCAGAGTTTGAAGATACGGCAAAGCGAAACGGGCCGCGTTCCAGATTTTGTTCATAAAATTCCGGTATCCTTCAATACGGCTTTCGGAGAGTCGGATATCACGGCCCTGGGCCGCGAGGGCTGCAAGGGTAAATCGAAACGCGTCGGTCCCGAAATTTTCCATCACTACCAACGGATCGATCACGTTTCCCAGGGACTTGCTCATCTTCTTGCCCTGTTCGTCTCTTACCAGAGCATGAATGTAAACCTCCCGGAACGGGACATCATTCATGAATCTCAGGCCCATCATCATCATGCGAGCGACCCAGAAGAAAAGGATATCGAAGCCTGTGACGAGACAAGATGTGGGATAAAACGTTTCCAAGAGCGGCGTTTTATCGGGCCAACCCATAGTGGAAAAGGGCCATAGCGCGGATGAAAACCACGTGTCGAGCACGTCGGTCTCCTGCGTGAGTTTCGATCCATTGCAAGAAGGGCATTGTGAGGGATCTTCCCGGGCCACGATCATTTCGCCACAGCTTTCACATGTCCAGGCCGGTATCCTATGGCCCCACCAGATTTGCCGGGAAATGCACCAGTCGCGGATATTGTTCATCCATTCGTAATACGTCTTGGTCCAATGGTCCGGAACGATTCTCGTGTTGCCGTCTATGACGGCTTTCAATGCTGCCTCGGCCAACGGTCCTACTTTGACAAACCACTGTTTTGAAATGAGCGGCTCGACAACTTCTTTGCATCGATAGCATCGGCCCAGCCCTAACGGGTACGGCTCTATCTTGACGAGATAGCCTTTCTCTTTCAGTTCCTCGACAATTGCGTCACGGCACTCGTATCTGTCCATCCCTTTGAAATGCAGGCCATTTTCATTGATGAACCCGTAATTGTCCATTATTGTGACGCGTTCCAGCCCGTGCCGCAGAGAAAGCTCAAAGTCGGTCAGGTCATGCGAAGGTGTGACTTTCAGTGCGCCCGTTCCGAAATCCATAGCGACTACCGGGTCTGCGATGATCTTCAGTTTGCGGACCACAAGAGGCAGGATGGCAAATTTTCCCACCAAATGGCTGTAGCGTTTGTCATCGGGATTAACAGCAACCGCCGTGTCGCCCAGCATGGTTTCCGGACGTGTGGTGGCCACGATGAGCGCTTCATCAGAGCCTTCAACAGGGTAGCGGATATACCAAAGACTTCCAGCGGCTTCTTCGTGCTCGACCTCCAGGTCGGAAAGAGCCGTGTGGCACCGAGGACACCAGTTCACTATGTAGTCGCCTCTGTAAATAAGGCCGTCTTCATAGAGCTGAACGAATACTTCCCGGACAGCGCGGGATAGCCCCGGGTCCATGGTGAAACGCTCGCGGTCCCAATCGCAGGAGCAACCGAGCCTCTTGAGCTGATTGATGATGACCCCGCCGGAATGTTCTTTCCAGCTCCAGATCCGTTCCACAAACTTCTCCCTGCCCAGGTCTTCCCGCTTGAGGCCCTCCTCGGCCAATTGTTTTTCCACCACATTCTGAGTAGCAATTCCGGCATGGTCCGTCCCCGGCATCCAGAGAGTATTATACCCATTCATTCGATGGTAACGAATCAGGATGTCTTGAAGCGTGTTATTCAGCGCATGTCCCATGTGAAGGGAACCGGTGACGTTGGGCGGAGGAATGACGATCGAGTATTCTTTGCCTGTCTTATTTTCATCGGCGTGGAACAACTTTTCCTTTTCCCAGAAAGAGTACCAGCGCTTTTCGATTCCGGCCGGATCATAAGCCTTCGGCAACATACCCTCATCCATGGGAGGCTCCTAGCTACTGTTAGCAGTGAATTTTGACAAACATAAACTTTAAATATATCATTATGCCTGCTGGAAAACAACCTCCGCAAAGGGTTTTCCGCAATCGTTCAGTTACCAGTGGCGAAAGATTGTCATTCCGAGCACAGCGAAGCAATCCCCTCTGCTTGGGGGTTTGCTTCGTCGTTTCACTCCTCGCAATGACGAGTCAGACCATTGTGCAGACCGCGTGCAACTGTATGGTAACGGTTTTTGAACTGAGCTATGGCGTTCCTAGGGATTACAGTTTAGAGGAGTAAGTTCCCCCATATGTTTGTGCTTGCTCTCATACTGCTGTTCCCCGCGATTGTTTTCGCACAGGGCAATTTCACTCCTTCCACGCTGCCTCATTCTTTCTGTTATCGCCCGGCTGAGAGATCTCTTCTGGAAACCGGGTTCGGGTACTCAATGGGATTCAATGAAATTTTGTTCCGTAATGGGGACAATGTGAATTTCGCGCCTGTCCGAAAACAGGTAGGCCTGGACAGTTTCGCATTTTCAGTGCAGGGCGAAACGTTTGTAAGCCCAGATCTGGCTCTAAGGATTCAGGGATGGATCAATGTTCCGCAGGAGATCCGCAGCAATTTCTTTCTCGGCCAGGACAGCCAATCACCGAGCGGTGGTCATCACGTTAGCCGGTCATGGGACACCAAGGCACGGTACATTGAAGGCGATCTCGCCGCGACGTACTTCTTCGGATTGTACGGGATGCCTTATGCTGCGGGGCTGACTGCGGGTTATCGGTACAACGATCTGGACTATCGATCGTTACAGGTAAGCGCACCCGGATATTTCCACGATCATTTCCAGGTGCACATTCCTTATTTTGGCGTGTACTATGTTCACGCAGGGCTTTTAGGGTCATTAGTCAGACTGGATCTTCTGACTTCGCCATTCACGATGTCCCGACTTGACTCAAACCTTCTGTTTCAGTTCAACTCCAGTTCTCCCGAGCGTCTGCCTACGGAGATAACAGGATATTCATTATTGGGTTTTTGGTTTGAATCGGTCCTCGATTGTGCCGTCCCGGTCGGTCGTGGAGCGTTCGTTGGGGCCTTTGCGAAATATGACTATCTGGAATTAAGCGGCTGGGCCAAATTTGAGGACAGGGATAAAGCCACCAATTTCGCAATGGATTCCCGCAAACACCTCTTCGTAGGCGGCGTGAACGTCTCCTACAGGTTTTGATCTCCACATTCACACATTCTTCTTGACGCAACGATCGGTCCGATGGAACCAAACTCACAGATAAACCCGCCCCGCGATTTGCCCGTTCGATTGACCTATAGATCGGTCTTTGCTTTGGGTTCCAACACATCTTGATTAAGGACTATTCGCCGAATGCTTCTTTTATCGTCAAAAGGCACAACGATGTCAGGCTCCGAGGAGTCTATGAGGAGGTCAATCTGCGGTTGACGTGAGGTATCCATCAAGTCTACGTATGTTCCGTAGTCAAGCGAGTAAATGTTATAGCGGACCCCAGGATTGTCTTTATCCGCATACCCACGCTGCATCTGATGCAAGACCCTGCTGTCGAATAGCTTTTGAATCATGGGGTGCCGCTGAAGTTCTCGTGGCAGAAGGAACGACCTAGCCTTACGCTTTCCGATCACTTCGTCAACGATTTTCCGAAGGATTAATTGCATGTCTTCATCCAGATGCGTGTGCTTGTCCTGCTCAAACCATTGGCGCGCGCCTTCAACGACTGCCTTCATGTCTATGGTCTCTCGTCCACGTCTGTGGGCGTGAAAGAACGCCTGAGTAAAGATGTTGATGAGGTCTCGTACTACACCCTCAGCAGCTCTGGCAAGTTCCTTGAAGGTTCCGCGTTCTGTGAACAAACGAGATGACAAATTGTCACCGGTCATAATGCTGTAGTTCTCTTGGAGGTACCCTTCAGGTAGGTCGATCTGAAGATGCCTCAAAAGCATGTCGGCATACGCACTCACCAGCTG
>DATJPW010000367.1:0-2622 GCA_035506215.1 Desulfomonilaceae bacterium
TCCGCCCCTCGGGCTCATCACCGTTGCTGCGTTGCTTCCTCAGGACTGGGAACTCAACCTTATCGATTTGACTTTTCAAACAATCACCCAACAAGACTGGGATAGTTGTGATTTGGTGCTGATTTCAGGCATGAATGTTCAACATCGCGGAATTGTTAAGATGACCCGAGAGGCCAAGAGGCGGGGCAAGAAGATAGCAGTAGGCGGACCCGGAGTCTTCCATGACCCAGAGGAAGCTATCAGAGATGGAGCGGACATTGTTGTGGTCGGAGAGCTGGAATCTTGCATAGACCAATTTCTGCAAGCCCTGAATCTAAACGAGTCCGGCGTGATCATTAGTGGCGAAGCAAGACCGGACCTGAAATCCTGGCCTTCCCCACGATTTGACCTTCTGGATGTCGATAAATACTTAACTATGGGGGTCCAGTTCTCGAGGGGATGCCCTTTTCACTGTGAGTTCTGTGACGTTACCCACATGTTGGGACGCAAGGTCAGGACGAAATCCCCTTCCCAAATTATTAATGAACTGGACACGCTCCGACTCCTGGGCTGGGAGGAAAACATCTTCTTTGTTGACGACAACTTTGTGGGCAATCGCAGTGCTGCCAAGGCGTTGTTGAATGAATTGGTCAGTTGGCAGACATCCGTTGGCCAATTTTTTGATTTCAATGCGCAGGTTTCGGTGAATGTCGCCGGGGATCAAGAGTTGTTGGACCTCATGGTCGAGGCGGGCTACTACAAGGTATTCCTGGGTATCGAGACGGACGACCGAGAGAGCCTCGAACAGACAAGGAAGCACCAGAATTCCCAAACGAATCTCGACATGGCGTGCCACAAGATCATAAGGGCGGGACTGCAAATTGAAGCCGGCTGGATACTCGGTTTTGATAATGAGAAGCCCGGGGCAGACCGTCGAGTAATCGATTTTGCCAGGCGAAACCATATTCCGCAGATACTAGTTAATTTCTTGGAGGCCCCGCCGGGCACAGACTTGTGGAAGCGCCTTATTAGGGAAGGGCGTGAGCCTTTCATAGCTTCGGAAAAGGCCACGAGTCTGATCGGTCTGATCAATTACCGTACTGTCCGTCCGATCGCCCAACTCACTGAGGAAGTCATAAACATCTATGAAAGTCTTTACGACCCGAAATCTTACTATCGGCGGGCATTTGAGGAATTCTCGTTGATGATGCCCCGTCGGCGCAAGAAGCCGCCTCGCTTACCGTCGCTGGCCCAGTTGCGGGCCTTATTGATGACCCTTGGCCGCCAGGGAATACTGAATCGCTCGCGCTGGAGCTTCTGGAAGTACTTTTTCAAAGGATTATGGTCATTTAGTGACAGGTTCGAGTATTTTGTCCACACGCTGATTCTGTTCGAGCATCACAATGACTTCCGAAAAACCATCGTCAAGACCATAGCCGACGAACTGCGGCTGGTTGGCTCGTCGTTATAGCCGCGCTTCAGGAGCGGAGTAGCGGGGCATCATGTCTCTACCGGGAATGATCGGGTGGACATCTCCAGTGAAGACAGCTCTTCTCTCCTCCATCTCGGTGTCCTCAAAAATCTCCCCTGAAAAATGTTTCGCCATCAGACCCGCGGAGTTGTAGATGGTTGCGAGCAATCGAAAAGGTTGGCGCTCACAAGATCGATGAATGACTCTGATTCGTCGCGGGTGAAATAAGTTGCCGAGGCAGCGAAGCGCATGGCCGAATTTTGTTCCATAGCGCTCATGGGAGTTATTTTCTTTGATTTTGAAATTCGGGTCTGTTACAAAATGGACCAAAAGTTTTCTGCACCAATCCGTACTGCGAGAAAAGGGGTATAACCAGGGGGACGTTATGCCGGCTGTTTATTTCGACGGGATTCAATTGCATCACCACCACGCACGACTAGTGATCAATGCTATGGGTGCCCTGAATGAAATCTGTACGGACTGCGGTGGTTCAATGATCGAGGTTAGAAGCGTTGCTATCAATTCCAGGGAGAGCCCGATTACCTTCCACACCTGGTGCGCTACTTGCGGTACTTTTCGACGTCTGGATCAAGAGTTTCCTATAGAGTGGCACCGCCGGGTTCTGGCCAAGGTCGAGACAAATTTAGTTCTAGCCAACCGAACGTCTGCTTCCTGGGATTACCTTCAATGACCGTCTTCATCTGTCGTGGCTCTACCGGAAATTAGTGAAAATAAGGATTGTCAGTTCTGGAATTCGTTCTGCGTTGTCCGGTTCTCCATGGAATAAAAGTTCTCTTGCAATGGCTCGAACAGCTTCACTACCATCATCATCAGTTCCCTCCTTGGAACTCCATACAGCTATCTTTTTCGGTATCAGCGGAACGACTCCTCGACCCCTCGAAGGTGCCAGAGCGCGCAAAATGGCAAGACCGCTACATAATTCCGGACATCCGCTGATCTTGCTGCCTTTTCATTCTTCGGAATTGCGAACAACATCCGTTTGGTAGAAGGATTTCATACATATGAGGGCCCTGCTAATAAATCCGCCGATGCCGCCATCATTCTGGACATTTGCTGAAACCTGCCGGCTTCACGGAAACAGAACTCTGCTCCCTCCGCTCGGACTCATTACTTGGGCCGCGTTGCTTCCTGAGGATTGGGAATTCCGTCTG
>DATJPW010000368.1:0-2888 GCA_035506215.1 Desulfomonilaceae bacterium
GGGCAACGGTGAGACGTTCATCCTACCGCAGCTCGAATCGAAGATATCCGGCAAGAGTGACATGCATCGGCAATTATCTCACGCACCTTCTTATCTGATTCACTACACCCGTTCTTGTCCGGGCCCTTGGCCTGGACAGTCCTGGGCCGAATATTGTAGATCCTTGGTTGAAGGTGTACCCGAGGCTTCCCATAGCGCTTTTGACACGCTCGTTCGCATTTTGCAGGAGCGGCGTATTCGCGGCAGCCGACGATTGATCAGGGGCGCTGAGTCTGTGGTGTGTCTAACCGAATGCATTCCCAGGGAGCTGCAACATCTCATCGAGTGGCGAAAAGGCCTTGTTCGATGGAACTTTGAACCGTATGGGCTCGCGTTTGAGCGCAAATCCGTGTTCGATCTGGGCGCCAAACCGGTAATTTATGCGGTGGAAGAAGCCTTCTCGGATCTCTCGCCTGATTTAAAACATCTGTTCCAATGTCAGAATCATAGTGATAAACAGTGGACGTTTGAGAAAGAATGGAGAATAAAGGGAGATCTTTACCTTGCTGATTTTGATCCTCGGGACCTGGTTGTCATTGTGGCCACCCACGCGGAGGCCGCGGTTATTCAGGAGCAGTTTGGATACAAAGTAGCTCTGGCCGGAATTCAAACGCAGACGTCCAGGAGGTCCCGTCAAAAGGCCTAGTTTTCAAGTCGAGATCGACGAAGACAAATTATGGAAATTTACACAAAGCTAGTCTGGGCGATTGGCTTCTTTTGACTCGGGGCCATAGTGGGAAGTTTTCTCAACGTGGTGATATTCCGTGTTCCTCTGGGACAATCCATTGTGTTTCCCGGTTCAAGATGTCCAAAATGCAATCAGGCCATTCGTTTCTACGATAATGTACCCGTCCTGAGCTTTTTTATTTTACGAGGCCGCTGCCGGGACTGCGGTTCACCGATTTCCTGGCGTTACCCCTTAATAGAATTTGTGTCGGGGTGTCTATCATTGGCTCTTTACTACAAATTCAATGTTACGCCCGGCTATGCGATTTTTTTCGCTTTCTGTGCATCAATGGTTGTAGTGTTTTGGATCGATCTGGACCATATGATTATCCCTGACACGATTTCGCTCAGCGGTTCGGTTATTGGAATTGTGGCAGCCACGCTTGGAATTATTCCTGGTATGACATGGCAATTGTCGCTTATGGGGCTCCTCTTGGGAGGTCTAGTCCTTTATCTTCCCGCCTTCATATACGAAAAAATTCGAGGGATCGAGGGACTCGGCGGAGGAGACGTCAAGCTCATGGCCATGATAGGCGCATTTTGCGGACCCTATGGAGTTATATTGGTCCTACTCTGCGCTTCACTGATCGGGGCTCTGGTCGGATTGATCAGCATGGTTTTCAGAGGAGCCGGCTCTACGACTCCTATTCCTTTCGGACCTTTTCTAAGCGCTTCAGCCGTCTTGTACGTGTTCGCGGGTCAGGAGATTGTAAGAAGACTGTTTGCTTAAATGAACCTGAATCGATTTTTAGGGCCTGAAATTAAAATGGTGGATGGACGGTCATGAATGTAAAAATGTCCATCCCATTCGTTTCCGCTTTGGTCTTTTCACCGTTGATCACGCGGACCATCAAATCGATCATCTCTGTACGTAAGTCGTCGAGTGATTCACCTTCCAGCAGACTCCCGGCATTGACATCCATGTCATCGGGCATCGCTCGAAAGGTTTTGGAATTGCTGGCGACCTTGATAACAGGCAGAATTGGAAAACCCACCGGCGTGCCTCGGCCGGTGGAAAAGAAGATGACCTGGGAGCCACTGGCAGCCAGACCGGCCATGGCATCCCCGTCGTTTCCGGGCCCGTCCTGCAAAATAAGGCCTTTTTCCGAGGGAACCTCGCCATAATCGACGACCTGATTGATGGCGGTCGTCCCACCCTTGAAGATGCAGCCCATGGATTTTTCGGCAATTGTGCTCATGCCCCCATCCATATTTCCCGGAGAGATCACCAGGCCAGCCAAAGGTCCCATGATATCGTGCGTCAGTTTTTCCGCGTCTGCGACCATCTTCCCGATCCGTTCGGCGATTTGCTCATTCTTTGCTCGCCGCTTCAGTACGTGATCTGTCCCTATCATCTCGGTGTTTTCCCCGAACATGACCGTGGCCCCTTTCTGCACGAGCCAATCCGATACACTCCCCAAGGCCACGTTGGCCGTGACTCCCGACATGGCATCGGAACCACCGCATTTCATTGAGACCATGAGCTTCTCCCAGGACATGGGAACACGCTGCTGATTCCTGATCTCCTCGTGGATTTGACGAGCCGCCTCTGCCGCCTTTTGCGCCGTTTTCAAAGAGCCGCCGTCTTCCTGGACATTAAAAATCTTAACAGGTTTGCCTGCATCCTTGATAAATGAAGCAAGATTTTCCGTGTTGGAAACCTCACAGCCCAGTCCGACGAGAACCACGCCGCCCACATTAGGATGGAGGACCATCCTGGAGAGGATCCGAAAGAGTATCTCCAGGTCTCTCGGGCCTCCCCGGCTGCAACCATGAGCATGGGTAATCCAGGCTGCTTCGGGGACATCTCTCATGATTCTCTGGACCACCCCATTGACACAAGAGACGGTGGGCAAAATCAGGACATGGTTGCGAACACCGAAGTCTCCATTTGTTCTTGGATATCCTGTTATTTTCCTCATTTCTTCCACCGCTCGCTTTCCAGGTTATGCGTATGTACCCACTGCCCCTTTTTGATATCCCGGGTACTGACTGCTATGATCTCGCCGTATTTAATGATCTCTTCGCCCGCCGCTATATCTCTTAAAGCAACCTTGTGACTCGCGGGAATTTTCTGAAGGACAGTAAATGGTTCCAGCCCCTTGGCCGCAGCTCTTTCTCCC
>DATJPW010000369.1:0-7448 GCA_035506215.1 Desulfomonilaceae bacterium
TCCCGGAGAACGGGACCAGTGTCAACGGCCTGCCAAGAGTCGAAAGAGCGCTCGATTGGATCCGCCTTGCCGCCCGCTTCCCTGTGCGAATCAAGGTGGAGAACCCCGATGATTCCTTCCGCTTGGGTGCCTCGGCGGTAGCAACCATAAAAAGCACTTCAAGCAAGGCAATTCAATGAGTTCCTCAGCGCTCGTCGACTTCTTGCGCCGTGAACTCGCGCCGACTCCCGGTCGAGGAAGTGCCACTCTCCGCCTCACCATTGCTTGTATCGCGGCAACAATTCCGGTCTTCACTCACCGGATTCCACATGCAATGATCGTTATGATCGTTATGTATCTGGTTACGGTCGAGGACTCCGCAGGCACCCTCATGGCAACGGTTCTAGGCTGGCTCGGTGCCACTCTCGGCATAGCTTCGGCCCTCCTGGTTCTTGAAATTTGCGTCGATATTCCATGGCTCCGCATCTGTTTTTTTGCTCTGTTTCTCACAGCGGGATTATTCCTTAAAAGCACCATATCAATCCCCGGCCTTGGCTCAGCTATCGGCCTTCCCGGGGCCCTCGCCCTGGTCATTCCCGATATACTGCCGCCTGATCCGGAGACGCTGGTCGATTTCCTTCTCTGGTGCTGGACGTGCATGACGGTCGGACTTTCGATTAACCTCTGCGTACAGTTGTTGTTGTCAAGAAGCGATCCCCTGACATTGCTGAGGCGAGAGTTCGATACAAGGATTCGAGAGGTCGAGAGTCTCCTTAGAAATTTGGCGGAGAAGGACTCTATCGAATTGTCGGCAGCCGCGCTGAATCATCTTGCAATAGCCGGAATGTCACGGTCCCTCGCGCTCCTGAAGAGCGCGGCGCTGACTCGCCCGTGGGCGCGCCAACGAAAGGAGGGGATCGCCACAATCATCACCCTTGTGGACCGGCTGGTGACAGCCGCTGTTGCCCTGGCAAAATTCCCGACCGAATACGCTGCATTGCTGCCTCACGATCTGCTTGTGCAAGTGGCGGAAGGATGCGCAATGACGCGTCGGGCATTCGAAGAATTGCGTTTGCCCCCGCTACGCGGGCGCCTGGCACCGACCAAAGAGCAAAATGCCGGGCCGGTCTCCTTGCTGCTCGACATGGAACAGATACTGCACCAGATTGCTCTCTCATTCTCCGAAGAGGAACTCGGCCAAACACACCCCACCCCCGAGCAAAAATTTAGCCTGTTTGTGCCGGACGCTTTTGACAACCCGGCTCATTTGCAGTTTGCAATCAAGGGGGCTGTGGCCGCGATGATCTGCTATGTGCTCTTCGTCGGGTTCGATTACCCGGGCATCTATACCTCCGTAATCACCTGCTTTGTCGTGTCGCTGTCAACCATCGGCGCCAGCAACCAGAAAGGTCTGCTCCGATTCAGCGCTGCCGGCGTGGGTGGAGCTATGGGGTTGTTCACTTTGGTCTACCTGTTTCCCAACATCGATAGCATCGGAGGCTTTTGGGTCGTATTTGGTGCCGGGACCGCCGTCGCCGCATGGGTAAACTTCGGATCTCCCCGCATATCCTATCTCGGCTATCAGATAGGCTTGACCTTCTACAAGTCCGTCTTCCAGAGCGGGAGCTTTGGTCCAGCCCTAAGCGCCACCGTCCTTCGCGACCGTCTTATCGGAGTCTTCCTCGGGCTCATTGTGTTCGGCATTGTGGAGCACTACTTGTGGCCCGTTTCCGCTGCAACCAGAATGCGTGAACGGCTGGCCGACGTGCTGCGCTCCCTTGGGGAACTGGCGCTCGTGTGCGCAGGGAAGTCGCCGGCCGGGGGGAGAGATGTAGAGGAGCTGCGACGTCTCATTTCTCAGCAGGTGGCTGATTTACAGAGTTTCATTGAATCCTCAAAGTTCGAAATGGAGGCTGGTCCAGGGATGGTGGAGCGGCTAACAGCAGATGCCCAGAGCGTCTTTCTCGTACTATTGGCGATTGCCCGTCACCAAAGAGAGAGGACCGCACTCCCCGAATACATTCGACAATCGCTGACGCGTCTGGATATAGAAACGGCAACGGCCCTCACTGCGCTGGCGGATTTCGTGCGGGGTCATGGAGAAGTGCTGTCAATCGACCTGGACGGCACAATTGGTGCCCTCGAACGTTCGGTATCCGACCACACGGGTCTTGCCGGCGTTACCGATAAGGCCTACCTGGCGAGCCTCGCTCTTTACCGGGAACTTGTGGCGGCTGTAACCAGGCTGACGCAGGCGGCTTCACTGAAGACGGAGAAGGAACCAATCTCCCCGTTGTTGTCGATTCCTGATCCGGCATGAGGCAACAGAGTGGACAGAGCCCCTTCTATGATTACGAATAAACCTCTTTTTTCATGGGTTTTGGAGCGCTATCGAGGACTGCAGGTTCTTTTGATTGTCCTGATCCTTGTGGCAACATTGCTTCGTGTATTTCCCTTGGAGATGCAGAAAAGGATCGTTAATTGGGCCATCGCTTTAAAGAAAATGGATGCTCTTTTTCTCTACTGCGGTTTGTATCTGGGAGCCGTGATTCTGGCAGGCTTGTTCAAATACGTCATCAATGTCTTGCAGGGTTATATCGGACAGAAAATCCTCTTTGAAATGCGTGCTCAAATCTATAATCACATTCTTAGCCTGCCGCTCCCTTTTTTCCGTCGGACCGCGCCGGGGATGGTCATTGCGTCTCTGACTTCAGAACTCAGCTCGATCGGTGAGTTCATGGGCGGAGCCATCGCTGTGCCCATCATCAATATCCTGACCCTATTGTCTTTTGCGGCATATATGGCCTACCTGGACCCTCTACTGGCGCTCTTGAGTTTTTCCATCTACCCGGTCGAGGTCCTCATCATTCCAGTCCTGCAGAAACGCCTCAACCGCCACAACCGTGACCGCATAGACGTTACCAGAACCATGAGCAACGTCATCGGTGAGGCCATTTCCGGAATGCACGAAATTCAGGGTAATGCCGGTTACGAGCTTGAAAACAGCAAACTGGCGCGTTTTTCCAGTCGGCTGGTCGATATCCGACTGCTCATGAACAAATTCAAATTTCTGACCAAATTTGCCAACAACTTCTTCCAGAGCCTCGGTCCCTTTATTCTTTTCATCGTGGGTGGATACCTCATCATGCAAGGGAGATTCGATCTCGGCTCACTCGTGGCCTTCCTCTCGGCTTACGAGAGACTTTCCGACCCCTGGAAAGAGCTGATGGACTACTATCAGGATTATCAAGACAGTAAGGTGCGCTATTATCAGATCATGAAGGCCTTTGATGTAAAGCCTGAGTTCCAGCTTTCGCCCAAACCGGACCGTGAACCGCTCAATCTTGTGGGAAACATTGAAGTAAAGGAGCTTTCCTTCTTGGTCGATGGACGGACCCGGATTCTGGATCAAATATCATTGACTCTCAATGCGGGCAAACAGTTGGCCCTGGTGGGACCGTCCGGAAGCGGAAAGAGCACATTGGCGATGGTGCTCGGTCAGCTTTATAAGTACAACACCGGCCATGTTCTGATTGACGGGCTGGAAATGAGAAACCTCACCCGTATGGACGCCAGCCATAACATTGGCTATGTGGCACAGTATCCCTTTATCTTTGACGGGACCATTCTTGAAAATCTTCTCTACGCCTGCCAGTCTCTCAATCACAATGCGCCTGAAAGCAAGCTGCCAATCCCCGGTCGAGAAGAGATCTTTCTGGTGTTGGATAGTATCGGGTTCTCGGAGGACGTTCTGGCAATGGGCCTCAATACGCATCTCTCACCTGACCGTCATTCCGAGCTCGCTCGAAAGCTCATCACCGTCAGGGAATCGTTTTTCCGGTGCTGGGGAAGCGATTTGGCATCGCTCGTCGATTTCCTTGACGTGAACCAATTTCAATACCACGCCAGTATCGCCGAGAACATTGTCTTCGGCCATCCCAACCGAAGCTCTTACGAACTTGAAGCACTTCCAACAAACGGCCTTTTTGAGGGTTTCCTGAAACGCGCTGATCTCCGTGGCGAGCTCCTTCGCCTTGGAGAAAAACTCGCAAAGAGCACGGTAGCCCTTTTGAAAGGGTTGGAGCAAGACGATTTCTTCTTCAATATGAGTCCCATTTCGGCGGACGAGTTCGATTCCTTTAGCGAGATTGTAGACCGGCTCTCCCGATCCGGAAGTGAGCCCATTCCAAGGGAGGTAGAGGATGCACTGCTGGGTCTCGCCTTGAGATTCAACCCTTCTCTCCATAAGATGGTATCACTCTCTCCCGAGTTGGAACGTCGGCTTTTGCAGGCGCGAAACCAGTTCATGCAAATCATAAACGATGAAGATCCTGGGGCAGTTAGCTTCTATGAACCGACCGAATACTCGTACGCACATAGTGTACTGCAAAATGTCATCGCCGGGTATCTGAGGATGGAGCAGCCACAGACCAGTGAGCGTATCCAGCAAAATGTCATTGACCTGCTCGCCGAGGCTGCTCTTCTGGATGATGTCAAGGAAGTCGGGTTGGAATTCCAGGTGGGAAGTAAAGGCGACAGACTCTCAGGAGGTCAGAAGCAGAAGCTCGGTATTGCGCGCGCGTTGCTGAAGAAGCCGAATATTCTCATTTTGGATGAGGCGACGGCAAGCCTGGACAATACTTCTCAGGCGAAGATCGAACATTTGCTGCACGCAGAGCTCAAGGGAAACAGCACCATAATCGCTGTCGTACATCGCCTGGATATGGTCCGGGATTTCGATGTGATTGCAGTGATGAAGGCAGGAAGAATCGTTGAGATGGGTAAATATGAAGAATTGCTGAAGAGAAAGGGTCTCTTCTATGAGCTCGCCGTTGGATGCAAATGAAGTTTTTGAACCGGATGGTGAAGAATCATCTCGTTGCGAATTGGACGACAATCTGGACATTCTTCGCAGAGTGCCCATATTTTCAGGTATACCCCTCGATCAATTGAAGCTTTATGCTTACCTGAGCAAGCGGAGACACTTCCGGGCCGGAGAATTTATATTTCGGCAGTGGGAAACCGGCGTTCATGGATACGTCATCATTCGGGGGAAGGCCCAGGTGATAAGAGAGTACGAAGACCAGTCGGTGTTCCTGCACGAATACCAGGAGGGCGAGCTCTTTGGTGCATTGGCGCTTATGTCTGACGGTATCAGGCTTGTTTCGGTAAAAGCCGTGACTGATCTGGAATGCCTGACAATCGATCGCAAGACTTTCCAAAAGCTTTTTGTGCAGTTTCCTGAAGCGGGTATCAGAATGTTGGATTTCATGATTAAACGAATTACTCAGCTGGAAGAGAAGCTCCTGCAGGTAAAAGCTGCCGTGTGCATCTATGGATAGGAGAATCTTCAGAGACCCTCCTCATGGCTGTGTCAATCACGGCGATAGTAACCAAAATACTTTTATGAAAATGATCAGTTGAACGTGATCCATAATGATGGTCAGCTACGCAGTTCGAGTGGGTATAGGAACTTGGATGACATTGTCGCCTCTGCTGGTTTTCACAACAGGAAATTCGCATTCTCTGATTGAATAAACACTTTTTCTAAGAAATCGTTCTCATCTATACCTGATGCGTTCCCATTGTGCACGGGACCTCCAGTCTTCAAAGCAATTAACGAAATACGGTAATGCGTTTTGCGAGATATCACACATTCGTGATGGATCTTTCTCGGATGGCATTGTCTGGAACGTGCTCAAAGGTTTCCTGTGATCCACAGCAAATCCTTCAAGAAAACTCCCAAACCCGGACTGATAGACGGTTCACGGACATCGGCGCTCGCCGGTGTGATGAGATAGAGGAACGTATTGGATGCCCTCTGTCCCATTGGCACGGTTTTGGCCTTTAGCATTCTTGTGACCGAATCGGATGTCCGACGAGGAACGGGTGAACCCCGTGAATGCTATTGCACAGAACCATTGGAGGTTGTGATGAAAAAGGTTGCAGCATGGGTGTTAATTTTGTTTTTGATGGCTGTGGGGACAGGCTGTACCACTATGAGTTCGGATCTTTCTTATCAGAAAATGGTAGCAGGGAACCCAGGCATGGGTGGCGTAAGTGATAATGATCCGAATTGGAGGAAGTAAATAGGACCTGCATCGATAGGATTTCCATTCCTAGCCCCGCCGCAGCGGGGCTAGGAATCCTGGATCAGCTTTCTGTCAGCGCGGAAAGGGCCATGAAGTTGCTACATCCAGCTGCGGTCGCCCGTGCTTTCTGAAAATGTGGATTGCGCTGCGAGAGTTCAAGTTGAAGGAACACCAAAATGGAAATGATGGCCCAGTACTATTCTCTTATTCTCTCCCCAGATCAGCTCAGTGCTGTCGGCATGGTTGGGCTCATTGCTACGTCTGCTGTATGGATATTCAACGTGCAAGATTGGCTTAAGCGCCCTACGCCGATGCGTAAAGACGATTCTGCGAATAATCGCTAGGCAGACCGAGGCGTGGCATAATATCGGGGAATACGGAAGTCAGTAGATAGAGTACAAAATAGAAAGCAAGGATCTCTTCCGTCCACCCTCATGGGTACAGAGCTTTTAGGGCACGAGAAGGGCGCTTTCACGGGGTCACTTTCATTTGAAAGCGAGCGTCGCGCCGTCGGGAATGTGGGCTACCGCTTCTTCAGGGGTCAGCCTCGGATACCCGTTGTTTGATGACATCTATTTCTCCCTTTGAACCAGGACCCTCAATCTTGCTCCAGCATTTCAGCCATAAGCTCGACTGTGTGCTGTACGCGGACGGGGTCTCCCTGCTTGTCGAAGCCGCCCTTGATCTGCATGACGCATCCAGGGCAGTCCACGGCGACGACAGAGGCTCCGGTGTCCTTGATGTTCTTTAGCTTTTTCTCCAGGATAGGCGCGGAAATCTCCGGCAACTTAAGAGAGTAGGACCCGCCCATTCCACAGCAGATGTCGGATTCGAACATCTCGACGACCTCATAGCCGCCTTTTCTCAAGAGCTCACGCGGCTCCTCGAAGACGTTCAGGGTTCTCTTCAGATGGCAGGAATCATGGTAGGTCAGTTTCGTGATCTGCCGGGCCTCTTTAAACTCAAGGCGCCCCTCGTCCACGAGCTTCTTTACGAACGACGAAAAATCCATCGTCTTCGCGGACAACTCCTTTGCCTTGTCCACCCATTCAACTTGTCCCAGACTTTCGAAGGTGCTCAGGAACTCGTGTTTCAGGGCTGCGGTGCAGGTTGGGCAGGCCGATATTACATACTCGACTTTGGTCTCCAGGAGGGCCTCGATGTTGTCGATGGCATTCTGTGCGGCCACTTCATAGGCTCCATTGTATCGCGCGGGCGCTCCGCAGCAGGTCTGCGCGTCGGGGAAGACAATCTCGATTCCTGCCTTGTTGAAGATCTTCACCAGCTCCTCGCCCATGCCGGGGTAAGCAAAATCTATGAGGCACCCGGAATAAAATGCGACCTTTTCCGTTGATTCAGGCTGATCTATCTGCTTTA
>DATJPW010000370.1:0-8430 GCA_035506215.1 Desulfomonilaceae bacterium
TGCCGTCACGGGGGCGGTCGAAGCGCTGCTTGGAAAAGACAAGCACATACTCGTGAAGGTCTCTTAACGTCGGATTTGCCGCGGACATCCATGAGCCCCACGCGCAGGAGCCACTGGCGCCCTTGGCTTTAACCCAGATTATTTCTCCACGCATGAGGAAACCGATCTCTGAGGCCAGGGTCGCGACGTACCCATTGAGAGGTATGTACGGCTTTCGTCCGATATTTGCCACGTTGAATGCAACTCTACCTCCGGGGACCAATACCCGGTAGGTCTCTGCCAGGACCGCTTTCAAGAAATCGAGGTAAGCATCAAGAGTTAGGTCCAGATCGTAGTCCTTGCCAACGTTGTAGGGAGGTGAGGTTACCATCAGAGAGACGCAGTTGTCCGGCAGTTCCGCCATGCTCTCGGATGAATGGGGAAACACCGTGTCCAGAAGATGAGACGAGATAGGGTTGATCGAGTCTGGGCGCTCTTCTATCGGAACGGCCGCGAACAACCGCCTTTTATAAAAGGCACTTGAGTCGTGTGCTTCTCTCTTGCCCGTTCCGAAAGATTTTGTGGCTGTGGATCGCTTCAAGGATGCGCCTGTGGCCCGCGAATGGTTTGGCAGAACTAGCGAAGGACCACGCGGCAGGGGTAGCACCAAGAGAGATTATAGTCAATAAATTTGTTTTAAAAATAGTATGTAACATAAGTTTTATAAAGGTTTACTTTTGTTTAATTCATATGTTGGCCAAAATTTAGGGTATTTTTCTTGTTCCCAGGCTGGAGCCTGGGAACAAGAAAAACCGTCCGTAAGAGCGGGCAGGGCCGGATTCCCCTCTTCGGATGGGTTATATATCGCGCTCGAAGAACGAAAGATCCTTTGAGAGCGCAGAAATAGGGCAAGAAGTGGCGGCAGTAACAAACACTCGACAATCGACTGGGGGTTCACGCCGGGGTCAGTTGGGGCGACCTGCCGCATCCGGTGCACTGACCGTCCTTCTATGACTTATTAGTGTTTCTCTCTTCCGCCAATTCCCTTTGGTAGGCTTTCCATCCCGGACACCACCCGGTGTGCCATCGCCAAATCCGGGCCAACAGTGAATTCGGCTTCCTCTCAGAGTACTTCCGCAACCTGCAATTCTCGCATTTGGATTTCATTGTCATCACCTCCTCGTTACCCGGCAACGTCCAATCGCCACAGAAAATAACCGGACTTGGAACAGCGTGAAAACAAATTGTAACAAATCAAACGCTCAAGGCTAAGCACATTGTTAGCATGCCCTAATTATCCTGAGCATTTCGGTCGTTTCCATGAGAGCTGTTCCTTGCGAACCGGACAAGTCCTATGTTAGTCTAAATGATTCTAGGAGGGACCATGACGGGTGCCGAGATACGCGAAAGCTTCCTTAAATTCTTTGAGCAGAACAACCACACCAGGGTCGCGAGTTCTTCTCTGGTCCCTGAGGGTGATCCCACCCTGCTGTTCACCAACGCTGGAATGGTCCAGTTCAAGAACGTCTTCACAGGAAAAGATAAGCGAACTTACAAGCGGGCGACCACCTCGCAGAAATGCCTGCGAGTGAGCGGAAAGCACAATGATCTCGAAAACGTGGGAAAGACGCCCCGGCACCATACGTTTTTCGAAATGTTGGGGAACTTCTCGTTTGGGGACTACTTCAAGAAGGACGCGACAGCGTATGCATGGGAATTCCTGACCAGGACAGTTGGACTCCCGAAGGAACGGCTCCACGTGACCATATTTGAGAAGGACGATGAGGCTTACGAAATATGGAAGAAAGTCCTGGGCAGCGGAGCCAACCCAATCACCCGCTTAGGTGAAAAAGACAATTTCTGGAGCATGGGTGACACAGGGCCGTGTGGTCCATGTTCCGAAATACATTATGATCATGGGGTAGAATTCGGTTGCGACAAGCCGGATTGTGCCCCGGGCTGCGATTGTGATCGATTTCTGGAGCTCTGGAATCTCGTCTTTATGCAGTTCGACCGTGACGCGTCGGGCAATATGACCCCTTTGCCCAGACCATCCATAGATACCGGCCTGGGACTGGAGCGTCTGGCAGCGGTGCTGCAAGGCGTCGGGAGCAATTGGGAATCAGACCTGTTTCTTCCCATAATTCGGCGTGTGGAGGAACTTTCAGGACACAATTGCCTGGGTGAAGGAAATGACAGAGATTCGGTTGCCATCCGCGTCATCGCGGACCACAGCCGCGCAGCTGCATTCCTGGTCGCGGACGGTGTTCTGCCTTCGAACGAGGGGCGAGGGTACGTGTTGAGGCGCATTTTGAGGCGAGCGCTGAGATACGGCAAATACATAGGCTTGGACAAGCCTTTTCTATATCAGACCGCTCGGGTGGTAGTCGAAAATATGTCTGAAGCCTATCCTGAGCTAAGGACCCATTCGAGCCTCGTGGAAAAAGTTGTGTACAACGAAGAGGAACGCTTCCTCGATACGTTGGCTCGTGGCCTTATCCTTTTCGAGGAAGAAGCGCGGCATGTGCGGCAGGCAGGGCAGACGGTCCTGCCGGGTGCTGTCACATTCAGACTTTACGATACTTACGGTTTTCCCCCCGATCTAACGTCGGATCTGGCCGCGGAAGCCGGGCTGGTGATCGATCAGGCCGGCTTCGAAGAAGAAATGTCTCGTCAACGAAAAATGGCTCGCCAGGCCTGGGATGGTATGCAAGGGGCTGAGGCCGACGCTCTGCGGATGGTCCTTGAAGCTGATGTCACCACTGAGTTCACCGGTTACGAAACCATGGATGATTCGGGTGTTGTCAGAACCATCATAAAAGACGGTGAACCGGTGCAGAAGGCTACAGCGGGCGAAAGGGTAGAGATAGTCACGGACAGAACGCCGTTTTACGGGGAAGCGGGCGGCCAGGTAGGCGATCAGGGGCTTATAAGGTCCGACGGAAATGAAATGGAAGTCGAGGACGCGGTCAAGCCTTTACCACTACTGATCGTGCACAAAGGGGTTATTAAGACCGGGAGCTTCCGTGTCGGCGACAGGGTCGAGCTAAGCGTTGATAAGACGCGTCGCCGTTCGATAATGGCAAATCATTCGGCGACTCATTTACTTCAATGGGCCCTAAGGAAGGTGCTCGGCGATCACGTGAAACAGAGTGGGTCACTAGTAGAGGCGGAACGTCTCCGATTCGACTTTACGCATTTCTCTCATATCACACCGGAAGAACTGGCGCGGGTGGAGGACCTGGTCAACGAAAAGGTTCAAGAGAATCTCCCAGTCACGACCAGGATCATGCCGGTTGACGAAGCCCTGTCCGCAGGCGCTATGGCGCTTTTCGGCGAAAAATATGGTGAAACTGTTCGGATGATATCCATAGGTGACATAAGCCGAGAACTTTGCGGCGGTACTCATACGCACCGTTCAGGTGATGTCGGTCTATTCAAAATCACGAGTGAAGGCGGCATCGCAGCGGGTGTACGAAGAATCGAGGCGGTAACAGGCCGTGGGGCCCTCGAATATGTCAGATCGCTGGAACATGAAATTCGCGGCCTTGGCGAAAGACTTCGAGGCACGCGTGGTGAACTGGTCCGTAAGCTCGACAAACTCATAGAGGAAAAGAAGGCGCGGGAAAGGGAGATCGAAGCCTTGAAGACCAGGTTGGCCACCGGACAAACAGCCGACATCCTTGAGGGATTACGAGAAGTCAAAGGAATTCGGGTCCTGACGCGAATCGTGGAGCATATTTCGACTCCAAAAGATCTCAGAGAGTATGCGGATCGTGTCAAGGACAAGCTCGGTTCCGGAATAGCGCTTCTCGGCGCCAAGACGGACGGCAAGGCCCTTTTGATCGCCCTTGTCACCAAAGATCTCACAGACCGATTTCATGCCGGGAACATAGTCAAAGAAGCGGCGACCCGTGTCGGTGGGTCCGGAGGCGGTAGAGCGGACATGGCTCAGGCAGGAGGCCCTGAGCATGCCGACCTGGAAAAGGCTTTGAGATCGGTGGATGAATTCCTCTCATGAGGAGGCCACAAAATGAATATCAATGAAAGCAACGAGGTTTACGGCAGAATTACCCGCGTCATCAATGACTTGAAAATGGACAGGAAGCCGGTGACGGTTTTCAAGGTCTGTGAACTCACCGGCCTGGACCCGCTAATAGTTTTCAACTACTTTTATGAGAGGGGATTGCTTAAGGGAAAGTGAACAACCCCGCTTAGGCGTCATTACCAGAACCAGAATCCCCATCTCGGATCGTGCGGGCTTGAGAGACTTGCAGGATAGGCGTATTGTTCGGGCCAAGTCGAATACCATTCGTTGAACCAGCCTGGATACGTGATCCATCCAAAAAATGCCACAACCAGCAAGAATCCGACTAGGCGACTGGGGAAAGTGGACATGATGAGTCCTCCGTGCGTATTCAATTAACAGCTTAATGTATTTCATTTTATCAGAATTTTGGAGTGAGTCAATAAATATATCAATCAATTGCCATCAATTGCTGAATTAATGCTTTAAACAAGTATTCAGCGCGACTTCTTCAATCCTAATTTTTCCAGCAGAGTCCTTTTCTTGGTTGATGGAGTTCGCTTTCTCTTCGGAGTCAGTTCCTTCTTGAGGTTTTCCAGAGAACTGAGAAGTTCCTGCGAGTTGGGAAACCTGTCGTCAGGATTCTTGGCGGTCATTTTCTGAAGTAGCTTGAAAACGGAATCCGGTATGGGCGGGGAAGCCTTTTGGAGTGGTGGGAGGGGTTCGTTGACGTGTTTCTGAAAGACCACAAAGGGAGAGTCACCGGTAAATGGTGGTGACCCATTTAGCATGTGATACAAAGTAATCCCGAGAGAATAAATGTCTGACCTGATGTCTAGTTTACGAATGCCCTTGGCCTGCTCTGGAGAAAAATAAAGGGGCGTCCCGCAGGCAATTCCGCTCTGAGTCATACCCTGGTCCTGGGATTCCAGGTAGGTCTTTGCTAAACCTAGGTCGGCCAACATTGCCTCGCCCCGTGCGCTGAAGAGAATATTGGCCGGTTTGATGTCGCGGTGAAGCAGGTTGTGGTCTTCAGCCAGACCGAGTGCCCGGGTGATTTCAATGCCGATTTGCAGCACCGTATCCGTGGGAAGTCTCCCTGCTTTGGCCAGCATGAGAGCGGCGCTGCCTCCCTCTATGAACGGCATTATCAGATAATAGAGCCCGTGTTCATGGCCGACGTTCATGACTCCCACAATGTTAGGATGTTGAAGCTTTGCCGCGGCCCTGGCCTCGCGAATGAAACGTTTGATAAAAATAGGGTCTTCAGCGGCTAGATGTGAGTAGAGAATTTTCACCGCCACTGGAATATCGAGGCCTATATGGTGAGCCTTGAACACGCCCCCCATACCTCCGCCCCCGATCTTGTAAAGCAAACGGCAACCGCCAACGATTTTCCCCGTTATCTGTTCTGAAATCTGGTCCGGTTTGGAATCCACCTGTGGAACATTTAAAGCTTTACCGCAATTCTTGCATTTGCCCTTACGTCCCACATTCAATGCGCCTACGACGTGGACCTGCCCGCACTGGCACGCAAAACGGATCTTTCTTAGATCCACCAGTGCTTCAGAGTATTCCTCCGCAACCGGGCTTTTGGGAGCGGCTGCCTTATCTAAGGGCCACACGACCGTGTCATCAGAAATGTCTAGAATCAGGCCGCTCTCGCGGTCCTGAATTGCCTCCTCATGCAAGGTGTCGTAAATGCCCACCGCTCGCTCGGTGAAGCCTTCCACATTGACTTCACTGCTTTCCGACAGAATTGAAGCGTCTTTGACAACTTCATCAATAAAACTCTTCAATATGGTCTCGCCCGCGGGAAGAAAAGAGACAAAATCAGCCTTCGTAAGTATTGGATAATCCTTCCATTCGGGCTGACTCTCGGAAGAGGCCTGCGAGATTCTGGCAAGCACCCATACCGGTTCATCATTGATTTTTGTGGGCAGATGAAGCTGAAGAACCAAGGAATCACCCAGCATCGGCTCCGAGGGTAAGTGGATCATTGCCCAGTCAGCGGAGAGTCGAGATGCCATTCCATTCAGCCAGTGCTTGTTGTCGAAAGAATATCTGATGCGCGCATTTAGAGGACTGGAGGTTTCCAATTGTTTCTTTAGGTCCCGCCCACCTGTGGTGACATCCGTTGTTCCGGAATCGGATTGTGACGATATATGATGTGCGGTTGAGCTTTCGCTCAACAACTCTGATTCGTCATGATCCACGACTGAGGCGCCAATCTTTGCAACAAGCTCTTCGTAGTCGGTTATGAGTTTCTTTGTTTCGTCAGGAAACAACTCCAGGAGTCTGAAAGCTTCGCGGGGCCCATCCTCATCCAGGCACGTAACGATCATTTGTGAGATGACTTCACCCTTGGCCTGTGCGGTCAGGGTCGTCTTAGTGACAATTTCGTCGAAGATCTTTTCAGTGTCATGAGCCTTGTAAAAACCTAATAGGCATGTTGCAATGTACCGTAACACTTCCGGCATGCGTGCAGGCAAGGCTTTCAGGGCTTCCTTGAAGGCATCCAGGGCCTCGTCATAGAGATTCATCCCCATGTAGGCAAGCCCGAGATCCATTGATAATTGTGAGGAAGGCTCATCCGAGGATATTCGACGAGTGCTCGTCGTTTCCGCCATTCGCTGGGTGAATTGGATCTGAACGATTTTAGCCTGGGCTTTGCGGTTGTCAGGCTCTTGGTTCAAGATGTGTTGATATACCAGTACGGCATGATCGTACAGCCCCTGATTCTCATATACCTCGGCCTCCTGCCACAACCGTTGTATATCTTCTCCGAAAATCTGGGGATCGCTCATGGCTTCTTCCGCAAAGTTACAGCTTCTGGTCGGAAACAGCAATGATCCCGGTCGCCTGATTCACCGCAATGAGCTGCTAAGAATTCTGCTTTTCCATAATGATACCAAACCAGCCGATTATTGTCAGGCTTATTTACTCGTGAAACCGGGAGGTAAGTTATTTTCTGGGGAACCGGATGACTCCGAACCGCCGGGCGTCTCGGAAGGCCCCAATGAGTCGAATGTTCCGGGGGAAAGACTTTCGGGAGTTTGTGCTCGCTGCTTGAAGATCATGCCATACTCGCGGGCCTTTTCGACGTAAGATCCTGATGCAAGCCTTATTTCCCCGATTATGTTGACTCGAATCGCGGACGTGCCCTCTACCGGACATTTATTTTCGCACCATCCGCAGCCTATGCATTTGTTTTCGGACACGAAAGGCACGGCGTTGAGCCTGTCCGGCACCGGCTGGAACGAAACAGCTTTATAGGGGCACACTTCGTCGCACACCAGGCATTTCTTGTCCTGCTTCCAGACAAGGCAATTCTGTCGGTTTATCCACGCGGTACCGACTTTTGCATGATTTTTCTCGACCAGTGTCAGCTCGCGAATAGCACCCGTCGGACAGACCTTTCCACAAGCAGTACAGTTTACTGCGCATGCAGCCAATCGGGGAAGCATTACCGGAGTGAAAATACCCTCCAAGCCTGCCTCCAGCCAAACAGGCTGCAGGGTGTTCGTCGGACATGCCTTCATACATTCTCCGCAACGAACGCACCTGGCCAAGAAGTCGGGTTCCGGCAATGCGCCGGGCGGACGGATAAGTTCTCCATTGAGCAGAGGCCGCTCTCTGGTGCGCGGTCTTGGTTGGTGAACTCCGGTGCGCAAAACCCCGGCAGTGACAAATCCGGTCCCGAGGGCCAGCACAATGCCGCGCCTGGTAAGATCAGGACCCTTTATGGCGCTGGAGTTGTGCAGGCCAGCCACACCAAAAGAAACGGCCGACTGAGGACAGACCTCAACGCATCGCAAACATACAATGCATTCTGAATGCACTGTTCCCCCGGGGTCTTCAGATATGGCCCCGGTGGGGCATCTTCGAATACAAAGTCCGCATCGATTGCAATCTTCACTGACTCTACGCCTGATAAGTGGAGATCTTGAGAAAAAACCCATCAGTGCGCCTGCCGGACACAGATTTCGGCACCAGAATCGCGGCTGAGTGTATGCCATGAGAGTGAAGCCCGTGAAAAGCAGAAGCACGAATGCGCCTGTCCTGAAGACTTTCTCCGATACCTGCACATAGCTCAGCGATGTGAACGGCGTCCAGGCGAGCAAAGGCGTTACCAACTGAAGAGTCAAATCCGCTGCCATGAGAACCAGAGGATAGACCACCAGCCCGTAGAAACGGGTTATCAGCGAAAGGGGTGAACCCCAATAGACCAAAGAGACACTGCTCAGGGCGGAAGCCAGAACAGCAAGAAGACCTACATACTTCCAGACTCGATACCGCTGAGTGGCTTCATAAGTGTTGTTTTTGTTAGAGGGTTTCTTCCGAGAGATCAGCGGACTTTGCAGGATGTCCAAAGTGGTACCCATCGGACAGACATGCCCACAGAAGAAGCGCCCGATAAACAA
>DATJPW010000371.1:0-3765 GCA_035506215.1 Desulfomonilaceae bacterium
GGGCTCGAGGTAAAGATTTCCCATGGGAAAATCAAATGCGTGAGACTCGCTGCACCAGTTCCTGGAACTTTGCCGAAACCCGAAGTGGTGCAACGAGCTGAAAACAGCCTCTAAAGAGGTGAAAACATGGCAGCGCTATCGAAAAGAGCCAACGGAATGACAGGGCGATACCTCTATGCATTGGTTCCGGGGGGCCAAAGCCGTTCTTACGGGTGCCTCGGAATTAACGGGGGTAATGTGTACACAATCGCCGAGCGAAATGTGGCCGCAGTGGTAAGTGACGTTCCCAATCAGAAAGTTCGTCCGGAACGCCGCCATTTTGCCGCGCACCAGGCTGTTCTTAGGAAGTTGGTGCAGGACGATGGAGCCGTGTTGCCCATGTCGTTCGGGGTAATTTCCAGCGGACCCAAGGGAGTGCGTCAAATCCTTTCACGAAATCACAAGGTTGTGACCCAACAACTTTTGCGAGTGTCAGGCAAAGTGGAGATGGGGCTGCGAGTTACCTGGGATGTGCCCAACATCTTCGAATACCTCGTAAACACTCATCTCGAACTCAGAACAGCCCGAGATCGGTTGCTGAGGACTGACCGAATTCCGACTCAGGATGAAAAGATCGAGATCGGCCGTCTATTCGAGAGCACGCTTAACTCTGACCGAGATCTGTATGCCGACAAGGTGGAAGAGACGCTAGCCCCGCGGTGCGATGAGGTAAAGCGCAATAAATGCCGGGATGAGCTCGAAGTAATGAATCTCGCTTGTCTGGTAAAGCGTGAGGCGGTGAACCAGTTTGAGGCTGGAGTGTTTGAGGCCGCGAGGCTTTTTGACGATAATTTCGCCTTTGACTACAACGGCCCGTGGGCTCCTCACAACTTCGTTGAAATCGATATCAATCTCTGACGCGAAGTCACTGGAGGCCGAGATGCTTTTGGTAGACGATATCGTGTTGTTTCCGATGAAGAGTGTTTTTTGGATTTTCGACGAGATCTACCACGCTGCCGAAGAAGCGCTCGAAAGTGAGGCGGATGCCGTAACAGCTCAACTTCAGGAACTCTACCGGATGCTTGAATCAGGCAGCATAACCGACACGGAGTTCGACGCACGCGAAGCAGAACTCTTGGACCGGCTTGAAGCGATGCAAGAGTGAGCTGATTCTATTTTGGCGCCTCGGAACAACCGGCGCAGGTGGAATCAGCTGAACCGCTCTGAGTTCTTGAGGACCGAAGAGGTATTGCCATGTGTCAGTGGAGGGGCTCTTGAACGATCTTCACTTGAATGACGAGGAACACATTTCCCTTTGCGAAGCGCTTGACCGAGTCCTGAACAAGGGAGCTGTCGTTGCGGGCGAGGTAACCATTTCGGTCGCCAATGTGGATTTAATCTATTTGGGGCTTCAGTTGGTGTTGACGTCAATCAACAAGAATTCGGAACTGGAAAGCCAGCCTGCAAAGGAACTGGTTCGACCGTGGCGTCTTTGATACCGCCGGGTGTGGAGATATTTTTCAGTTCCGTCCAGGAGGAGATATGGAAGCCCAGGTGGCATCAAACTCCATGAGTGATTTTGTCAACGTGATGGAAATCGGCCGGAGTGGTAACCGGATTGATCACAAAGATTCCGGTCGACTTAACCTCGACAGGGACAAAGTCAAGAACGGTCTGGGCCAACTGGTCCTCACTCTGGTGAAGCTGCTCCATGAATTACTCGAACACCAGGCGATACGCAGAATGGACGCGGGAACACTCACGGACTCCGAGATCGAAAGGATCGGAGTCACGTTGATGATGCAAGCTCAAGAAATTGATCGACTGCGCCAAGAATTCAATCTTGCCGAAGAAGACCTTAACCTTGATCTCGGACCATTAGGTAAGCTTTTGTAGGAGAAATGCTATGCCAATCCAGCGCTCCGCTAGACACTCAATAGAAAGCACCAATCTCGCAGACCTGCTCGAGCGAGTTCTGGACAAAGGGATCGTCATCGCCGGTGATATTAGAATAAAACTGGTAGACGTCGAATTGCTCACAATTCAGATTCGGCTGGTGGTCTGCTCTGTTGACAAAGCCAAGGAGATTGGACTGGATTGGTGGGTCGGGAACTCGGCGTTTCAGAGACCTCAGATCGAATCCGCCGCAATCAAATGAACCGAGCGGCCGTTGGTAGTAGGTGATATCATGCTGAGAATGATCTCCCAACATTTGACGATTCATTTGCAATCGACCGCGACCGCGTTCCGCACGTCCGAGGCTATGCTCCGGGCACGAGACAATCGATCTCAGTCGATTACACTGCAAAGAAGCTCGGCGAAGCTTTCCGACCCTATCAGATGCCAAAGCGGGGAAGTCTCACAGTGAACGTGCTCCCCTTTTGATATTCGCTTTGCACCTCAATATTTCCTGAATGCTCTTTCACAATCGAATATGCTATGGAGAGTCCCAGACCGACTCCTTTACCCTCAGGCACTGCGGAATAGAATGGATCGAATATTCGCTCCAGATCTTTCTCCTGTATCCCGTAGCCTGTGTCAGAAATCTTGACGAGGAACTCCTCGCTGATCTTCTCCACGGAAATCGTCAACTCACCTCCGCCGTGCATTGCGCTGAATGCATTGACGAAGAGGTTGATAAAGACCTGCTGTAACAGACCTGCGCTGCCCTTAACCACCACTTCTTCGTCAGCACAATCCGACAAGGACAACTCGATTCCATAATCTCGGCGGTTGTTGAGGGCCACTCTAAGCGCTTCCCGCAAAATGGGAACCAATCTCACGGGGGCTTGGTCGGATTCAGTGCGCGGACTGGCGAAACGCAAGAGGTCCTCTATAATTTCAGAGGCTCGTTTAATGGACAAATGAATCTTTTTAGCACATTCCTTTCTGAACTCTGGGGTTATGTCATCTTCCATAAGGAATTGAGCCGCGGATGAGCAAATTGCAAGAGGGTTCCTTATCTCGTGAGCAATTCCACCGGCGAGGGAGCCCAGAGCCTCCATTTTTTCGGAACGCCTCACGCGATCCTCAAGACGGCGCTGGTTGGTGATGTCGCGTCGCACCGCCCAAATTCCCAGTATGCGATTCTCTTCGACATTACTAATCAAAATGTTTTCAAAGTGTCTGACCTCGTCCGGCCTCCTGCTTTCTTGGGTTTCAACGGAACTCACCGGCAGGCCCTCGTCGATCCACGTATGGTAATAGCCTGCCCCTTTCACATAGAAGGGGAATAGCTTCCCCAAAGCAACCCCCTGTAGTTTCTCGATCGTTTTGTATCCGTGCATCGTGGCAAACGAACGATTCCCGTCGACCAGTCTGGCATCCATAATCAAAGCCAGGGCCTCCGCCGCATCCAAATCTCGGGAAAAAGGCTCTTGCAGATTGAATTCGGCAATACCCAAAGGAATCAGATGCACCAGTTTCCGGTACTTCTGAGTTACAGTCAGCTCCTTTTCCGCGGTCAAATCCTCTATAAGCACCAGAGCTAACCTGCGTGGGCCTATTCTTACTGATCGGACATGCATGCGGCCCCAAATGGGTAATTTACCGATTCTCAGAAGACCTTCAATTATCAATGACTTTCTTTGTTGAAATGTGTACCTGACAGCGGACATGACTTTCTGTCGAACCTTCAGGGATTGGAAGTGGGATGGCAGAGATGAACCAATTAGGCCGGGTCCGTCCCCTAAGATGGTTCGAGCGGCACGGTTCAGCAGTTTGATCCGTAAAGAGTTGTCCACGAGAAACACAGACAGGGGCACGGCTTGCAAGAGCCTCCCGAGT
>DATJPW010000372.1:0-4322 GCA_035506215.1 Desulfomonilaceae bacterium
CGCCGGTCAGTTGGAAATACGAATTCGTGATAGATCCAAATGCCTCAACTGGCTTGGGGGGTTACCCAAGATGGGGCCTCTTAGGAAGCGAGTGAATTTCTCCCTTTGCCTCAGAACATGAGTAGAATGCCAAGTTTTCGGTGGGCGTGGGCATGTCCACCGAAAGCATTCCATCGTATTACGAAGATCCTCATTTCCTCCATGCTCAGTATCTTCAAGACGTCACCGCTTTTGTTAGTCTGTTGCCAAATCATCAAAAGCGCGTTCCTTTTGCAGTAAGCATTACGCTGAAGGCACAATTCCCATTGTCAGATGCCGCCTGATGAGTTCCCTCGGCCGACCTCCTTTGGTTGGACCGGTCAGCGGTCGATCCGCATCATCATCCTGTCCAGGACATCGCGATCGAGTTCGTATCCAAGTCCCGGCTTCGTGGGGGCAGGTACGAATCCATCCTTGTCGATCCGGATTTTGTCCTTGAAGAAAGGCTGGTCGGTAATACCCTGCGGCTGAGTCATCTCGAACCAGACGTTATTGGGCATAGCCAGCTCGCAGTGGAAATGGACGGCGTGGTCCAGAGCGGTACCCCAGTTGTGTGGCTGGCATTCCATGCCGAAACACTCGGCCAGCCGGGCAACTTTCATTCCCCCACTGATCCCCCCGATATTATCTACTACGAAGCGCACTACGTCGCAAGCGCCCCGGCGAATGTAGGCAGCATAGTCGTAAGGTGAAAAGATGAACTCTCCGATCGTGATCGGCAAATCCAGAGCCTCAGCCAGCTGGGCGAGCCCCTCCATATCACTGGTTGGTATAGGGTCTTCATAAGAGATATAGTTCAGCCGATCCAGCACACGGCCCACCTTGAACGCTTCGTCGCGGGTGTAAGCACCCACACTGTCGAACAATAGCGGAAAGCCATCCCCGGCGTGCTTGCGGACGGCCCTGGCAACTTCGATATCCAGTCTGTAATCGACGGTGTCTCCTTTCAACTCCGGTGGATGGATCTTATACGCCGTGAAGCCGTCCGCTTTGGCTTGCGCCAAATCGGCAACAAAGTCTTCTACTGTGTTCAGGTGTTGAGAACTCGCATAGGCGCGTACGCGGTCTCGGTAAGCGCCCAGAAGCCGATACACCGGAAGATTGACCGCTTTGCCCAATATATCCCAGAGGCAATTGTCGATGGCGGAGGCATAGGAAGATTGTCCCTGACGGCGTTGGCTCGGTTCCCACTGCGAAGTGATGGCAGGTAGATCCAGAACGCTCTTGCCCTTTAACCAGGACTTGGCGTATTCCAGCCATCCCAGATTGCTCCAGTTCGGATGAAAATACCGGGTAGCAAGAGTGTAGTTGCCCTCAATCCCACTATTGGTCACAACCGAAGCGAGCTGTTGGGTGCTCCCGCTAACGGCCCTACCGGGTTTGGCCTTTAGAACGTAGACCTTGACCTCCTTAATAGTGAGGTCGCTCGGAGTCACTCCTGAAGACTGAACAGCAGCGCGGGCCGCACCAGGCATGGCCCATGCTGTCGCGCCAACCGCCGATGCCCCGAGAAAACTACGGCGTGATACGTTAAAGGAAGGCATCAACTCTCCTTGTGATCGTGCGTTTCATTGGAATACTAAAAAACCGCTTCTTTTCCCTGGCGAAATTTCTCCTCTAAGGCTTGGCCCATGGACCAAGGGTTCCGAAAGAAGCAACTGGCCTGTATCTCCTGGTCGCCGATTTTGAATTCTCAAATTGGACATCGATCCCTTCCATTCTGGGTTATCAGGATTCATCCGGGGACCTCCGTGTTGGTGATTCTTTACTCTGCGCCTTTGCGCCTCTGCGTTATTTTGGGTTTCTAGTCTGCGGCCGTTTTAGGCGCGCAAGTCCGGTTTCATCAGGTCCAGGATTTTTCGCAGCACCTGTTTAGCGGTATCGTCGAACGGAACGCGATTGCCTGTTTCCTCCCCAGACGATGCAGGAGTGGCGAGAGCTGCACCGGGAATCCCGCCGTCGGGGCCACGTTTCCGCGACAGGTACGTGTCGAACACTCCGCGCAGGTACAAAATATACTTCATGCCTTCGTCGTAGGTGCTGATTTCGTTGATCAAAACTGCTGCGTTTCCGAACATCGCTACGGCGTCATGCTCCTTACCTTCGTGCCAGAGGTCCCAAGCAGCTGCGTAAATGTCGGCAAACGAGGCCGCGGGCATGCTGCCCGAAATTCCGCGTATCATTTCATCGATCAGGGTCCGCCCGTGTGATCCAGTGAAGATCTTGAGCTGGTCATTACTCTTCTCCCGCAAGGTCGAAATTCGCGCCAGTGGCTGTCCTGCTTCATCCTTCACGTAGCGGAGCGTAGGAACGTTACGGTACATTTCCAGGATTATGTCCACGCTCATTGTTCCTACTGCCTGCACGAAGAGCGGGAGTTCAGTCGCTCGGCCCACTTCCTGGTAATACTCTAGTAGTAGCTTCGCATCGGTTTGGTGAGAGGGGGGAAGTGAGATGATAGCGTCGGCACCCGATTTTTCGGCGTGCTTCGCATATTTCACTGCCGCGGCAACGCTGGAACCTTGTACACCGATGACAATAGCGGGGCGTAGTTTCTTCCCGGTGGAGGCAATGGCCTCCGCTCCTTCCAGACGCTCTGCCTCGGTAAGTGTTTCCCACTCGCTGGCCAACTGCGGCCAGACGAAACCGTGCACCTTGCCTCTATCAATGAAGCGCACTTCTCGCACCAACGAATCCAGGTCCAGCTTGTTGGATTCGGTGAAAGGGGTCTGCGCAATGGGAAATATGCCTCGCAGTGGCTTCGATCCAAGCTTTTGGGAAGCTGACATGCGGCCGGAGGAAAGAACCAGGCCCATGGCCCCTGTACCCAGAGTGTGCAAGAACTCTCGTCTCCCCTGCTTGGAGAACTTGATTTTCATTTGATCCTTATCCTTCTTGAGACGAGCCTCCATTTAGAAAGAGAACTTCAAGCTGAGGTTCCTCCATCCGCGAGAGCTGCTCGCTCCGCTCTCCTTCTGACATACCATTTTTCTCCAATGTGGCGCGAACTAGAATCGGTTACGAAAAACCGGACAGAATATTCTATCTCATCTTAGCTTAAAGCCTATTCCAGCGACACTAAATGGCGGAAGTGGGTGCAATCGGGGTTCAACGAATTTCGGGGGAAGATTCCGGCGGTAACGCGCCCTGGCGCGTAACCACCGGCTACCCTCTCGTGCCCCATCGGGACAACAGAATTCAAGGTTTTCCCCAGTAACCTGTCGTATTTTGAATTAGACCCAAGTCCACAAGTCCACAGTGGGAGTTGACAAATGAGAATTGTTATGTCGGTATTGGCTCTGCGTAAAGGCAAAAGCTCGGCCAAGCAATATGAAAGTGCCTCATGACCTTTTCAACTTCACCACTTCGGATGAAAATATGCCCGATTCTCCCTTTGAAGGGGGTGAGGGGGATGTCCCTGTCACGACTTGACCGGTTCTCTCGATAGAGGGACAACCCGCCGGCAGCCAAGGATGAAGCTTTATTAAAGCTTCATCCCCCTTTACTAAGGGGGATTTTCAGAAGTCCACTCGAAAAACTACGGGGTGATGTAAAAGCCATGCCTGGTCTCCGCTGTCTGCTTCCTTTTATCTTTGTACTTGCTGCAAGCTCCTCCTCACAGTCCGAAATCAGGATCACCATCGCGACTGTCAACAATGGCGATATGATCATCATGCAAAAGTTGTCCGAGATCTTCGAGAAGCAGAATCCGGACATCAAGTTGGATTGGGTGATATTAGAGGAGAATGTCCTGCGCGGGCGAGTGACCACCGACATCGCCACTCAGGGTGGCCAGTTTGACATCATGACCATTGGGACCTATGAAGCCGCGATTTGGGGCAAGCGGAACTGGCTGATGCGTCTGGATGACGATTTGCCCTCAAGCTATGACCTGAATGATGTGCTTAAGCCGATCCGAGACGGCCTTTCCTATGAGACCCAGCTTTATGCTTTGCCCTTTTACGGAGAGAGCTTGTTTACTTTCTATCGCAAGGATTTGTTCGATAAGGCTGGCCTGAAGATGCCTGAGCAGCCAACTTACGATGACATCGCCCGGTTTGCCGGCCTCCTTCACGACCCACAGAGAGGGATCTATGGCATCTGTCTGCGTGGCAAGCCTGGATGGGGCGAGAATACGGCATATCTGTCAACACTCGCTAATACGTTTGGAGGGCGATGGTTCGACGAGAAATGGGAGCCGCAACTCAATACACCGGAATGGCGACAGGCCATTGGCTTTTACATCGATCTGTTAAGGAAGCACGGGCCGCCGGGCGCGAGTT
>DATJPW010000373.1:0-12191 GCA_035506215.1 Desulfomonilaceae bacterium
TTCCACACACGCACGCTCGAGGGCGTTGATCTGGATAGCACCCCCTACCTCATTGCGCTTGCACTCGGGCTCGCAGGGATGGTCGCAGATCCGGCTGATAATGCGCGGAAGCGGAACGAACCGGTTAAAGATGGCAAACGCGGCGGTGAAATCCTGCTTGCGAATGCACTCAATCATTCCGCGGGCGTCGACGTGAATCGGGCATGCAGCCGTACACCAGGGTGGCTGTTCCTGAATGCACTGATTCTCGCGCTCCCGTACTCGCTGGTTGTCCATCGGGAATCTCCAAACTTCTGAAAAGCTATAACTATCCGAAAACAATTGCTTACAAGAATCCAAGGAACCAGGAGCGGGTCCCCAAAATCTCCTCCGCTCCTGCTCCCCGGTTTGATGTTATGAATACGGCTGTTGTGCTAAGGTCTCAGTTTATTACTTCCCTTCCAGTGCCGCCTTGATCCTTTCGGGAATGGCGGGCATCCTTAGCACACGAGCGCCGACTGCGCTATAAATGGCGTTTGAACACGCCGGGTGAACGCTGGTCATCGAGACTTCACCAACGCCGGACTGACCCAGGAGACCGGCCGGACGCGGCGTTTCCAGGTATAGGAGCTCGAAATCATCGGGGGCGTCGTTCGGGTAAGGGATGCCGCACTTCTGGAGGCTGGTATGAACCTTCAGATCGTCGAAGTCCTCGGTCAAGCCCATGCCCATGCCCTGTATGATCCCGCCGTAGTTCTGACCATCGACCGTAATGCGGTTGATAATCTTACCTACGTCCATGGCCGATGTGATCCTTACGCATTTGGTCTTGTAGGTCGTGGTGTCCACTTCCAGCTCGACGATGAAAACACCATACATGTATGTCGCGAACGGTGCTCCCTGGCCGGTGGTTTCGCTGCAAGCCGTGCAGGCGGCGGCAACCCACTTGCCGTCGTATCGCAAGGGGATATTTTCCGCTTTCATTTCGTCGTATGTACGGTAGGTACCGTCGGGCCTTTGCATTGCTTGCACCAGCATCCGGCAGGCCACGGTGGTAGCATTGCCGGTAAGCAGGTTCGAACGGCTGCCGCCGGAAGGACCGGAGTTCGGGTTGCGGGTATCGTTCATGTTGAGCTTGATCTGGTTCGTTTTGATGCCAATCGGGCGCAGTGCCTCGTAGGCGAAGGTGAGCGTACCAAGGTCCGAGCCCTGCCCGTGATCCTGCCAGGCGTTGTAAATCATCACATCGCCATTGGGGAGGAGCTCTGCCGCTGCTTCAGACGAGTCCGGACCATCGAGACCCGATCCGTAGATGCCCAGGGCGAGGCCAACGCCATAGGCCTTGCCTGGAATATTGTAGGCCGCCTTGCGTTTCTTCGCCTCTTCCCACTTCGGCTGGATCAGCTTGAGCAGCCCTTCCATGCAGTACACTTCCGGTTCCTGCCCGGTCGGAGTGGTATGACCTTGACCTTCCTTGTAGCAATTCCTCAAACGCAGATCGAGCGGGTCGATGCCCATCTTTTCCGCTAGCATGTCCATGGCGATTTCCTGGTTGAGGAAAGCCTGCGGGGAACCGAACGCACGGAACGCCGATCCCCAGGCGTGGTTGGTCGCAACCGTGAAACCTTTTGCGCGGATGTTTGGGATGTTGTAACCCGCGCCCATAAACTGAGCCTGACGCAGGGTGAGGAGGTCGCCGAATTCGGAATATGGGCCGTGATCCACCCACCAGGTATATTCCAGGGCGGTGAGTTTGCCGTCTTTATCCGCCCCCCACTTGGCTTTGATTTCGGCGGGCGAACGCTTTCCGGTGTAGGTGATGTTCTGGAACTGGTCGTAGACCAGGGAAACCGGTTTGCCGTCCACGGCCAGGCAAGCCACGCCCAAAAGACCTTCCATGGTCGGGCTGAATTTATAGCCGAAAGTGCCGCCGGTAGGGTTCTGAATAAGGCGCAGCTTTTCGGGAGGGACACCAATCCCGGGGCAAATCATTGCATGGTGCAGGTGCAGGCCTATGCTTTTGGATTGGATGGTCAGAGTGCCGTCTTCTTCCATGTAGGCCAGGCCGCAGTCCGGCTCCAGGTGGAGATGAGGCTGGCGGCTGTTGTATGTTGTCACCTCGACCGTGTAGGCTGCGTTCTCCAAAAGCGGCGCGGTTTCTTCACCCTTTACAACGCCCTGCTCATAGTAGGCATTTGGAACGCCTGGGTGGATTTCTATGGCGTCGGGAGCCAGAGCCTCATAACCGCTCATGTAGGCGGGCAGGACCTCGAGGTCTACCTTGACTTCTTTCGCGGCTGCCCTAGCATGTTCTTCGGTATCAGCGGCTACGATGGCGATCGCATCCCCAAATTGGAATACCTTCTCTTTGCAAAGGATCGGGCGGTCCCATCCGTCGCCCTTGTTGGTCGGGAAAGTGATGAGGCCGGTAATCGCGTTCTTGCCTTTCACGTCCTTCCAGGTGATGACCTTGACCACACCGGGCATCTTTTCCGCTTCCGTGGTGTCGATGCCTTTGATGTTGGCGTGTGACACCTCGGCCTGGGCCAGAGCCAAACGCAGGGTGCCCTCCGGCATGCGCAAGGCAAGGTCGGCGCCGAAATCCCAGGTGCCGGTGACCTTTGCCACGGCCGAGGGGCGCACAAAATTGCTTCCGACCATCGTGACCGGGCTTTCCTGTGTATTGAGTATTTGTTCGGGCTTGACCTCGCCTCGCATAATCCTGGCGGCATCCATAACCGCGTTGATGAGGGGCTTGTAACCGGTGCAGCGGCACAGATTGCGATTCCTGTGGAACCAGTCGCGAACCTCCTGCCGGGTCGGTTTATTGTTGTTGTCCAGCAGGACCTTGGCGGACATGATGAAGCCCGGTGTACAAACACCGCACTGCGCGCCGCCGTGAGCCATCCAGGCGATCTGTAGCGGATGCAGATTTTCGGAGGTGCCGATGCCTTCAATTGTGGTGATCTTTGCCCGCTCAGGAAGCCTTTTCATCTTGGTCACGCAGGCTCTGGTCGGCTTGCCGTCCACGATGACGGTGCACGTTCCGCAATGGCCTTCGTTGCAGCAGACTTTACATCCCGTCAGCAGCAGGTTCTTCCTCAGCACATCAGCCAAGGAAGTCTCGGGCTCGACTATCAGCCAGCGATCAACTCCGTTGATGTTAAATAAACTCCGCTTCATTTGTTTTTCTCCGTTTCTTTATGAGGTTCGCTTCAATCGGCTAGGCACCCTTTCCGAAACCGCAATCCGGATACCGGCACCGCTCACACTGGACACAGAGCCCACCGTGGGCCAATTTCACAAAGTCTTTCCGCGTCATTTCCTCACCCGCCAGAATGCGCGGCAGCACGATGTCGAAAATGCTGCTCTTATGGTACATGACACAACCGGGAAGTCCCATCACCGGGACCTCCCCCAGATAAGCGAGCATAAACATGGCCCCCGGCAGCACCGGTGCCCCATACGTCACCACCCGCCCGCCAACAGCTCGGATCGCCGCAGGTGTGACATCATCAGGATCGACGGACATGCCGCCCGTTACGGTGACCATCCGGGCACCCTCGCGGATGAGCCCCTGGATGGCCTCGACGATCTGATCGATCCGGTCGGACACATACACCTGGCCTAGATATTCACATCCTAGATCCTCGACCTTCTTCCTGACCACCGGGCCGAACCGGTCCTGAATGCGACCGTGGTAGACTTCACTGCCTGTCGTCACAATCCCGGTCTTGAGGCAGCGAAAGGGTTTCACTTCAATCAGCGGATGGGCACGCCAGCAAATCATTTCCACTTCTTTGATCCGCTGTTCAGCAATGACTAGAGGGATGACCCGCGTCCCGGCAAGGGTCTTGCCTTTCGTGACGCGTTGATATGAGTGCAAGGTGGAAAACACCACTTGGTCTATGGAATTGACCGCTTCGAGAGCGTCCGTGTCGATCTTGAGAAGTCCATCATGCTCGGCAATCAAGTCGACCTTGCCCTCTTTGGGGTCGCTGCGGATGATTCCCGGTCCCGTAGCGGCCTTAGCAATCCTCCGGGCCGCCTCGTTTTCATGTACGAGACCCTGGCCTATCTCCCAGACATAGAGACGTTCTTTACCCATGTCGAGCAGCCTTGGGATGTCATCCAGCTGCACGACGTGACCCTTTCTGAATGCAGGGCCTTTGAACTGACCTGGAATGATCTGTGTTATATCGTGACAGAGAACCATTCCCAATGATTCCTGCACCGGGACTGTTTTCATGACGGTTGACTCCTCCGTGGGAAAACTCGTTAAGTCTGCCCAACCCCTCCAGTCACACAGGAATTATGCCAAGTTTGACATATTGAATGAGAAAAAAATACAGCCCTGTAGTCAATAAGATGCTGAATCGAGTGGTGACGGGAACTTGTTTCCAATGCTTCCAGGGCTGCTTTCAGTGACGATGTTCCCTCTGGCGATAAGAGCAAATCGAATCTGTTCCACTAGGGTATCTTGAAACAGATTATGCCACATGTGACATAATGATAGGTAAAAAAAATGGATCATCAAGATCTGCCCACAGCGCCTGTTATTGGAAGCCTTAGGAATCGGGGGAAGGAGTGACGGTTCCCCCAATTCCCTCGGCAACCCTGAGTCGAAAAGAATGTTACATGGCCCACTTGTAGATCTGGATGACGTCATCCAGGGTGGGACAGCGAGGATTGGTGAGCCCGCAGGCATCCTTTTGAGCATTTTCGGCCATGGTTTTAAGATCTTGCTCTTTGACTCCCAGTTCTTTTAATCCGCTTGGAATGCCAACGTCGACAGAGAGCTTCTTGATGGCCTCAAGCGCCTTGTCGGCCGCTGCACGGGGAGACAGCCCCGCCACGTTTTCTCCCAAGGCCTTGGCGATGTCGCCGAAACGATCCACCTTGGCAATCAGGTTGAAAGCCTCCACATGGGGAAGGAGGATGGCATTGCATACACCGTGAGGCAGATTGTAGAAGCCGCCAAGCTGGTGAGCCATCGCGTGGACATGCCCCAGACTGGCATTGTTGAATGCCATACCCGCCAGGTATTCCGCGTAGGCCATGTTGTCGCGTGCGAGCATATCGCCGCCGTTTGCAACTGCCGCCCTGAGATTTCCTGCGATCAACTCCATAGCCTTAATTGCACAGGCATCCGTAACCGGGGTGGCAATGATCGAAACATAAGCCTCAACCGCATGGGTCAGGGCATCCATGCCCGTTGCCGCGGTCAGTTTCGGAGGCATCCCCGCCATCAGCAAGGGGTCGTTTATCGCCACGGTTGGTGTGACACGCCAGTCAACAATGGCCATTTTGACGTGATTGCTGGTGTTGGTGATGATGCAGAACCGGGTCATCTCGCTGGCCGTGCCGGCCGTGGTGTTGATGGCGATAAAAGGCGGCATCGGCTTGCTGGATTTGTCCAATCCTTCGTAGTCCCGGATGTTTCCGCCGTTTGTTGAAACGATCCCGATCCCCTTGCCGCAGTCATGGGAACTGCCGCCGCCAAGAGAAATGATCAGGTCACATTTGTTGTCCTGGAATAGCTTGAGTCCGGTATGAACGTTTGTGTCGGTCGGGTTGGGCACGGTTTCATCATAAACCACCGTATCCACACCGGCATCCTTCTTAATGAGGTCAACGATCTGCTGGGTTATCCCTGCGCTGGTAATCCCTTTGTCCGTGCAAATGAAGGGCTTCTTGCCTCCTAGTACCTTTACTTGTTTACCAATCTCCTTGTGGGCCCCAATGCCCATTAGCGTTACCGTAGGAATGTAAAACCCGTAAACCTGCTCGCCAACTGCCATGATAATTCTCCTTTCCTTATTGATTCTGTTGTCAGTATGATCATTCATTCTTTCCCTTAGACCCAACTCGTAGGGATGAAGAAAAATGATCGTGTAAGCTACCGTATAGCGCCATGGTCGCTAACAATATGCTGTGCGGCAATGTCGCGTACACGGACACGCAACCTCGTTCCGGGAATAAGCGATGTTCATGCCAAAGTGCTTTGTGCCTTGTTCCGGGGACACTTATGAAAATGGCGGATTGATAATTCACGAATTGTCATAAGGGCGTGTCGTTTCATGTCACGAATTTGTGAAATGGAGCGAGAACCGCAGCATCCTGCCATGTTCTCCGATGGCCTTCGAGAGTGGCGCCGGATATTTTAAATGGTCGAAAGACGCATCATGCCAGCTTGAGAAAGCCTTTGGTTTGACATTTGCAATCGACCGAAAGGCGTAGGAGGCATTCACATCACCGGGGATGTGCAATCGAAGGGTGACAAAAATCATTACCAATGACGCAGACTGAGGAGGAGTTTTCATGGCAAATGTTTAGCGGACATCTGGAGTGATTGCTTCGATGCTACCGACGGGTTGCAGATAAGTGGGTTATGCCAGTCGATGGATTGTTGTGGCAAGATGCTTACATCTTTAGAAACTCACATCTGCCAACCCGGCACAACGCAAACGTGATGCGCTTTGGATTTTGGGGCTCAATCTGAACTCGGAACAGGATTTCCAGGAGGAAGACATGAATAATCGACTACTGATATTGATCTTGCTGGGTTTTACTTTAGTAACTTGCTCCGTGGCACAGGCGGATAATCTCGCTCGGGATTACATTCCGGCTCCCCCGGGAACACTGGCAATATTTGCTTACTACGAGCATCTTAGTGCCAGCAATTTATACGCCAACGGCAACAAAGCCTCAAGCAACATCGACTTGACTGGAAACATAGGGCTTTTCAGGCCGGTTTATTTCACGCAAATAGGACCGTTCGTCATTGATCCGCAATGCATCATCCCTTTTGGGAGCCTCAATCTGGATCTCAATAACGGGATGCCGAGTTCCAATTCTTCAGGTTTTGGAGACCCTATCCTTCTTGCGACAATATGGTTTCTAAACGATCCCAAGTCAAAAACCTGGTTGGGATTCACCCCCTACTTTTACATTCCGGTAGGGAGCTACGACAACAGCAAGTTGGTGAACCTTAGTGAGAACCGCTGGCATTTCAGAGAAGAACTGGGATTTGTCAAGGGCTGGGAGATCATCCCGGAGCACCCTCTGTACTTCGAGCTGCAGGTGGCCGGGGACTTCTATACGAATAATACCGATGTTCTGCTGAATCCTGCTACCGGCGCTACCGGGAGCATGAGCCAGAGCCCGGGACTTACCGTCGAAAGCCACCTGAGCTACGACGTCACCAAGCTTTTCTGGGCATCAGCCGATTACTATTATCACTACGTCGGAAAACAGTCGGTAAACAGCACCACACTGGCTAACACGGGAGGACCCAGCAGCACAGTCGGATTGACCTTGGGCTACAATATAGCGCCTGGGTTTCAACTCCTTTTCCAGTATAAGGCCGATGCTTATGTTGAAAATGGCCCCCAGACTCAGACCGCCTTATTTAGGTTTCTTTATTTGACCGATCTTGGCGGTCTTATGGGCAAAGCTACCAAGTAGGCAAAAGACTGGGGTAAGGGCAGGAGAGAAATATGCGAGTGATGTATTGCACAAAATATAAACAGTATGTCAGCGTCCAGTACTGTGAATTCTTCAATGAAGGCTTTCACTGCAATTCTTATACGCTTGATCAGTGGAACAGCGTCAGAGAACTTCTCGAGGATCAAGATAGGCCGATGTTGAGGGTCGCTAAGGTTGCCAAGCCATTCAATTGCGGTCTTCTGTTGAGGGGTAACTATTCGAACTTTAAGTTAATACCTGAGGAGATGATAAGATGAAAGCAAACAGAACATGCCTTATTTCTTTCGTTGTAATCGCCATCCTTCTATCGGGGGCTTCGCTTGCCTACGCGCAAAAAAACCAAAAGAAGATAAAGGTCGACGTAGCGATGAAGAAAGGCGACGAAGTGACAATGTTTTATGGTGGGACCGGTGATATGAAAGAAATATTTCCTGTTGGCGGGGTCATGAATGTGTATGAAAAAGTCCTCGCTTTCGGGCTTAACGAGAATGAGAGGATAGGAAGGGTCAAAATAGTCGGATATGTGGGAGATAATTATTTAAAGGCTCAAGTGGTCGAAGGAACGATGCGAGCCGGCGATGTGGTCAAGCTGAAACCGGGGCCGGGCCCGGCCGGAATGGTGATGCCGCCCATACAAAAAAAATAGAGAACCTCAACTTCAACAATTCGTAGATATTCAGCTCGGCATCGAAATACAGCAGCTTATCTCTCAGGATTCTACCGATACCAGTGAGCAGCTTGATAACCTCCTGGACCTGAATTGCTGCGGCCAGAGCCGGTGTGGCGGCCGGATTTCCGGGAATCGCGAATCCTCCCTGTACACTTAACCACCGCCTACGGCTGGAAACAAACCCAACCGATCGCCGTCACCGAGTACCCGATCCGGACTGCTGCTCACACCGTTGATCAATATTATGCGGACTTCATCAGGATTGACCTCTGCTTTGGCGATTGCATCTGCTGCCTTGCTGCCCTCAGGCATATCCAGGGTTAGGACTCCCTCAGCTGCCGACGGAGCGTACCGTCTAAGCGTAGCGTACAAACGAACTTCTAATCGCATATGATTGCCCCTAACCCATTTTCTTGAAGCCCAACAAGGCACGGTAGGGACCGGGCACCCCCGGCGATACCAAAGCCACCCGATCTCCGCCGGCGACGACCGCCATAGCCGGATTGAAAGCCTTTCCATTGACAAAAATGACCTCGACCTTCTCCGAGGGGATATCGAGCATGGCAAGCAGCTGCAAACCAGTGATTTCTCCCTGTATGTCGACTTCCAACGGATTTGGCCAGCTCCGCTCCCGAAAAAGCCCGGCCAGATCCATAAACGCGCGAAGTACGATTTTTTGCGGCACCCGCTATCTCTCCACACTCAAAATCGTTTACCGGTTCGACCTTCTGTAACCGAATCGACTGCTGTGCTGATATCACACCTCCAACCGATTTAGGCTCCGTCTAAAACGAGAGAGGTAATACAGATATTGCATGCGGGCGCCGTTGCTTCTTCCCGCTGTGGGGAGTGAAGGCCAACGACGCCCAGTTGCTTCTTTCCTATATTCGACTATTAGAAGTTCATTACCTGGTCGATTTCCTCATCTGTGAAGTCCCAGGTGGTGTTGTGCGGCGGACACTCTTCTTCGAAGAACTCCGGCAGGCGGTCATCGGCGTTGGTAAATCCTGCCCGTTGATTGAATCCCCGTTCAGCCTTCAGGATAGATTTGCCGAGAGCGGTGACGTCATCCCCGGTAAGTGAGAGGCCGTACTGAGCGTTGATCATATCAACCAGGGCGTTGAAGCAATCGGGGTTGTCAAGAACGGGGAAAGCAATAAACAGACACATACCGGTACTGTCAACGGCGGCGGTAGCAATTTGGAGATTACGGGACAGTTCCACCTGGCCGTTCTTACTAAGCGGATCAACGAAGCCGCCGACCTTAAGGATATTGGTAGCAACCGCATAACCGGCGGTGTGGTCGGCGCCCATAGGCGTTGTAGCGTAAGTCAGACCCACACCCTTGACCGAACGCGGGTCGTAAGCCGGAATCGCCTGGCCTTTCACTACGGGGACCCTTGAAATACCGTACATGCGGCCAACGGCGGCAGCGCCGGAGCCAATAATCCTGCCCAGGGGAGTCCCTTTACGGATTTCTTTAACAAGTTCCAGAGCAGCCTTGGCGTCACCCCAGGGAATGATACCGGCGTCCATAGCCACGCCGACAGCCACAGCACAATCGATGGAATCAACACCGGCCTCATCGAACTCACGGTCACAATAGGCGATTGCGTCAAGGTCATTGATCTCGGCATTAGCGCCAAGTGCCCAAATAGTCTCATACTCGAAGCCGCTGGTAATGTATTTGCCCTTCATGTCAACATAATGCTGAGAACAACGAATCACGCAGCCCGCGTGGCAACCGTGGGTAGGTTTCCCTCCGCGGGCTTCCATGGTTTCCGTCATTGTCTCGCCGCCTATGTTATTGGCCCACTCGTTCCGTCCGCGGCGGAAGTTTTCAGTGGGAAGGCCTCCGGCTTCGTTCAGGATATTGACCAGGACGTTGGTGCCGTACTTGCCCAGACCTTGACAGACCGGGTGCGTCGCGAGGGCTTTGGCAAATCGCTTGGCAGCACTTTTGAAAGCCTCCGGATTGGCAATGGCAACACCGGGAGCGTCAGTGTCGTCTATCACAACTGCTTTTATCTTCTTGGAGCCCATTACGGCGCCCAAACCGCCGCGTCCGGCGCTGCGGGTGTTCCCGTCGGGATCTGCAAAGGAGATGTTGGCTGCCGTGAGTCTCATTTCTCCAGCAGGACCGATGAGGGCCACGCCAACTTTGTCGCCGTATTTTTCCTGAAGCACTTTGATGGCTTCATAGTTTCCCATGCCCAGGGTTTCAGGCGGAGCTTCATCGATGGTCACACCGTTCGCCGAGACTTTCACTACAAAGAATTTATCTTCTGCTGGAAGTCCCTCGAACACCAGCGCCTTAATGCCCATCCTGGCCATCTTTTGGCTAAATGTGCCTCCGCTGTTGCTTTCCTTGATACCCCCGGTCAGCGGGCTTTTTGCGCCACAGGAGATCCGTCCGGAGTTGGCTGCACCGCTACCGGTGAGAAAGCCCGGCGCAAAAATCAGTTTATTGTTTTTCCCCAATGGATGACAGGTCGGCTTCACTTCGTCGGCAACGAAGTTGGAAGTGAGCCCGCGGCCTGCGAGACCTGCATACTTCTCGGGGCACTCGCCGATGTCAACCGCTTTCGATGTCATGTCTACCCGGATGAATTTACTCATGAAAATACCTCCTTAATTGTCTTGTGTCAGCTCCAACCTTCCTGCTCTTTTACCCACGGCCAGTCCAAATTTCCTTTTGGGCGCTTGGGCATAAAGACGATAATTCCTCGGCAGTCGCGAATCAACCATTGTCTTGCCGTCATGTGATATTTCCGATTGTCAAACCAGTCAAGATTGGTGAAGGCCCGTATACAGCGGCATCGATCCTGGCCGAGCGCTCGATCATCAGGATGGCCTCTGATGGGTCAGGTCATCCCGTACGAACACTCATGATCTCAAGCCAGATCATGCTGGTTCACCTCGCTATTTCAATAACGCTGAGGCTGCGCGAACGGCGTGCGAATCACGAGACAAACAGTTGGCAGCGCAGGAGTGGATTCACAATACGTATTAGAGCACGCGGCACGCAACCTCGGCCTGTGAATAAGCCATATTCATGCCAAAATGCTTTGTGCTTTGTTTTCAGACAGATATGAAAATGACGGTCACATAGTTTACGAAAGTTGATAACTTTTATCGCTTCATATCACGATTTCGTGAAATGGAGTGAGAACCACGGGATGGTTTTCTGGAAAGAAAGAGTTTTAGTTTGATGTTCTCTTCTCGAACCGCCGTTTGTCGGCTTGAGGAATATGACCCTGTCTTCAAATTGAAAGCGTTAGCTGGCCGAGTTTTCACGATTCGCAGCGAACGTCCGCCTGAAGTCTTCCGAATTAAGGCGTTCTTTGATAAGATTATCTTCCAACTCCAGCCTACGCACGAGCTCCTTGATGTCGCACTTGAACAACTTGCGGATGCCGAGCAGAGTTGAAGATAGTTGCGCCTCGCTTCCTGACACGAGCTGCATTGTCGCTTCTTCCAGCCTCGACACAGGAACGATTTGGTCCACCAACCCCACCTGTAAGGCGTCTTCTGCGGAAAAACTTTTCCACTGCAGCACTTCTGTGGCTTTCCGAATCCCGAGCAATCGGGGCAGAAAATAACCGCTTCCTTTTGTGACCAATCCAAGGTCCAGGTTAAGGTTCTCAAATACAGTGTCTTCTGCAACAATGCGGTAGTCATAAGCCAACCCGGTATTTAGATAGAACAGGGAGACCGTCCCTTGCCCGGCGAATACTGTCATGCAATTGAGCGTGGATAATGAGAGAATGTATTTATTGACCAGGTTCAAAAATCGGTCCAGATAAGGGATTTCCCGATCGCCCGAAAATGTTCTCGACGACAGAAAGCGGCCATGCCCAATATCACCTGAAAGTATTCTCGACAGAAAGCGGCTGTGCTCAATGCGCAGGCTCTCCTCAGAACGAGCAAACATAACCAAAGCCTTGTAAGCCTTGCTTGAGAGCACGGAATCCATATAATCATACAAAGAGAAAATGTCTCTGACGTCCTGACTCAAATGGAAGATATGCCGTTTCTCTCGAATCACCAGGAT
>DATJPW010000374.1:0-14334 GCA_035506215.1 Desulfomonilaceae bacterium
GCATTGACATCAGCGCCTCTGACCAGCAGGAGTTTCACCATCTCATCGTGGTCCCATCCCACTGCCGTCATCAAGGCGGTCGAGCCATGTTCATCCCTCGCATTGACATCAGCCCCCCTGTCCAGGAGAAACTTCATGATCTCCTGCTTGCCGGTCTGGGAGGCCGCCATCAATGCCGTCCAGCCGTCCCCGCCCCTCGCATTGACGTCCGTGCCGGCGTCCAGCAGCTCTCGGAGCCGCTTTAAGTCACCTTTGCCGGCCGCCTCTATCAACGCTTCGCTTTGATCCGCGCGAGCTGTCGAACAAAAGAGCACGGCCACTGTGAACAACGCGACAACGATTACATTGATTGCGTTCTGATCCATAGTGAGCCTCCCCACAGATAGGCAGCAGCATGTTGAAGATCACGTGTGAGATACCAATTACTCAGGGCTGATGGAGGACAACTCCACTATGGGTCAGTGTTTCGGAAGATGTCAAGGAATTCCAGAGATGGAAATTTTGGCAATTTAAAGTATGAGTCTTGGGTTACTGCGCAAAAATTTCACATGCGCTCAAACGGGCAGGCAAAAGTGTATACTAATTACTCGCTCATCGGCCATGCCCAAAGGGTGTATTCGATCCCAAACATAACGATATTCATTACATAAGTTTATTGGCACGACCATTGCAGTCCAAATAGATCAACGAAATGAATCCATACCCTTATAGCAGTCTCCCCTGACTGCTTTTTTTTTGCTTGTTGAAAGTTAATTTTCAGCGCCGCTTGCTGTGGCTGCATACGTGGTCCCGCCGTACGGGAAAACCCAGATCGTGGCACGCCCGGTGACCTTCCCGGCAGCCCAGGCCAACATTTCTTGAACGTCCCGATAGCTCTTGGCAAGGCCCATTTTTCGACCGATGTCCGGAGGCACTTCTTTACTATCACTGAATATAGCCAGATGATTTCGTCTGAGCATCTGTAAGGCGAAATGACCCAGAAATGTCTCTTCTATCGGCTCACCTTTTTTGGCCTTTTCGACCAACTGTAGGATTCGTTTCTTTCCGATGATCTTCAGCAAGAGCCTCATTGCCGTATAGGGCGGCGTCTTTTTGGCCAAAGGCATCTCTCCCAAACCGTGTTCGCATCGCAGGCAGCCCATGATCACTCCGCCCGGCTTGCATGCATAAAGCGTGTTGCCGAGACATTTGGCCGATTGCCTCAGGTCCAGGTCCATGGGAAAAGAGTTGGTTAAAACAACGTCGGACTGTTCGGGCACTTCCAACCGAACCAAGTCTTGAACCAAGGTTTCCCCAGCCCGGTGCGCTTTCACCGGGTGGCCGCAGAAAAAGGCGGTCGGACGAGCCTGTTCGTTCATGACGGCATTGACAACGAATATTTCTCGACCGAGCAAACCCGCTCCTTCTTCCAGGTCCAGTCTCATAGGCGAATGGTCGCCCGGCGTGCCCACGTAGTCAAAGTGATCGGGATCTACGCCCTGCATGTGGTTTTTTCCGATGGTTTCCACGCCAGCACAACCGGGAACAATCATTTTCAGGCCGCCGCCGAATCCCAGCAGCAGATGGGGCTCCAACGCTCCCAGACAAACGATCAGGTCCGCCTGTGCCAATAATTTGTTCAGGAAAACCGGCGTACCCCGCCCGGTGACGCCCATGTCGACAAGATCATTCGCATCGTACGCATCATGGCATCGCCACCGATACCGGCCCATTACATCAGGACCGATTTTTCTTTCCACTTCCTCGAGTCGACTCGCCCTGTGCACGCCCGTGGCTATGAGGATATCGATATCTTCGTCCCGAGCTCCGGCAGAAGCCAGTTCACCAAGGACCGGTTTAATGAAATCCTTTACAGGTGTGGGCCGCGAATGGTCGTCCACGACCAGCGCTATCCGGCGACCAGCAAGGTCTCTGGAACCCAATCTTTCAGCCCCGATGGGTCGGCTAAGCGCCTCTGCGCAGGCGTCAGCCGGGACAGATATAACCGGAGCGCTCTTGGGCTTGAGTTCTCCAAGAAGCCCCCAATTTTCAGGCAGGCTAACCCTTAATAAATCACTACCCCAGGGTAATTCAATGATCGTACTCATCGTTGTTTGCTCGCGAATGCCACCAGGTCGGCTTCAGTCCGTAGACGCTCACCTATTGTCTCTTTCGATTGTGGACAGCTCACAAGGTCATCAGGTCGCCAAAGTCCCCCTTTTCTAAAGGAGGATTTAAGGGGATTTTCAAGGACTTGGATCCAAATCCTCCCTGTCCCTCCTTTACCAAAGGGGGGACGTACACCAAAGTTAGCGCCTATGGGCGTCAGCCGCTTTACTCGGAAAACCGTTGGCGAATGATTCTATATGCTTCGGCCGGGACCGACGTGAAATGAACAACCGCTTCGTAATGATCCTCAACCTCGGTAACGGAGACTACTTTGGCATAGATTTCACCGGACACCGGTCTCAAATCGTCATCCAGAAGCGTTATTTTCAAGTCCTCCCATTGTTTGACGGGCACAGCGGACATCAACACTGCGGAACTCAAAGAAATGCTCGTAAACCAGGCGGATGCGCCGGCCTTGGCAATCGTTTTCTTATCTATCCTGTGAATTTGAACACCGATTTTGTTCTTCAGCGCCACCGGCGTTTCATCCCTGTCAGGCAGGCTGATGCCGTAAGGGCCTCTTATGGCTTTGACATCATACAGATCCACTGTGCCCGGCATGCCCTTCATTTCGACAGTCAGCACCTTTCTGATATCCAACAGATCTGACAGCCTCTCATAAGTTGCTCGGCTTATGAGCACCTGACCCCCTACCGTGAAGGATTCTATTCTGCCGGTGAAATTGACCTGCGAACCCACTGCGCCATATTTGGTTCGTCTCTCGGACCCGATATTTCCCACCACCACCTGGCCTGTGTTCACGGCAACACCCATTTCAAGCCGAGGGTACCCGTCCGCTTCGTTAAGAGCGTTGATCTCATCCATGGCGACTTGCATCTTCAAAGCGCAGGCCACAGCCCGAGCAGGATGATCTTCCATCGACTCCGGCGCACCGAAAAAAGCCAAGATGCCGTCTCCTATTATCTCATCTATGGTCCCACGGTATTCGATCAAGATTTCCACCATCTTGCCAAGGTATCGATTGAGGAACGAGATCACCTGTTCGGGCTGCATGTTCGAAGTGAGTGCGGTAAAGCCCCTCAAGTCGGACATGATCATGGAGATGTCTCTGGATTCACCGCCGAGCTGAAGTCCGTCTTTGGACTCCAGCAGCCGATTAACCACCTCTCGGGTGAGATAACGGCCGAAAGTGTCTCTGATAAAATCCCTTTCTTTCAGTCCATGCGCCATCCGCGTAAACGCCTGGGCCAACAGGCCGACCTCGTCGCTCCTCTTGATGTCCGAAAAATCAACATCGAGATCACCCGCGGCTATTTTTCCGGAAGCCGTGGCCATGCGACGCAGAGGCCTGGCGATGGACCTGGCGTTGAGAATGGCTACCGCCAGCAAGAGCGCTACGCCCACGGCTGCCAAGAGAATGGTTGTACGGAGCAGTGTATTGATTTCCGCAAAGATTTCGCTCTTGAGAAACACCGCTCCTAATGACCAGCCGGTAGACGGGATACGAGCGTACGCAAGAAAGGCATCCTGACCCATGAGATTGATACCCAGGTCCGTGAAACCGGAATCTTTCCATAGCATGTCCCGGCCCGTCTCGCGTAGAGTGGGCTTACCGAGTTCTTCCGCTACGCTGAACAGGGATTCTCGCATTATCAGATTCACATCGGGATGGCTGATGAAGGTCCCATTGCCCGAAACAAGAAAACAGTACCCGGTTCGGCCGGCGCTTATCGAACAAAGCAGCGAGGTAAGCCATTCCAAAGAAACGTCCGCAGTGACAACGCCTGTCAGTCCGGCCGACGTTCCGTCTCGCCCGCGGCGAAAAAAGGGAACCGAGTACGTTGCCATTAGAATGTTCCCGCCCCCTTCGTCAAAGTACGGCTCGCTCCACACAGGGGCCTTGGTTTCTCGGGGAATGTGGTACCAATCATGCTGAAAATAGTTGTACTCAGGCGGCGCGAGTTCAAGGAAGGCGATCCCGTCTTTAGTTTTGTGGTAATAAGGCGCATACGCTTCGACAGGTTCCTTGAAAGCGTAAGGCTCGAACGCGACCGTTGCGCCATATATTTCATTGTTGCTTGCTACAACACGCTGAAGCATGAGTAACAGTGATTCTTTGTCCCATTTGGTCGTTTCCAGAAAACAGCCGACGCCTTCCGGGACCTTCTCCACAGCCCTGAATTCCTGTTCTATGCGCCTTGCCACCGATAGAGCGAGGTTCCGGGCATTATTTTCCACTTCTCCCAGGATAATCTTCCTGGAAGAGTAGTAGCTGTAAGCCAGCACAAGGGAGAACACAATCGAGGTCCCCCCCAGGACCAGAAGGGTCAACTTCAAAGCAATGCTGTTACGAAATTCGACGGTCATTGCGTACCCCGGTAGAAATCCGTGAACAGCGGAGCATCCTCTATAAGATTCAGGGACTTTAAAGTATCGGACACTGTCACATAGTCTCTCTGTTTGAGCTTACCGAAGCCTGTCATGTCTCCATTTGGCAGGATCAAGTCCTTCATACGTGCGAGCATCCACCGCTGATGCGCTTTATTAGTGCCCGTGTGTGCTGCGTTCGCATATTTCATTACTAAATCCAAGGCTTCCGTTTCGTTTTCAAATGCGTACAGCCAGCCTCGGAGGGAAGCTTGAACCAAACGTGCACATGCGTCCGGATCGGCTCGGAGCGTCTCTTCAAGGCAGTATAAGCCATCCTCGGGAAAATTGAGTCCGAAATCACTGAAAAAAAATAGTGTCAATTCGTCGGGATTATAGCCGCTGTTTAGAATGGTATGGTACTCGTTGTACCACATGGCGGATACGGCATCCACGCCGCCTTTAAGAAACAGATTTACGGTGCTGTACATGAGAACGGTAGTGACTCTCAGATTGTACATGCGAAAAAAGGCCATAGGCTGAATCTGGAAAGCCCCTCCCCATGACCCTACCCTCTTTCCGTCCAAGTCGATCACGGAAGTGATCCCGCTCCGCTTTTTGGCTATCAGCATGAGGGCCGATTTCTGAATCACCTGCGCAAGGTTCACCACTGGCAGTCCCGATGCCCTCTTCTGTACACCCACAGAAACCCACTCGGTGCAAAACGTCGCTTTGCCCGTGCGAAGCGCCTCAAATGCAGGATTGGCCGGGCCACCTCTCAATAAGGTGAGGTCCAATCCAGCTTCCCGATAGAACCCTTTTTCCAGCGCAACTATGTAACCGGCAAATTGGGCCTGTGGTATCCACTGAGGAACAAGCGAGACTTTAGTCAATCCGGCTTCGCCCGCGAAACTGACAGCACACGAGAAAGTTAATATGAAACTCAATATTGTGCCGATTTTTCTCATTTACCCTTTATAGCCCTCAGGACTAGTTGGATACTATACAAGTGCGTTCGGCCATGCAATGTGTGCTCCGTCTCCGCCATGCCTCAAAAAATGCGGCCCTGCAGATGCGGTACTTACTATCGAACGTCAGAAACAATCACGATGTCAAGATGGATGGGTGTAGGGGATTCTACCACCTCGCCTGGCCAAGTGCCAGCATCAATCTCGCTGATTGTGTTACCATTCAGTTATGGGGAGACAGCGCACCGGTCTGACTGGTCATTGCGAGGAGTAGAGCGACGTGGCAATCTCCTATGCTGAGGAGACTGCTTCGCTTCGCTCGCAATGACAATCTTTCGCCGCCCATAACTGAATAGTAACCTGATTGTCTCCGGACCTTTCTCAAACGCAGAATGGAAGCTTACAGTCAAAATTTTCCGGGACTCCTATTCAAAGAAACCCCACCTATCAAGACCTAATGTGCTAGAAAGGTTTCTGACCTTTCGCTTTCACTCATAACGCGCGGGTCAAGACGTGCGCTTGGGAGACTCGGTCCATGAACACGAACGCGGATCCAGAGAGTAACATTCCTGTTGCCGGAGTACTCTTTCTCGTAATGCTGAGCTTCCTTTGGGGCGCAAATATGGTGAGCATAAAGATCAGCAACCAGGGCGTCCCACCCATTGTCGCAGCGGCCACACGGTCCGTGGTTGCGTCATTTTTGCTTTGGATCTATGCCAGATATTCTTCGGAACGGGTATTCCTGGGACGTGAGGACCTTAAGCACGGGATAGTAATAGGGGTCCTCTTCGGGCTTGAATTTCTATTGCTCTATTGGGGCCCGAATTTTACCGACGTGTCGAGGGCCGTGATTTTTCTGTATTCACACCCGTTCTGGGTGGCGGTTGGAGCGCATTTTCTTTTAACCAATGACCGGTTGACGTTGGTTAAGACTGTTGGGCTATGTCTCGCGTTTGCAGGCTTGGTCTTAGTATTCGGATCTCGATCCCCGACGCTCGGGCCTTACTTTTGGGTGGGAGACTTGCTGGAATTGACCGCGGGACTACTTTGGGCCGCAACGACCATTTACGTCAAGAAATTTATCTGGAACCGACCTATAACGCATTTTCAGACGCTTTTCGCCCAGCTATTTTTCTCGATTCCTGTGCTGGTCATAGGCGCGCTGATCTTCGAATGGGGACATCCACTTGACCTGAAACCTCTCGTGGTGACTATGTTGTTTTACCAATGCGTCATCGTAGCCTTTATGAGCTATCTTTTGTGGTTCTGGCTGATTCACCGGTATCCGGTGAGCAAGCTGGCCGCTTTCACTTTTCCAACTCCACTATTTGGTGTACTTCTGAGCGGACTGTTACTGGGAGAAGCTATAACATTTCTTCTCGCCATAGGACTTGTGCTTGTGGCGGCCGGGATCTATCTGGTGAATCGCCCTCAACCGGGTGTGGAGTAAACGCTATCGGGAAATCCGACGAGGTGAGCACTCAGTCATGGGCACTGAACGCTTACTTAAAGAATTTCAGATCGATGGACGAAAACAACAATTCATTGCAGCACTTGCCGTTTTCTGCGGTATCGTTTATGGCGCTTCTCTGCCTGGTCTGGGGCGGTAACCTGGTCAGCATCAAAGTGAGTAATCAAGGCATTCCGCCGATCCTCGGAGCGGCCATGAGATCGGTATTTGCCTCGGCTATCCTGTGGATTTACGCCCGATGGACCGGCAGGCAATTTTTTCTTCAGCGCGATTACCTTGCACACGGCGCGGCCATCGGCTTTCTTTTCGCCATGTCTTTTCTGTTCCTTTATTGGGGGCTAGTATTCACCGACGTCTCCAGGTCCGTAATATTCATTTACACTCATCCTTTTTGGGTGGCGATTGCCGCACATTTCGTGTTGCCGAACGAGCGGCTGACATGGATGAAAATTGGAGGGATGTTCGTTGCGTTTGCCGGCTTAATCTTGGCATTCGGCGCAAAATCTTCTACCTTGGGCCCTTTGTACTGGCTGGGGGATTTAATGGTGCTTGTCTCGGCCATGTTCTGGGCGGCGAGCATGGTTTACCTCAAGAAATTCATATGGAACCGGTCGATCACACATTTTGAAACCCTGTCCGCGCAGCTTTTGTTCTCTATTCCTGTTCTTGCGGCCGGATCCCTGATTCTGGAACATCATCAAACTTTATCGCCAGGAATTCTGGTTATCAGTGCCTTTGTATACCAGGTTGTAATAGTCGCAGTATTGAGCTATCTGCTCTGGTTTTGGTTGATCCATCGGTATCCGGTGAGCCGGCTTGCCGCTTTCACATTTTTGGCGCCTCTATTCGGCGCCTTGCTAGGAAGTCTGTTGCTGAACGAAACCATTGTGTTCCGGCTCTATTTGGGCCTCGCCTTCGTGGCTGGAGGTCTCTACCTGGTAAACAAACCGGAGGCGGCGTAGTTGTTATTATATCTCCTGCCCTTCCTGGCGAAGGCATAGACCTTGACAAGTGTTCGTCATGGTTCCATAGGAACCTCTGAAAGTAGCCCGGCAGATTTATCGCCGGGTAAAGAATACGGTGACAAAAAAGGACGTGGAGTCCCGGAGGGACGAGTGAAACCGTTTCGGATTGTCAAGCGTCCCCATGGGACGCTCAGAACTTTTCTTGATGCCTGAAAAACTGGCGATAAATCGCCAGCCTACTATCGATTGTCCCTCCGGGACGGTAGAATAACCGGTTATTTTGACGCCCGTGTCCGTGTCGAGTGGGGAGGTCTTTGGCCACCTCTCCCGTAGTGTGAGAGGCGGCCAAAGCGCAATTCTCAATGCATTGCGCTATAGAATTGCTCCGAGGAGGTTTCGTGAGAATCGCAGTTTTCGGCGTAGGCAGTGTTGGTAGTTACTTCGGCTGGCGGCTGGTCCAGGCCGGGGAAGAAGTTATCTTCATAGCTCGGGGAGAGAATTTAAGGGCACTGAACGAGAAAGGCCTGATAGTGGACACCCCGGACGGCAACCGCTTTGTTCAGCCGGTTCGCTCAGTCGGCGATCCAGCCCAGGTGGGACCTGTGGACGCGGTCATTGTAGGGGTAAAGGCATGGCAAGTCACGGAAGCGGCTGAGGCGATCAGGCCGCTTATAGGTCCTGAAACATTTGTTGTTCCTCTTCTAAACGGTGTCGAAGCCCCGACCCAACTCAGTCAAACACTGGGAGCGGAACACGTGTTTGGAGGGCTGTGCTATATCGTGGCATTGAGGGTTGGCCCGGGCCATATCCATCACGCGGGCATGGAACCCCGCATTCTCTTCGGCGAACTCGATAATCGTGTGACCGACCGGGCTATAAGGTTGAAGGAAGCGTTTCAGAAGGCCAATACGAATGTGGAAATCCCGCCCGACATACACGTGGCCATGTGGAATAAGTTTCTTTTCATCGCTGCTTTGAGTGGGGCGGCGTCAGTTACTCGGGCGCCGGCAGGCGTCCTGCGAAGCGTCCCTGAGACACGTCACATGTTGCAGGAATTGCTAAAAGAAGTCTTTATGGTCGCGCGGGCAAGAAAGATCGCCCTGAAAGATGATGCGGTAGAAGCGATCATGGCGGTGATTGACGGCTTGCCTCCAGACGGCACAGCTTCGATGCAGCGAGACATTATGGAAGGACGGCCATCGGAGCTTTCCGCACAAAACGGAGCGGTAGTGCGTCTCGCTAACGAGGTGGGCCTGGCCGCTCCGCTAAATTCTTTTGTCTACGCCTGCCTCTTGCCGATGGAGCTTCGAGCCAGGGGAGAGTTGAAGTTTTAGCGGGAAGCCATCGGGACACTGACGTGTATGCACTTGAAAACAGTTGAGTGTCCGCCAAAAGTTGCTTATGTTTAAGACACGGAGTTTGACCATGAAAGCGCTTGTTACCGGGAACCTCCCTGAAAAGATCTTGGCAATGTTGAGAGCCGAACATGAAATAGTGGTCAACAAATATGACAGACCCATGCCACGCGAAGAGCTCATCGACAACATAAAGGACAAGGATGGGCTCCTCTCTATGGTCACGGATCGGATCGACGATGAATTGATGGAAAAAGCTCCCAACCTGAGAATAGTGGCCAATTGCGGAGTGGGCTACGACAATATTGATGTTGCGGCAGCCACCGCACGAGGGATATGGGTTACCAATACGCCCGGAGTGCTAACTGACGCGACCGCGGACCTGACGTTCGCACTTATTCTTGCAGCGGCCAGGAGAATCATCGAAGGTGAAGCCAGGGTCAGGGCCGGGAAATTTAAATCGTGGGCGCCTTTTCTCTTCCTCGGCGCCCAAGTTACCGGCAAAATACTTGGAATAATTGGGTTGGGTCAAATAGGAAAAGCAGTGGCCCGCCGCGCATCGGGTTTCAACATGCGCATCCTGTACCATGATCGGAACAGAGTAAGTGAGAGTGAAGAGCGGGAACTGAATGCCACCTATGCGGACCTGAAAACGATCCTCTCCGAGGCCGATTTTGTCTCTTTGCACGTCACCTTGACGGACCAGACCCGGCATCTCATTAGCGCTCGAGAACTGGATTACATGAAGCCGACCGCTTATCTCATTAATGCTTCCCGTGGCCCTGTAGTCGATGAAAAAGCTTTGGTGGAGGCGCTTCGGACAAAGAAAATAGCCGGCGCCGGCTTGGACGTTTATGAGAATGAGCCCGCACTGACGGCGGGCCTAGCCGACCTCGACAACGTGGTCCTGCTGCCACACGTAGGAAGCGCCACACTTGAAACGAGAACTGCAATGGCGGTTCTCGCTGCTGAAAACCTGCTCGACGGCTTACAAGGGATAACTCCCCGGAATTGTCTAAATTGCGTGGGCCGGTAACTTGTGCCTATATCTATCTTGAGGCGTATTGACATTCATGGAATGTCACCCTCCCTCTTGCCCCGTCAAGGGACGAGGTTGGTAGGACCGTCCCGAGCGGAACGCGAGATTGCCGGTCATCGGCCTGGACCGGCGAGACGCAGGTCCTACTGTAGGCGTAAAGAACGGGAGACGAATCACTGAAGTGAAATTCTAAATGCATGCCGCCACAACCCCGCCTTACTTGAGCAAACTGTATGGGTAAGCTCTTTCCGTCCACTCGCTGGTGGGGTATTCGGCTGAAAGCTTTCCGTAAGCTTCCTTAAGGGGTTTCAGATCGTTTGTGGCTTTAGAACCGGCAACTCCTCGGTAATACACCGCCTCCGGAGCGAACGCGGTTTTCGGATATTGTGCCACCAGCTTGTCGAACTCCGAGATCGCCTCTTTGTATTCCCTTCGGTCAAAATGGATTTTTCCGATTCCCAGCATTAATGATGCAATCAGAGGTTCTGGACGCAGGAACCCTACTGTCCTGAAATGTTCTCTGCCGTCCTTGCCCAGAGTTATCAGGGTCGGGGTCCACCTGATCTCGAAGGTGATGAATATAGATCTATTTTCCTCATCAGCCACAATTCGGACAGGAATCATGTTGCGTTGAATAAATTCACTCACAGCCGGTGTTGGATACGTAACCGTATCCATCTGTTGGCATCCGATTCATCTGGGATTGAAAAAATCAAGCAGGATAGGCTTATTCTGGGCCTTGGCTTGTTCAATGGCTTGGTCCAGACTTGTCAACCACTCAATTTTCGCAACTTCACCCTCTTTTGCTTCCGCGGCAATTGCAATACCGGCGGTGAGCGCAAAAGCCATAAGGGTAGTAATCAATAAGAATGTTTTCATTAATCCCCCTCCTCTAAGATACAGTTATCATATGACAGACCTGAGCACAAAACGTTTGCATTTTTCTGATACAACGCACAGAGAGGTCTCGCAACCCTTGCAGAATGCTCACGCTATCATTTACGTATGAGTTTCTCCAAAAACATACATATCGGTACGACTTAAACTCATCTACTCAGACCGGAAAACTGACATAACCCCCTGCTTTTACATCCTTTTGCGCGTGCTTTACTTGTTGGCACGATCTTCGCTAATTAAGTTGGCGGAAACTTATATCCAAATGCCATAACGAAACGGACAGGCACGGTCGCGGCGCCCTGTGGGCTGATGTGACGTACCCGATTCCTGCGATCTCATGTGACAAAAATGTAACATGATTTCAAGCTGATGGGCCACGCTTTTTTGTTGACAAGCTCAGATCGATTAAATTAGGGTGATGCATCATCCCTCCAATCAGTGGGGAGGCGAAAGCCAACAAAACATGAGCTGTGTGTTTGCGGTCGCTGCTTTGCTCGCTGCGAGGAGCTGTATTGTGTTTGCCGGTTTAAGTGCAATAGGAGGTCTGCTGCTATGAGAAGGATGAAGTTGGTATTTGCCCTATTGATGTGCGTGGCGTTCATTCCGGTCCTGGCTGCTCCCACGCTTGGGTGGGAACTCCAGTTGACCGGATCGCTGAATTGGTATTACGAATTCTACAATCAAATGGGGTCCCAGGGCTTTTTCGGGCCGTACAATGTTGATAGGGGGCTTGGTACAACAGTCGCGAACCTTAATTTCTGGTGGGAGGGACCGCATCTAGCCCAAAATTTGGCGACAGGATCGTCCGCGGGCGGGGCCTACCTTTATGTGCTACTGGAACCCACGCTGAAAATTAATCCCGCGATAAACCTCAAAGGCAGATATCGGCTGGGCCAGTGGAATTTCCCCCAAACCGGATATTACAATACGTGGGACGCGCCGGGCTCGTATAACGCCTTCAGCGAAGGGCAATGGACCACGTTCTGGGCCACGGCATCGCTCCCTTGGGGTACTCTAGGCGTGGGGAAACGGCCTTGGATATTCGGCACCGGCTTACAGTACGACGGCACGGACGGATTGACCTCGGAATCGGTGGTTTTGTCCGCGCCGTGTGGCCCCTTGGACATCGGGATAGCCTTCTACCCACATAGACCTGTGAGAAGGGGCCAGACCATAACCGCTGATCCGTATGACCTTATTGCTCCCCAATATTTCAATCTTGGAGACAAGAGCGATTCACATATCAGAGATCTGATGGCCTTTGTGGTTTATAATAACGGGCCTCTTCAGGCAGGCGTTCTGGTAGCGTACGGCGATTATCACATCGGCCCTGAAGCACCCTTGCCCTTTCTCATTTCACCGTTTCCAGCTCTTTGGGTGGCCCCTCAACCACTGGCACAGGACTCTTACTACTCGCACGGCACCTTCTATACCAAATACAACAACGGGAGATTCTTCTATAACGGAGAAGCAGCCTGGCTGTATTGGACCGACAAGTTGTCAGGAATAGGGGTCTTCCCCGGAGTAATAAACGGCACCGGCTTCCTTCCGACTCCCAGGTACACGGAGCAGTGGCGAGTCATGGCAGAAACAGGCGTCATGTGCGGGCCGTCAAAGCTCAGCTTTCTTTATGCGTGGACACCTGGACCTGACAGGAGGAACTCCAATCTGATCGATAGACAGTCAGCAGCCTTCGTATGGCACCCCACCTTTGACACTTTTCTGGCGAACTACGATGTATTTAGGCCGTATAGTTATCTGCTGAGTTACATCTACGGATCAGGCTTCAACGCTTATGATCTGTCCAATGACGGATATATGAGGGATTCGTGGGTGCTGGCTACCCGACTTGATTATGCTGTGGCCTCCAACCTGAACGTTTATGGGAGCTTCTTGTGGGCTGAAAGGACCGCGGATGGCTACGGTTGGGGATGTATCGCCCCTCAGAATCCCATTCCTGTGGTCCTTGTTGCGAATTCCAGTTTGCCCACCGGCAACCTCACATTCGCCATTAACGGGGCCGCCGGTTCGCCCAATATTCCTGACCGCTCCCTGGGATGGGAAGTTGACGCGGGATTCGATTGGAAGCTGCTGGAAGGCCTCACCACGAGCTTAGTGCTCGCCTACTGGACGCCGGGAAAGTGGTTCAACTACGCATGTATAGACCGCTCGGTACCGGTATGGAACGTCCCGGTTGCGGCAAACAATTTTGGCGTTCGCCCAAACAAGACCATTGATCCTATCTTCGGTGGCGCCGTCAGCATGGTCTTCTCTTTTTAGTATTGTGGAACAGCTTCTTGTAGCCAATTAATTAAGGAGTTTTCAAATGAGACGATTTTTAGTTACATCAGTTTGCGTTTTAGCGTTAATGATCGGCATCGGTAACATGCCGACCCTATCTGTGAGTGAGGCGACGACCTCGAACGGTCCGGATGCAATTGTGGGCCAAACGATGCTGAACCAGGGATACTCCCCAGCCCTTTGGGTCGAACGGATTTCTACGGATGTCAGCGCAATGTACCTGTTGGCCGCGGATAATGACGACGATGACGACTCTGACTCAGACGCCGCCAAAAAGGATACCGCTCCTGAACCCCCTGATCGGATAGCGAACTCTGCGTGTTGCGCATAGTAGAAATTTAAGAGGAGCGCTTCCTTAAGAATCGACTTCACACAATCTTTGTGAACTGCAGAAAGAAAGGGCGCTTCGCTTAGCGCCTTTTCTATTGGGCAGACCCACAGCACCGAGGCCGGCTGTGGCCTATACAACCACGCACTGAGATCGGACCCATCTCAATCTCGGCTGTCGCCTGCAGTAGGACCGGTGTCTCGCCGGTCCAGGCTGATGACCGGCAATCCCGCGTTCCGCGCGGGACGGTCCTACCAATTCCCCATCCCGTGGAGGGAGCGGTTAGGGCATGGGGAACGGCTGGTAGGTGGAAATAGCTCAGGTTCAATGCTCGGCAGTATATTTCCCAATTTCGGATTCGGTGGACTCGGCTTCACCTTCATTCCGACCCGGAAGCCTGGGTAGGGGCGACTGGCCAGTCACCCCTACTGGACGCCGGATTTTCGACGGGATGAAGAAATGAGCTTTTTTCGTCAGAAAGAAAAGAATTCAAAGTGACCCACCAACGGCCTCTGAAATTAGCGTGGCGTTGTC
>DATJPW010000375.1:0-5693 GCA_035506215.1 Desulfomonilaceae bacterium
AGCTAAAAAGCGGCTGTATAAAACCGATGTAGGTGTCCCAAAACTTTTCATTTCCTACCCAGTAATTGCAGTACAGAAGAGTGTCCTGATTGTTGCGCCTCAAGTCCAGGATAGAAAACGGATAGTTCGCCTTTGTTATCAAGCTCTGACTCAAGCCGACGAGGCCCGGATGACAATGTTCTCCTTCGTCCCAAATATTGAAGAACAGATATGCCAGCAGCGGGAAAGGATTGATGAAGTAGACGTCATAGCCGGGATTCTTCTCCACGAATTCAATGAATTTCGGGCCGGGGATTTTTGCCTTTGAGAAAAATTTCCATGAAAAAAGACCGGAATAATCGCAGTTTCTGTAACCGCCTGATTCATATAATCTTAGGATCCAATAAGTCTCATATAATTGTGGGTGAGGATGCATACTGCAGTCGTAAGGCACAAAAGCACTGTCCAGGTGTTCAATTTGCCAGTTTTCATAAAAGCTCTGATAGACTGTTATTCTCGATGTCATCAAAACCTGATCGGCACTGGAGCTTTAAGCTCTGTTTCCAAGTAGCCAAAAATATCATCCAATATATTAATGAATCCCAAACTCCTTGCCATGAAATGAAATCTGTTCCAGTCTAACTCAGCACTGGAATTCTCCAATATGAACATGGCGTCACCGAATCCACTAAGAGGCATTAAATGATGCCATCTAGTAGTTTGAACACAAGCCAGCAGCAATTGATCAGTAGTATTTAGAGTACGGATCGGCACACCCCACAGCTGCGTGAGGTCGGCATCTTTCCAAAAGATATTGTCAATATTTGCTTTCTCTGATTCAGGAAAAAGACTGTTCCTGAGTTCGAACGTGGGTACACCCTCTTTCTTTGGCCCATCCTCCGCCTTTTCCGCGCGAAAGATAGCTCCTCTCATCCCCGACGAAACCAGTTTTGAGGACAAACCGATCTTTACGATACTGCTGACAGTTCGGTCTCCATGTTCAGGTGGTACCATCACGACAAAATCATGTATAGGCCGCAATCCTGTGTCTCTATATTGTGTGAGCGTCAAGGCTGCACCTTCCAAAAGCATGCAATCAAGTTTGAGTTCATAGAGCGCCTTCAGCACAGGAACCATCTCAGAAAACAGCATCTGGTTTTGGTACCATACACGCCGATAAACTCCGCGTAAAATGTTGACACTTGGATGATCTGTATCGAGAAGCTTCAGATTTTTGTAAAGCAGAGGAAGAAGTTGGATGGAACCATAATCGAGTTCTTCAAAGTGCACAGCTGTGAGCCAGTCGTTACACGCCCGAATTGCAATGTCACCATGCAAAATAGAGGCGCGAAGCAACAATACCTGCTCTGCAGAGGGATAGTGAGTAGTCATATGCATGGATGCTGAACAGATTTCTTTCGATTCCGTTAACGTAACAAGAACCCAGAGATTGCATAATTAGTCAGATTTTCGCCGTTTATCTAGAATTCCTTTTACCACTCTCAAGTAATCGGATTGCGCTTTTGCTTGCCGAATTCCCAAATTGTTTAAATGCAGACGCCTCTTTGCCACAATCTCAGTGAGCATGAGGGTCTTGAGACCCGCTTCTCGAGCCCTTGCATACCACTCAAGAAAGGCCCCGAGAGTATGGTCCGTATTAAACTTGCCGACTTCGAGAAAGGAGTCTCTCTTGATAAGCATTGTTTCGAATGTATAACCAGCTATAGGCCCTGGCCGCATCATTATTTTGGGTCTTTGGTTTTCACCAAGTTCCGGGGTGATGAACTGCTCGATATGTCCGAAAACTGCATCAAGCTTCGTATCATTGGCAAATGCATCCAGTTGGAGCTCTAGTTTGTCCCGTACCCACAGGTCGTCCGCATCCAGAAAAGCAAGGAAACTGCCTTCCGCAAGGTCAATCCCGTAATTTCTGGCTGAGTCGGGTCCTCTGTTAGTTTCAAACTCATATTTAATCAGGGGACGATATTTCATCACAGCATCAGCGGTAGCATCAGTAGAACCATCGTCGATCACGATAATCTCGGTCGAGGTATAAGTCTGGGCAAGCACGCTGTGGATGGCTTCCTCTATATATCGTTCACAATTGTAGGCGGGGATTATGACGCTCACCAGAGGAGTGGATTGGTTCATGGTCAGTTCCAGCTAATCAGTAATCCGGTTCTCTTTTCTTTTGTGGAAATCAACCGATTGCTTGAGTACTCTGAGCATCTCTTCCCGGAACACGGGGGATCCTGAGACAGTGTAGGAAAGATTCGAATCGTGAACACGCCTATGAAGCAAAACCTGTGGTATGATGTCCATTGGAACATTCCGGTTCCTGGCTCTCGCAAACCATTCCAGATCGCTTGCAATTGACCATCTCGTCTCAAAACCCCCGATTTCACCAAACAGAGACGAGCGGGCGACAAGATTACTGGGCATATGACCTACGTGTTCGCCTTCCAACAATTCTTTCTTAAATCCTCTCGGTAACGCACACCCCTTTTCCAAAAAGAATTTCACTTTCCCGACAGTGTACTGGGTGCCTTCATGGAGGGCGAGGTGACCGGCCTGAAGTCTTAGTTTGTCTGGTACCCACAGATCGTCACTATCTAGAATTGCTATAAGTTCTCCGTTTGCTTCACCGATACCAAAATTCCAAGCGTCGGCAAAACCTTCACCATTTTGACAGACATAGCGAACTAGTGGATATGATCTGGCTATCCGTGCAGTGTTGTCAGTGGACCGTCCATCGACCACTATTATTTCGCACGGCTGGTAAGTCTGGTTCAGAATGCTTTTCAACGCCTGGGGTAGGAAGCGCTCCGCATTTCTTGCCGCGACAATTACACTGACTGTGGGCAGACTCATCCCGAACCATCCTGATACCTAATTCTCTGACTGTCTAAATTGGTGTTTATGCCACAAGGGTAAACCCGAGGCAAGTACAACATTTGCGGACACTAGGTTTTACATTTGTATTTGTTGCCAGAGCCACGGCAGTGGGATATCTTGTAAAGGGTCGGGCGACACAGTCAGCCTTTTAGGTGGTTGTGAGCAGGCTTAGCGGTCGTTGCAAGATGCGGATGCGTTTGGACTGCCCAATAAGCGCTAATCTGGCCGTTTCCTCGATGAAGATTAGAGCAAAAAATGAGCGATTCTAGGCTCAACATGCCGGTTTGTTTGATCATTTTCAACAGACCTGAACATACGCGAAGGGCGCTCGAAGGAATTCGGCTGGTACGACCGAAATGGCTTTTTGTAGTAGCCGACGGTCCCCGGAAAGACGTGCCTGAGGACACTGATGCTTGCATTTCGGCGCGAGCTGTCTTGAAGGGTGTTGACTGGGATTGCGAGTTATCTACCAACTATTCGGATATCAATTTGGGGTGCAAGCTGCGTGTAGCGAGTGGACTAAACTGGCTATTCGACAATGTGGATGAGGCAGTGATCCTTGAGGACGATTGTCTTCCTCATCCTTCCTTTTTCCGATTCTGCGAAGAATTGCTCCAGTATTATCGGAACGATTCGCGGGTTATGTCGGTCTCGGGTAACAACTTTCAAAATAATCGAAGCAGCGGTTCATATAGTTATTATTTCTCAAGGTATGTTCACGTCTGGGGATGGGCGACTTGGCGCCGAGCCTGGGCCCATTATGACGTGAGCATGACTCAGTGGCCGATACTCAGAGACCGGAACTGGTTGGGAGATTTTCTGGTTGATGCCAGGCAGGTCCGGTACTGGTCGTACATATTTCAAGAGGCATATGAGTCGCTTGACACCTGGGATTACGCATGGATGTTTGCCTGCTGGCTGCAAAATGGCCTCAGCATTACGCCCAATGTCAATTTGGTATCCAACATAGGCTTCGGTCCATCCTCAACTCATACTGTTCAGACAGTAAGCAGATTCGCCAACATGCCGGCGGAGGAGATGATTTTCCCGATCAAACATCCATCGCGAGTCGTGCGCGATTTTGGGGCAGATGACTTCACCGAAGAAATTATGTTTAGTGGGGTATTGAACAACTTGTTTGAAAGAATACGGACCAAGAGAAAAGATTTGAGCAAGACTCTTTGATCGTGTTTGTTGGTTATGAGGTTTTCTGGCATTCCACAGGATTCTTATAGCGCTAAGCTTAAATCCTTGTCCGCAGTACATTTTTGACGATCTGAGCAATAAACAGACGAGTGCCGCGGTTGCACATGAAAGTCTAAGGAGTCATCTTCGGTCTGCAAATGATACGCGTTTTTCATCTCATACAACAACTCTCGCTAGGCGGGGCTTCAAGATCTGCAATTGCATTAGCCAAGTATTCCGCCAAATCCGGCGACTTCACCCACTCCATCGCTTCCATTCTAAAGGCTGAGCCGGATGCGCTAAAACTGGCAGAGGATTCAGGGGTCAAACCGTTTTCCTACTGTGATCCGAGTTCCATTATGGGTCTAATAGAATCGTCCGACATCGTTCATGCGCATTTCTGGAATAATCCAGAGATCTATCATATTTTTCGGCAGGATCTTCCCCTTATGCGACTGTTATTATCGATTCACATTGCCGGGGACAAATTACCCCAAGTCCTTACTTCGGATCTGATCGATTTCTCGGACCACCTCCTTCTTACTAGCGCTTATTCGTGTTGCCTACCTGTGTTGAATGCGATGACCGAAGGCGAAAGAACCAGAAAAACCACTATGCTCTACGACACCGGAGATTTTGAACGACTCCGCAATGTACAGCCAAAAGCACACAGTGGGTTCAATGTCGGGTACATAGGTACAGTCGATTTCGTCAAAATGCATCCGGATTTTGTGCCCATGTGTGCTTCTATTGAAGTTCCGCAAATCCGTTTCACTGTTTGTGGACCAGGGAAAGCTCATCCCGTGCTTCGCAACCAAGCCAGAAAATTGAGAGTTTCCGAAAAATTCGAATTCCGTGAGTATGAAGAAAATATCGGATCAATATTGGAGATTCTCGATGTCTTTGGGTATCCGCTGTGTGAAGACAACTATTCCACTGCTGAACTGGTTCTTCAGGAAGCCATGTTTTGCGGAGTCCCGCCTGTCGTCTTTAAACATGGAGGCGCACAACTGACTGTGACTCACGGCCAGACCGGATTGGTGGTGAAAAGTGAGGCAGAGTATAAGGACGCGATAGAATATATGTTTCACAACCCGCAAGAACGGGCCAGGTTCAGCGGCAACTGCACAGAACATGCGAGAAAAGCTCTTGGTGCAGAGAATGTTTCCCACAGTTTAAATCAAATTTACAATGGCTTGATAAAATCGCCTAAGCGCCTCCGAAGGTTTCCCCTCCCTCATTCTAGTACATCGACCTCGGTCACCCAGTCTTCCAACGAGAGAGGAACGGCACCCTCAGAGCCTTTGGGGGCGGAAATTTTCATTCAATCATTGGGACATCTGGGCGGCAAATTTGAAATTAGTCTAAAGTCGGAAGACCTCGACGAGCTATTTGATGCGGAACACAAGATTGCCATTTCCTCTCCCGTCCTATTCAACCCGAGTGGCGGGGGAATATTTCATTACAGAAGTTTTTATCCAAAGGACGGACATCTGCGACTCTGGTCCGGGCTGGTGCTGGCTGAGCGTGGAAGAAATGCACTTGCCACAGCAGAATTTAAAGCAGCCATTCAACTTGGGGTGGACCACTGGCGGGTCTTTTGGTACTTGGCCAAGGCTGCGGAAAGGGCGGGC
>DATJPW010000376.1:0-15865 GCA_035506215.1 Desulfomonilaceae bacterium
TTCCCCCCCTGGCGTCTTAGGGCTAGTAAAGATCAGTCCGTCGATAATCGCCATAGCATATGAATGGGCATGGGAGGAAATTGTCCTCTCAAGTCCGCGCGTTGGTAGATCGTAGATTAGAATCTCACCGCAGTTGGCAACGATTGCCGCTTTGTCTCCGTAGACACGGAATGGCCCCCTTTCTCCACAACCATAGACTCCTCTTGCCTTTGGTTTCGGCAAAGAAATTTTGAATATCTCGTTGAAGTCATCGTCGTAGGCGGTCAGATTATAACCAACTGCAAGTATCTTTCCTTGCCAGGACTGAACATCGTAGACACCGGCAATCTTGAGAGACTTAATGATCTTGAGGCTAGGCAGATCGAGAACCAGAGCATGCGATTCAAAGGAGTGGCCACCGTGGGACACGTGGCGCTGAATTGCGATTAAGCGGTGGCCTTGGATTCTCGCCCAGGAAATAGAGTCATTAAGCCCGATTTGACCGACTTGTTTTCCGCTTGCTCGATCTATCACAACGAGAGAATTTGCAGATCCTCCTTCACTGACCACAAGATACTTGTCGTTTTGTGCGATAAGCTGAGCGCGCCACCGGCCGCGAAGGATGTACTCAGACGAGAGATCTTCAGTGTCTAGGGCGAGAATGTCGTAGTTGTTTCCCGACTTGTCATATTGGGAGAAGAAAAGACGACCATCGAAGAAAGGCATTCGATATTCGGCCGGACGGTAATCTGAAATCTCTTTTATGATCCTTAGTGGCGCAACCAATGTCTCGGCCGGTGCAACAGATTTTTCGCCGGCTTTCATGCCGGTTAAGAGTTCTTCTAGCGTCGCGAGGCGGTTGCGGTATTCCTTTTCCAGGCAGGCGCGCTCTGTGCATCTGTTACGCACCTCACGCAGCCACTTGACCTGCTCCTGCTTAAGGCCTGCGGGGTCGGGAGCCGAGAGCAGAACCTCCTTATAAGTCTTGGACAGGCTTTCGTCTAATTGCGAGAGACCATCATCAGCACAGATGAGTTTTTCAACTGGGGTGGTGGCGCGACTGCAGTCGAAGCTCGCTGCCGAACAGATACCAGGCACTAACAAAACAGCGGCGATCAAACCGGCGATCCACTGTCTTAGAGCACAGCATGCTGAATACAAGAAGGTCAGAATCAAAAGAAACAGCATTCTTTTCTTCATGCGGTGCTCCTTACTCGACATCGAGTCCACAGTGCATTGCCCCGTCGCCCTATGCCCAACATAACATCGGTTCGTGCAATCGTGATGACAAAGATGAGGAGAATTCGTGGAGATTTTGTGCCAATTTTGTGCAAGGGAGAGTCAGTCTGCTCAGAGGAGGTCCTGCAAGAACATTCGGAGCGATGGCGCTGTGTTGGATTGTCATTCCCGCTTTTGTCTCGAAATGACGATTCCACATGCGATCCATTCATTGACCAGCTCATTTTTGTTAAGGCTGAGAGCCATCAAGTGTCAAGATTCAAACTCTCTTGTGATTTTACGGAGTCAAAAATCGTTTTTCGTCTGAGGATATTCGTTGAACAGGTGACGGACCGGGTGTACACTTGACCCGAGTCTGATCCCCGCACACCTAAAGACCATCTCTTTGGACTTCGTACTGACGCTCTAACGGGTAGCGAATACCTCTGGCGCCGAGGAGAGGGCCATGAGCGAAAAGGACAAAGAATTCTTAACCCTGACTTCGATCACCAAAGACAAGGGTTCGCCAAATTCCATGGGATCGTTTTCGGACATCTCTGATCGTAAACAAGCTGAGCAAGCGCTTCGCGAGAGCGAGCAGCGGTATCGCACACTCTTCGAGGAATCTAGAGACGGTGTGTATTTGACCTCACGGGACGGCAGGTTGATCGACGCCAACCAGTCGTTCGTTGATATGTTCGGCTACACACGGGAAGAGATTATTGGCAGCGATATCGCCGACCTTTACGTAGATCGCGGGCAACGAAAGATCTTTCAAAATGCCATAGAGAAACATGGATCGGTGAAGGACTATGAGATCGAATTTCGCAAAGAAGATGGGACCAAAATAATCTGTTTGGCCACATCCACGGTTCGCAAAGACCGGGACGGAACGATTCTCGGGTATGAAGGGATTATTCGAGACATTTCGGATAGAAAAAGGGCGGAAGAGGCTCTCAGGGATTCAGAGCGCCGCTTGGCCCAGATCGTGGACTTCCTGCCTGACGCCACTTTCGTGATTGACAGCCAAGGGAAGGTTATCGCTTGGAATCGGGCCATAGAAAAGATGACCGGCGTTGCGGCGAAAGACATTATGGGTAAAGGCGATTACGAATACTCGCTGGCCTTTTACCCTGAAAGAAGGCCGGTACTGATCGATCTCGTAAACACGCGTGATCCGGACTTCGAAGGGGCCATGTATGCTTCCATCCAAGCGGAAGACGACAGGCTGATATGTGAAACCCGCCCCAACACGCTCAAGGACGATGCTATCACTCTCTGGGCCACTGCGTGTCCTCTATATGACGAGCATGGGAAGGTGGTGGGGGCAATCGAATCGGTCAGAGACATCACGCGGCGAAAGAAGTTGGAAGATGAATTCATGCGTGATGCTAAAGAGGTATCCAAATTTCAGAATGTACTCCTTGATTTATCGAAAATGGACAAGACCGATTATGAAGCAGCAGTTCAAGAGATCCTTCGTAAGGATGCCGAGACGCTGGGAGTCGAACGGACCAGTCTTTGGGGTGTGAATGCCGCTTTTGATCGCGTTGAGTGCAAAAAGCTCTATGTCTTGTCTGAACATGTGTTTGAACCCGGCGGTATGACATTGGACGCCAACGAATTTCCACGATACATGGAGGCTTTGGCCGGAAGCAGATACATAGCGGCCGACGATGCACAAAATGATGATTGTACCAGAGAGTTCGCCAGCTTATGTCTTAAGCCGTTCGGGATCACATCGGTACTCGATGTGCCCGTTTGGCTAAACGGCAATGTGACGGCAATTGTTCGTCACGAACACATTGGGCCTCAGAGAAAGTGGCGGGAGAGGGAAATAGAATTTGCACTGACCATAGCGGAGATGATTTCGCTGACCATAGAAGCTTCGGAACGCAGACGAGCCGAGGAGGCTGTCTCGTTGAGCGAGCAAAAGTATCACTTGCTGGTAGACAACGCTCCGGTAGGCATCGTTTCGATAAATCGAGACGGACAAATTGAAGAAATCAATCGGAAGCTCTTGGAAGTCCTTGGTTCGCCGTCTGCCGAGGCCACAAAAGCCATCAATATGCTGACGTTTCCATCGCTTGTGAAGGCAGGGGTGTCTGAAATGGTTCAACGCTGTATGGATGACGGTCGAGCCATAACTGCCGAAATTCCTTATCAGAGCAAATGGGAGAAGGCCTCGCACCTCAGGGTCCTTTTGACGCCGAGACGAACGGCGACCGGACGGATTCATGGATGCCAAGCGGTTGTAGAAGACATAACGGACCGCAAGGTGTCGGAAGAACTTCTGTTGCGGGCCGAGAAATTTAGAGCCATAGCTGACTTGGCGTCCGGAGTGGCTCACAACTTCAACAACCTGCTTCAAATAGTGATGGGAGGAGCGCAGGTTGCATTGCTCAACCTGGAACTAGGTAATGTCCTTGCTGCCAAGGCTCGCATTGAACAGATGATTTCCAGCTCCAAGTTTGGCTCGGAAACCGTGAAACGTCTTCAAGACTTTGCTCGTCTTCGGTCGGACTCAGGCCGCGAAGGAGAGGTGTTTGACCTGTCCAAAACGGTTCAACAGGCAATGGAAATGGGCAAAGTCTGGTTGAAGTCCGAACCTGAAAAAGAAGGAGTGCAAATCAATGTGGTCGAATCACTGGAGCCCGGCTGCAAAATAATGGGCAGAGAGAGCGAACTCTTTGAAGTAGTCGTAAATTTGATGAAGAACGCAATTGAAGCTTTGCCGGAAGGAGGAGAGATACGTTTCAAAACGTCTGTCGTCCATGATCAGGTTGTCCTTAAGGTCGAAGACACCGGGGTGGGAATCTCTCAAGAGAACCTTGCTCGAATATTCGAGCCTTTTTTTACTACCGGAGGCACCCGACGCACAGGAATGGGGCTTGCCAGTAGTTACGGGATCGTCACGCAGCATGGAGGCAGCATTTCCGTTGACAGTAGAATGGGAGAAGGGGCTACTTTCACCGTCAGATTGCCTCTTGCCAAGGAACCTGGAGCGGATGGCGGAATGGTTAAGACTCCCGCAAGAGACCCGATTCTGCGAATTCTCCTTATAGACGATTTAGAGCCTATTTTGACGGTGCTCGGAGATGGATTGACTCAACTGGGTCACGTAGTTTCCACGGCCCTGTCCGGCGAAGATGCTCTTCGAATCTTGCGAGACACGCAGGTGGACGTGGTGATCTGTGATCTCGGGATGCCCGGGATGAACGGCTGGGAAGTTGGGAAAAAAATTCGTGCCTTATGCGAAGATCGAGGAATTCCGAAGCCCCCTATCATACTTTTGACGGGGTGGGGTGCTCAAGTTGAAGAGAAAAACAAGATGTCGGAATCCGGAGTGGATGCAGTGGTGGAAAAGCCCGTTGACATGGCCAGACTTCTGGAGGCGATCCGGCGGTTTGCAAGAAGAGAAGATCTGGTGACCGAAATTCCGCGATGAACCATCCGGCTGGTTCCAAGTCCTCGGAACTTCTGTTCTTCAGCACCAACAGGTTCAGTCCCCTTGACAAATGTGAGATCGTGGTTCGAGGTACTGTTGGAAAGACCGACAAAAATGTCCTGGTCGCGAACGCACAGAACGTATTCGTAGAAACCGGCAGAGAGTAGAATAGTATAGCAGAATTGTTTCCTCCATTCCCCATTGTTGGACTGAAGAGTGGCCCACCATGAGTGATATTGACTCCTGTTGCTCGTCAGAAAGCAGAGCAGCTCGTGCATACGATGCTCGGAAGGGTCGCCGCTTGGAGTATTTCACGCTAGCCTGGAACCTTATCGAAGCGGGGGTTGCCGTTGCTGCCGGCATCACCGCAGGAAGCATTGCTCTTGTTGGTTTCGGTGTGGACTCTCTCATCGAATGCCTGTCAGGTGGGATATTGCTCTGGCGTTTGCAATTGCACGAAGCCGATGAACGTCGCGAGGAAATTGCAACGAAACTAGTCGGTGTCAGCTTTTTCCTTCTTGCCGCCTATGTTGCCTTCGACGCCACAAAGACGCTCATCATGCGCGAAGAACCCCATGTAAGCATCGTCGGCATAGTGCTTTCTTGTGCCTCATTGATCGTGATGCCTCTTCTTGCCCGCGCCAAGCGCAGAGTCGCCCTAGATTTGGAGAGCCGTTCTCTGGACGCTGATTCCCGGCAGACAGATCTGTGTGCCTACCTCTCTGCTATCCTGCTAGGCGGCCTTGCTCTCAACGCACTTCTTGGCTGGTGGTGGGCCGATCCGATTGCAGGTGTTATTATGGTTCCCATCATTGCTCGCGAAGGCTACGAAACCCTGCAAGGGGATGAGTGCGCAAATTGCCGTTGAACGAATTCGGTCCGGATTGATACTGAGGCTGACGTCCATGGCATTCTTTCTCTTTAACAGTTCATCAAGAATCGGCATCATAAGATCATTCGTGGGAGAGAATTCATCTGATCCGCCTGCTTTGTAGAGTTGCGATCAGATTAGCAGCGCGGGGCCTTGACAAGACAGATGCTTGGATCAATCTTCATGGAAAGAAAATATTAGTAAGTCTTATTGTGGAGTCGCAGGTACGCAGCAACAAAGAATGTTTTTTGCCGGCTCTGAGTCCCTTTGAAAAAGCAAGACTACAAGGAAAACGCGATGCGAGGGGAATTTCGCCGCAGGTTACCTGTGGGGGCCGATGTCTTGCCCCAGGGCGGTACCCATTTTCGCGTGTGGGCCCCTTGCCGTAAAACAGTGGAAGTCGTCTTGGACAGTGAGTCGGCACGTTCAACCATACTAGAGCTATATCCGGAAGCTGATGGCTATTTTTCAGGTGCAGCGCTTGATGCAGGGATAGGTGCACTTTATCGTTATCGTCTTGATGGGGGAGAGACTTACCCTGATCCTGCTTCTCGTTTCCAGCCTGCCGGACCTCACGGCGCGTCCGAAGTTGTCGATCCGGGACTCTTCCATTGGACCGATAATGAATGGCCCGGGGTCTCGCTCGAAGGCCAAGTCATTTACGAGATGCATGTCGGCACATTTACCTCGGAAGGTACTTTCGCAGCGGCATCAGAGCAAATCCCGGAGCTTGTGAAGCTCGGGATAACCGTGATCGAAATTATGCCGGTGGCGGATTTTGTCGGGAATTTTGGATGGGGTTATGACGGCGTATCTCTGTTCGCTCCGACACGGCTCTACGGCCGACCCGATGATTTCCGAAAATTCGTCGATAAGGCCCATTCTTCCGGACTGGGCGTAATTCTCGATGTCGTGTACAACCACTTTGGCCCTGACGGGAATTACCTGGGACAATTCGCTCCCAATTTTCTTAGTGACAGGCATAAGACTGATTGGGGTGACGCAATCAATTACGACGGTGACTTATCGGGGCCGATTCGAGAGTTTTTCTCGTGCAATGCGGGTTACTGGATCGAGGAATTTCATCTGGACGGCCTGCGATTTGATTCCACTCAGGACATTTTCGATGACTCGTCCGAACATATTCTCGCTGTAATGTCGCGGCGAGCGCGAGCAGCCGCGGGTAAGCGATCCATAATTTTGATCGCCGAAAACGAACCCCAACAAGTGAAACTGGTTAAGCCCCTCGATCAGGGCGGGTATGGCCTCGACGGACTCTGGAACGACGATTTTCATCACGCGGCAACGGCTGCTCTGACAGGCCGCAATGAGTTTTATTACGCGGACTATCTCGGGACCCCGCAAGAATTAATTTCTTGCATGAAATGGGGCTACCTGTACCAAGGTCAGTGCTCCAAACTGAGGAAGAAACGTCGCGGCAGCCCCACATTCGGAATCAACCCGGCCGCGTTTGTCACGTATCTCCAAAATCATGACCAGATAGCCAATTCAGCGAGGGGACAGCGTTGCCATGAACTGGCAAGTCCGGGATGTTACAGGGCCCTGACTGCTTTGACGCTGCTTGGACCGGGGACGCCGATGTTGTTTCAGGGCCAGGAATTTGCTGCCTCAAATCCTTTCTTGTTTTTCGCGGACCATAAACCGGAGTTGGCCGAACTTGTTCACAAGGGAAGGCGAGAGTCTCTCGCTCAATTCCGAAGCATCGCCACTGCAGAAGGTCAGGCTTTGATTCCGGACCCCGCGGACCCGGAGACTTTCAGGAAATGCGTGCTGGATTTTTCCGAAAGGAAGACGCATCGGGATATTTATAAGATGCACGGGGACTTGCTCGGATTGCGAAGGAGTGAACCCGCATTCCGCAGCCGGCGTGCAGGAGGGGTTGATGGCGCTGTGTTGGGTCCGAAAGCCTTTGTTTTGCGCTTTTTTGCGGAGGATGGAAAAGATCTGGTCTTGCTCGTAAATCTTGGCCTTGATCTGCACTTGGATCCAGCGCCCGAGCCCTTGCTCGCCCCGCCGGAAGGCATGCGCTGGCAGTTGCTTTGGTCAAGTGAGAATCCGGAATACGGGGGCACGGGCACCCCGCCGATCGATGCTCCTGAAAATTGGCTAATTTTGGGTCATGCGGCTGTCGTGCTTCGTCCTGTTCTATCGCCAGCCGACGAGTAATTACAAATTCGGGTATTCATACGTTGGTGAAAGGAGTACTCCTCATGAAAAAAACCAAGTTGACTTCGACCACGAAACCGTTGAGCTCGGAAGAAGTGAGGAAATTAGACGCTTACTGGCGCGCCACACTATATCTTTGTGTGGGCATGATCTATCTCCGTGACAATCCTCTGCTACGAGAGCCCCTGAAAATGGAGCATATAAAGAAGCGTCTTTTGGGGCACTGGGGCTCCGATCCCGGCCAGACCTTCACCTGGGTGCATCTGAACCGACTGATCAAGAAGTACGACCTGAACATGGTATTCGTCTCAGGACCTGGGCATGGTGCTCCGGCCGTCCTTTCCAATGCTTATCTCGAAGGCACTTATGCGGAGGTCTACCCGGACAAGAGCGAGGACGAAGAAGGATTGCGGCGCTTCTTCCGACAGTTCTCCTTCCCAGGTGGTATTGGAAGCCACTGCACACCGGAGACACCGGGCTCGTTTCATGAAGGAGGAGAACTGGGTTATAGCCTATCCCATGCTTTTGGAGCGGCCTTTGACAACCCGGACCTCATCGTAGCGGCAATGATAGGAGACGGAGAGGCGGAAACCGGGGCTTTGGCTACGGCATGGCATTCCAACAAGTTCCTTAGTCCCACACGTGAGGGAGCGGTGTTGCCGATCCTGCACTTGAACGGTTACAAGATCGCGAATCCTACTATTCTCGGCAGAATGAGCCGCACGCAGTTGGAAAACCTATTTATCGGTTATGGATATAAACCATATTTTGTCGAGGGCTCTGATCCGGCCGTTATGCACCAGACGATGGCTCAAACTCTGGAAGAAGCGCTCGCGGACATCAAACGGATTCAAAACAATGCTCGCACTCGGGAGGTCAGTGGGCTACCGGAATGGCCAATGATCGTTCTCAGGAGCCCCAAAGGTTGGACCGGCCCCAAGGAAGTTGATGGGCATAAAGTGGAGGACTTCTGGCGGTCGCACCAGGTGCCGTTTGATATACATAAGGACCCGGCTAAGTTGGCATTACTGGAAGAATGGCTAAGGAGCTACAAACCAGAAGAACTGTTCGATGAGAACGGCAAACTCATTTCCGAACTTAGAGATTTGGCCCCTATCGGTCAACGCCGCATGAGCGCCAACCCTATTACCAATGGCGGCATGATACGCAAGGATTTGCGCTTGCCCGACTTTCGGACGTATGCCGTGGAAGTGGCCAAACCGGGTGCCGTCAGAGTGGAGAATACCCGCCCGCTGGGTGACTTTCTGAGGGATACCATGATCCGCAACGTGGACAACTTCCGATTCTTCTGCCCTGACGAGACAAGTTCCAATCGCCTTGACGCTGTTTACCAGGCGAGCCCGAAGATCTGGATGGAGGAAATCAAGCCGGAAGATGCAGACGGCAGCCATCTGTCTCGTGACGGTCGGGTAATGGAGATGCTCAGCGAGCACACCTTAGAGGGCTGGCTTGAAGGGTATCTTCTCACAGGTCGCCACGGTTTGTTCGCTTCTTACGAAGCCTTTGTTCATGTGATTGATTCCATGTTCAATCAGCACGCCAAGTGGCTGGAGAAATGTCAAGACGTCTCCTGGCGTGCGCCCTTGCCTTCGTTGAACCTGCTGATTACTTCCACGGTGTGGCGACAGGACCACAATGGTTTTAGCCATCAAGATCCCGGGTTTCTCGACCTGGTCACCAACAAAAGAGCCACTGTCACTCGTATTTATCTACCGCCTGATGTGAATTGCCTTTTGTCCGTGATAGATCACTGTCTACGGAGCAAGAATTATGTAAACGTAATTGTAGCGGACAAACAACCGCATTTGCAGTATCTCTCGATGGAAGAAGCTATTCAGCATTGCACCAAGGGTATCAGCATATGGGATTGGGCGAGCAACGACCAAGGAAGCGAACCGGATGTGATAATTGCCTCTGCCGGGGATATTCCTACCAAAGAAGCCTTGGCCGCAGTCGCGATTCTACGGCCGCGATTCCCGGACCTTAAAATACGCTTCATCAATGTTCTAGATCTGTACAAACTTCAGCCGCCCAGCGAACACAAGCACGGCCTGCCGGACAGTGATTTCGACGGCCTATTCACCACCAACAAACCTATTATATTCAATTTTCACGGTTATCCCTGGCTTATTCATAAGATGGCATACCGGCGCAAGAATCATCCAAATCTTCACGTGCGCGGGTACAAAGAGTACGGGGACATAGACACGCCTCTCGGACTGGCCATAAAAAATCAGATTGATAGATTCAATCTCGCCATTGACGTGATTGACCGCGTCCCCAAACTCAATGTTGTCGGCGCGCATGTCAAGGAGTGGCTAAAGGACCAGATTATCGAAAACTCGAATCATGCTCGTGAGTGCGGCATTGACAAACCGGAATTCTCGGATTGGACATGGCCCAATCAAGCCGGCGGGGACCAGTGAACGATCTCATATGGAAAGTTTCGCTCACTCCTTTTTTTTCGTTTCTTTTCCGTTCCTTAAATCTTCCAGAGTGCGGCCGGTAAGAACCGATTGAGGTTGCCTGGTCAGCAGATCGTCCTGCGGATCGGCTTCCTTGTCCTTCATCTTGCCGAGAAGCCATTGTTCCTGTCTTTCTCTTCTGAACCTGTTGAGAGAGTATCCGCCTTTAAGCTTTTGGCCTTCCAGCCACACAGCCAAGTGGCCATGATTGATTGCCTCGTCGGCAGGTACGCTCTTGCCGTTTTTTTCGGTTATATTCTCATAAGGTCCGGTATCCCAGACGATCACCTGGCCCGCGCCATATTCCCCTTCGGGGATCACGCCTTCAAATTCTGCATATTCCATCGGGTGGTCTTCAGTGGCGACGGCCAGCCTTTTTTGTTCCGGATCGGTCGAAGGACCTTTGGGAACAGCCCAGGATTTCAGTACTCCGTTGACCTCAATGCGCAGGTCGTAATGAAGGTTTCTGGCGTCATGTTTTTGGACGACGAATATAGGTCCTTGGCGCCGTCCATGCTCCTCGCCTGCAGGTTCCGGAGTGCGGCGGAAATCCCGCCTTTCGCGATAATTCTTGAGCTGTCGTTTCTGCTTCATACCAGGAATATGTGCGCGTGATTTTTGTTTGTCCATCTTCGGGGCTGGACTGAGGACCTCCGTACGAGATATGCTTTGAACATAGCACGAGGTGTGTGTGGGAAATCACCGAGATTCTATTTTCGGATGAGGAAAATGTCAGCCGAAAATAAAAAGCGATCCACGAAGACCGAGGAACAGCAGCGCCTCGAACACGTCGGCCACCCCCGCGGCGCTTCAGGATTCGAATGGAAGACTCGAGCCGGTCTGTTCGGTATTCCTCTTATCTGTGTGGCCTATGGTACTAATGAGAAGGGCAAGCGCCGGATAGCAAAAGGCTTCATCGCTATCGGACAGTTTGCCGTGGGAGGACTCGCGATAGCTCAGTACGCTGTGGGGGTAATAGGAATCGGCCAATTCGCTATCGGCATCGCCGCATTCGGCCAGCTTGCTCTAAGCCTTTTTGTGGGATTCGGACAGGCTGCTGTGGGGGTTTTTGCCGTCGGACAATTCGTGGCAGGAAGATATGCTCGGGGTCAGTTCGGCTGGGCTGAATTTCTCTGGTCGCCGGGGAGGACCGACATGGAGGCGGTCGCTATGTTCGAGACGATTGATTGGCTGTTCCAACAAGATTTTGCCACGATCTGGGAAAACATAAAAGATGCTATGACGTTAGGCCTGTAAGGAATCCAGGGACAAAGGAGAAGCTTTAGGGTGAAGGATCTTAAGAACAAGGTCGCTGTCATCACGGGCAGCGCGTCAGGGATCGGCCGGGAATTAGCCATTCAGTTGGCGGACGCAGGTTGCGCTCTTGCGCTGGCGGATATTGATGAGAAGGGTCTCGCTGCGCTTGCAGACCGAGTAGCCTCTGAATCGGTCAAGGTGACTGTTCATCCACTGGACGTATCCAATCGGGAACAAGTGTATCAAACGGCCGGGAATATCCGTGCATTGTACGAGCGAGTGGACATACTGATCAATTGCGCAGGTGTTGCGGTGTTGGAAACCATTGAAGACATGGCCTACGAAGATTTCGAGTGGGTGATGGGTGTCAATTTTTGGGGCGTGGTTTATACCGTGAAGGCCTTTCTTCCATTGCTCAAACAGAGCGCCGAAGCTCATATTGTCAATGTGTCCAGCGTTGACGGAATTGTTCCCAACCCCAACGGTGGTGCTTACGGGGCGGCCAAGGCAGCCACGAAGTGCCTAACTGAAGCTCTTTTCCAAGAATTGCACGGGACAAATATTTCCGTCACCAGCGTACTACCCGGCGGAGTAAAGACAAATCTGCACCGGAATGCCCGTTTTTTCAAAACGGCATGTCCTGGAATGACTCAGGAAGAATGTATCGCCTTTTTCGAAAATGCTGCGTTAACTTCCGCTGAGAAAGCGGCCAAAAGGATCGTGAAGGCCATTCGTGAAAAGAAAGGTCGCGTGCTTATAGGACTGGATGGACGCCTCATTGATTTTTGCGCACGGCTCGCGCCTCTAGGGTCCACTGCTTTGGCCGGATATCTCAGTCGAAATCTGACGTCAAAGCAATTTGAGTTACTGCAAAGCCTAATACAGCGATTAAACGCCCCGTTCGCGAAGTGACGGAACCTGAGCAAGAGGGCGAATCATTGCCAGGACAAATCAGAAAATCGTTTGTGGCCGCCCGGAATGATATCTACTTTTCCGTGATGCTCTGCACGTTGAGAACGCCGTTCTCCAGCCGACCGGCCACGTCTACAGACAGATGATCGGTTTTTTTAGTTTTCTTAATTAGTTCTAACGCCAGCTCATCGCCTTTCTTGTCGAACTTGTGAAAGGTGTAGTTATCGTCCTTGCCTTTCGTCAAGACACCGAATCCCGAAGCCACACAGGGCGGCTCCTTCAGGCAAGCCACCGAATGTTTCTCCGGATGCTTTTTCATGTCAGCCCCGTCCAGTGCGGTACCTCGGCCTGCACACAGTGCGTCGGCCAAGTATCCTTCGTATTTGGTTTCTTGAGCTTGAGCCGCCGCAGGATAGGTCACATTGACGGCCCAAAATCCCACAACCAAAGCGGCAATTGTTAAGAAAGTGAGACCCCGACCGACACAATGGGCTAGACTCTTCATCGCTAATACTCCTTTCCAATTCTTAATAAGGCCGCTCCGATCGGCAAAATCAGTTCAATTAATTTCAATTCTCTTAATTCTCGTGGACCGTCCGTTGAAAGCCTGGAGCAAGGAAGTGTGGTTACTTCACTTGCTCCCATACGTGGGTATTACTTCTCGAAAAGCTTCTTGTACTGACCGTAGCCTTCTTTTTCGAGGTCCTCTTTCGGTATAAAACGGAGCGCAGCAGAATTCATGCAGTAACGAAGCCCGGTGGGCGGAGGCCCGTCATTGAATACATGTCCCAGATGAGAGTCCGCTCCCTTGCTCCTTACCTCTGTGCGTGTCGTGAAAAAGCTCCTGTCCTCTTTTTCTGTGATGTTGTTGGGTTCCAGCGGTTTGGTGAAGCTTGGCCATCCGGTGCCGGAATCGAACTTGTCCAATGAACTGAAGAGCGGCTCCCCGGAGACGATGTCCACATAGATCCCTGGCTTGTGATTGTCCCAGTATTCATTATGGAAAGCCGGTTCAGTTCCCTCTTCTTGAGTTACTTTGTACTGGAGCGGCGTCAACTTCTTCTTGAGTTCTTCCTTGCTCAACTTGCTTCCTTTCTCGACGCTTGCTTCTGGATCTTCTTGATTTCGATCCTTACCCCATATTTTGTCCAGGTACTGATCTCGGCCGGAACCGTGTCGGTAAAACTTGTACCGAATCGGATTCTTCTTGTAGTAGTCCTGGTGGTATTCTTCGGCTTTGTAAAAGGGTGAGGCCTGAAGGATCTCGGTGACAACAGGTCTGTCGTACCTCCCGGATTTGCCTAACTCCTCTTCTGATTTCTCCGCGAGCTTTTTCTGCTCATCATTGTGGTAAAAGATCGCGGACCGGTACTGCGGACCCCTATCGACAAATTCACCATTCGGATCTGTCGGGTCTATCTGCCTCCAAAACACATTCAGAAGCTGGGAATAGGAAACCTTTGAAGGATCGTAGGTAATTTGTATAGCCTCGACATGTCCTTTTTGAGCGTAGTCATGATACGTCGGGTCTTTACCGTTGCCTCCCGTGTAACCCGCCAATACCTCCACAACGCCCGGGAGTTTCTCAAACGGGGCTTGCATGCACCAGAAACACCCGCCGGCAAAGGTAGCCTTCTCATATCGAGGTTGAGCTTCAGCGATCCTCGAAACTAATAGAAACACACCGAAACTTATGAACAATGCTTTTATTATCAATGTTGACATTGTGTAACCTCATCTTGAATTGCCTTGTTTATCAAATCCAGTGAGCGTAGGGCGCGGGCCCGCGAAATTTATCATTTTGGCCCAAAGCAATCGATGCCCTGTAGGGCCAATATGGATCTCGCAGCATTTCTCGGGCCAGCAGCACCAAATCCGCTTGTTTCTTTCGGATGATTTCGTCGGCCTGAACGGGATCCGTTATGAGGCCCACAGCCGCTGTGGCTATCCCGGCCTCTCTTCGGATCGATTCTGAAAATGGGACCTGCCAACCCGGACCATAAGGATACTTCTTGTGATCGGGGCTTCCGAACCCCGAGCTACAGTCAATCAGGTCAGCTCCACATTCTTTCAATTTCTTGGACAACTCTATGGACTCTTCGATAGTCCAGCCTCCTTCTACCCAGTCGGAACAGGATAGGCGCACCGAGAATGGAAAATTCTCAGGCCAGACCTCCCTCATCCTTGAGACACTTTCCAATACGAATCGGATGCGATTTTCGAAACTGCCGCCGTATTTGTCGGTTCGATGATTTGACAATGGAGAGTAGAAACTGTGACAAAGATATCCATGCGCGGCATGCAGTTCCAACCACTGGTATCCGGCTTCCAACGCTCGTTTGGTCGCGGCCGCAAAGGCACTCTGCACGTCGTTGATATCCTTTAAATCCATCTCTTTGGGGACACGCCATAACTTCTGCCCGAAAGCCAGCGGACTCGGCGCGATGATTTCCCATCCGCCTTCCTCGTCGGATAACGAGTTATCGCCTTCCCAAGGCCGCGCGGCGCTTCCTTTTCGGCCTGCATGCGCAAGCTGAATTCCTGAGATCGCTCCGTATTCTTTGACGAATTTGGTGATTCGGGCCAGTGGTTCTATCTGCCCATCCGACCACAATCCTGCGTCATTGGGAGAAATCCTGCCGCGGGGCTCGACTGCTGTGGCTTCAGCCATGACCAATCCGGCCCCGCCCACCGCACGAGCCCCCAGATGCACAAGGTGCCAGTCATTGGCCATCCCATCATGAGAGCTGTACTGGCACATGGGTGAGACCCCGATACGATTACGCAACGTTATGTCTTTGATTTTCAGGGGATCAAAAAGGTTCGGCATATCTTCCTCTCCTCCCTTGGAACAATCTGCGAGAATATGGATGCCTCATTCAGATATATTATTCTCTGTGTCTCCTTTTAATATATCCATCCGCGCTTCTGAGGGATCGCGACAAACCGATCTAGCGGTCTTCCGGACTGGGCGCCGAACTCCGACTGCCGAGCGCACTTGGCGCAGCCGGAATATAGGCCGATGGCTGCGATCCAGGTCGGTGCAACCTGGACCGCAAGACTACCTAGTTGCCGGTGAAATGAATCACGGCAAGAAAGGCAGAGAAGGCAGAGGTGGAAGGTTTAGAGGTGGGAACAAATTGCCAAAGCCAGGGCGGTATGTGGAGTAGTAGGGACTGCCGTAATAATAGGTATACGGCATGTAAGCCCCTTCACTGTAGTATGAGCCTGAACCTGCTCCTGCCGCACGTTCCCACGATCTTGACGACCTGCGGCCGGAAGTCATGCTCCGTGCATGTTTGGGCGGCATCAAATCGGTTCTGAGCTGGTGGAAGTATACCCAGCCGTTATTGTCCAGTTGGGCCCAGCGCCCATCTTTGCTGAACGCGCCGGTAAGGTTTAAGGTTTGTCCCATTGCGGCGCAACCGATTACGTTATCCGACATGGATGGGCCACTCCGTATCCGGAGACAGTTGTCCGGACGGTCCACACGAGCGACCACCGCCG
>DATJPW010000377.1:0-17487 GCA_035506215.1 Desulfomonilaceae bacterium
GATGCACGACGTGCAGTTATTTCCTCTTGAAGAAGTCAAGCCATTCTTCGACATCTACACTGTCCCCATGACTGGACTTCCCCAGCGAGGTAGACTGCCTTTGGGAATCCTCAAGCAACCGCCTGAACTCACCCGCGTACATTGTTCGCGCTCCTTGGTGCTTGACAAATGAGGCGAGCGCCCGGTCCGAGGTGACTATTACCAGGTCTCGTTTATGAGAAGCCTTGCTCACTAGTTCCATTATGCGTGAATCCGCGTCCGAGCCTGGCCGCGCATACAGAATGTGGACACCTTTGTACTTGCAACCTTCGGGGAATTCCTCGTCAGGCGCTCCATCGAAGACAACTTTAAGCTTGATTCTCTGCAGGGCGATAAAGCGTACGAGATCATGAATAAGGCGTCTCCGTGCCCCTGCCTTATCCTGGTGCCACCCCACGGTCTGCGCCATTACATTGTTTCCATCCACTATGTATGGCATGCGCCTCTCTTTCGGGCATCCTCAGGCAAAGTGGCTTTACAGAAATTGCCAAAAGGTTTGCCCGATTTGCGGTGGCATTATATCAATTCGCATTCAAATCCCCCGTTCCCCCTTTAATAAAGTGAATGCTCTTTTTGCCAGTCCTCGACCACCTGTGCGGTCGTGAGTTCAAAGTTTTGCCCGCCCAGTTTGCTCGAGACCCCGGCGGACCGTAATGTGTCGTGCACATTGCTATGAGCCTCCGATATAGTGAATATGATCCCCTTGGAGGCGAACTCTTTTCGTAGAGCCGACAGCATGTCCGTGGCGGCCAGATCAACCCACGGGGTTACCGCCAAAGAACAGACGACTAGCTTGAGCGAAGGTCCGCGCTTATCGGCAAGCTCAATGATCTCTCCCTGGACTTCTTCCATATTGAAATAGAGCAGAGAACCGTGGACACTCAGAGCCAAAACGCCGGGAACTTCCTCACTGCCGGCATGATGCTCCAGCGATGCGAAGGACTTGACCCCAGGTAACTTTCCAAGCACCGATATGTGCGGATGAGAAGTCCTCCGGATGAGAATGAGTAGTGAACAGATGACGCCTATGAGCACGCCTTCCAAAAGACCAAAGCCTAAAACTCCGAACAGGACTAGGATCGCAATGAAGAACTCCGTTTTGTCCAAACGATAGTAGCGTCTCAAAGCCTCAATGTTGATCAAACCCGCAACTGCCACCAGCACAATCGCAGCTAGCACAGGTTCGGGGAGATTGTGAAGCAGACCGCTAAAAAAGATGGTGACAACTCCCAGGATCAGCGAGGCCGCTACCAAAGAGAACGGGGTCTTCGCACCGGCGGATTCGTTGACCACTGATTGGGACACGCCTCCGCTCACAGGGTATCCCTGGCCGAACGCTGTTAGAAGATTAGCCATTCCGATAGCCGCGAGATCTTGATTCGCATCAAACGTATACCGATGCTTTTGCGCAAAGACCCGACTTACTGCCATGGTTTCAACAATTGCCAGGAGGAAGCACGCTAACGCCAGTGGAAGAAGATCATGTGGGTCCTGGGGACTCACAGCAGGAATCTGAAAGTGTGGCAGCCCTTGAGGGACCCTACCCAGGATCTTGATGCCGTAGTCTGAGACACCGCCAACAGACATGAATACGACCGACGCTACAACTACGATCAGACCCGTCGGACGGTGGGGAAGGTACCATGCACCTAGAACTAATAATACGAGAGCGCAGCCCCCCACCAACAGGCTCGCATGGTTTGCTTCCGGCACCTGGGACAAGAAGCTTGCCAGCCGCACAAAGAAATTATTGCCTTCAACTGGCAGGCCGAGGAGCTTGGGCAACTGAGTGGAAGCGATAACCAAGGCAGCCCCAGCCTTGTATCCGGTCAGAACGGTGTCGGACATGAAATGGATGACCGCTCCCGCCTTGGCAACCCAGGCGACGAAGCAAACGATAGCCACATAGAGGGCGGTCTCCGACGCTAGAACGGCATATCGTAAGGGATCGCCATCAGCCAATTTGCCAAGCGTCGTAGCTAGGAGCAGAGAAATGGCTGAGGTGACAGCGATGGCCGTGTGCCGCGAAGTGCAAAAAGGTGCGAAGCCGAGACCTGCGAAGATGCAGGAGTAGAGACCGGCTTGAGGCGGTAAACCAGCCAGGGAAGCGTAAGCGATACCCACAGGGATGAGATAGGCGGCAAGAGTAGTCCCTGCAACGACATCCCTTTGCAGATATTCGACCTGATAGGAGCGGAGCCAGCTCAAACAAGGCAAGAATCGTGAGATTCCATAGGAATTGTCCGACATGGCGTATAAGTCCCTTGATCATGCCCTTTCTTCAGTTTCCTATAAAGCCGGCAAGAATTTGATGTCTGCCATCATTTGCCAAAGGTTGTAGATTCCCAGCAGCCATGATCCTGATTCTATGCTACACCTCGTAGTGCTGTCTATTACTGTTTTGTTGGCAATCAAATCGTCAGGCACATCTTTCGCTATCATCTAGGCGACTTTCAGAAACCAGACATTCCAAGAATTCAGCGGTGATTCCATCCTTTTTTGCAGCTTCCGGTATATTTCCGGAGCAGCCGCAACAGGACAGCTGAAAAAGCCTTCGAGTCCCCCTGCCTGTCGGTGCAATATTTCGGGCGCATTGACATTTGCTGAAGACTCCATCAGAGTCTCTGCCGCAAAAAAGTGCCACATCCATGTCTCGCCGCAACTCACGACGGTGTTCGAATGTGTGAGTTATCGACGTTGAGCCCCCGAGACTTTGCTTACCGTGGGGTTCGTCCACACTACACCATGAGGTCGTTTCTCCCTCCAGAAGTACAGGTACTATCTCTCTGATTTAATAAGTGGTACATAACCCAGGGGACAGGTCACTACGGAATTTCATACAGCATCGACAAGGAGATTGGTTGGAGCCATGAAATAGCCGCCGGACCAACGGATAACATTCGCCCGGACAGCGGACCTTCTCAAGACTGGACAATTGACCGAAAAAAGCGATTTGTAAGAAGACGGAAAGGAGTTCGACACTCATGAGTGACATTCCATCTCGCCGAGATTTTCTCAAAACAGGACTCGCCACCGCCGCGGCAGTGGTGATTGGAGCCAAATTGGCCAGGGCTGACAACCATTCCGAGCTTTTCGAGAAGACTTGGATCGGATCCCTGGAGCTCCCGAATCGGGCCATCAAATCGTCTACCTGGAGTGGTATGGGTGATCAGAAAGGACGTGTGACCGATCGCGTCCTGGAATTTTACGGTGAACTGGCCAGGGGCGACATCGGATTAATTCTGACCGGTTATCAGTACGTTATGACTAATGGCCAGCACATGCCCTACATGGTGGGCAACTACGACGATACCCTGACTGAGGGTTTGAGAAAAATCGCCGACACAGTGCATAAGGAAGGTGGCAAGGTCGTCGCTCAACTAGTCCACTGTATGGCAAGGGCCAATCCGAAGATGTTTTTCAACGAAGGCGATGAATTGTGGGGTGCTTCGGCTATTGCCTATTCTCCCGGAGATCCGATACCCAAAGAGATGAGCCGAAAGGACATAGTCCGCCTCGTGGAGGCTCACGCTGCTGCGGCATCCAGGTCGAAGAGATGCGGGTTCGACGGAATTCAGATTCATGGGGCTCATGGGTACGGTATCAACCAATTCCTTTCTCCCGCCTGGAACAGGCGCAGTGATTCGTATGGCGGCAGTGTCGCAAATCGCTACCGCGTGGTAGGAGAGATTATCGAAGCAATGAGAGGTGTGGTCGGGAAGGATTATCCGATACTGTTCAAGCTCAGCGCACAGGATTTTGTCGCGAACGGTCTTGAGCCTCCGGAGTCACTGGAAATTGCTCGACGGTTGGCCAGTGACGGAATTGCGGGCATCCAGGTTAGCGCTTGCTCCACGATTTCCGTGAAAGATAGACATTGCCTCAAAAAAGAAATTCATGAAGAAAAAGATGAAGGCTATTTGGTGGATTTTGCTCAGTATATAAAGGAAGGAGTCAAAGTCCCGATCATTGCTGTCGGCGGTATAAGGTCACTATCTACAGTGGACGAGATTCTGAAGGGCCGCAAAGCAGATTACATATCCATGGCACGCCCCTTTATTCGCGAACCACATCTCATAAAAAGATGGAAGAGCGGTGATACATCGAGAGCTACGTGCATCTCGTGCAACCGCTGCTTCGAGCCGGGTATGAAAGGCGAAGGGATTTCGTGCTACTGGGAAAGAATCAAGAAAGAGCCTCGGAACACATAACGGCATATGTTGGAACACGATTCTGTGAAAAGAGGAACTGCCGTCAGGCGCTGCGCCGACCGATCGTTTGCTCGCAAGTACGCCATTCCGAATGCCCATTCTTTATAGGAATGAAAGAGCAACCAACAGGAGGAGTGAAAAATGGCGACGCTGAAAAAAGGGGATAAGGCTCCCGCTTTCAACTTGGTCGACCAAGATGGCAGGCCCGTGAAACTGACTGATTTCAAGGGGAAGAAGGTTCTCTTATACTTTTATCCAAAAGCCGACACGCCGGGATGCACCAAACAGGCGTGCAGCGTTCGAGATGCGCGGCAGGACCTTAAGGTACTGGGGGTCGCGGCCGTCGGGATCAGCCCTGACGCGGCTGACGTTCAGAAAAAGTTTGACAAAAAACACTCGCTGGAATTTCCACTCCTATCTGACCGCGACCACGGAGTAGCCGAACTTTACGGCGCATGGGGCGAGAAAAAGATGTACGGAAAATCGTTCATGGGAATAATCCGATCATCGTTTCTCATCGATGAAGACGGAAAGATTATGGGCGCATGGTATAAGATCAAGCCGGAGGACACCGTTCCGGAGGCCAAGAAGGTGCTGGGAGCCCTTTAGTATGGACGCGTAGAGTGGATCGTGTTCGATTGCTCGATACCGTGACGCGTGCAATACAGAGTCAAACAGGTGAGCCGCTGATGAGGGGCCTTGTGATTGCGCAGGCCCAGAAACGAAGACTGATCCAAACCGACTCTTTCATGAGCCACACTGCTTGATCAGTCACACGGGTATCAAAACGAGGTGTACCATTATACAAAAGTGAGGGATGAAGATATTTGAGGGCAAGATTAACGGAAGACCGGAAACAAGGCGAAATGGGGGTATGGGATGATTTCGGGACTTAACCGGGAAGTGTTCAATCACTTGAGCTACGGCCTTTACATAGTGACATCAATCAGAGACGGTCGCTCCAACGGTCAGATCGTCAACACCGTGCTGCAGGTGACCTCTGAACCGCCGCGTGTGGCAGTGATAATAAACAAGAACAACCTGACTCATGAGTTTATATCCAATAGCAAGGTTTTTGGGGCTTCTGTGCTGGACACCTCAGCACCAATGACTTTCATAGGCCTGTTCGGCTTCAAGTCGGGCAGAAATGTGGATAAGCTCTCCCAAGTAAAATTTGTTGAAGGAACTACCGGCGTCCCTCTTGTGACTGAACATTCTCTCAGCATCCTGGAGGCAAGGGTTATCGACCGGGTCGATGTGGGCTCACACACGCTTTTCGTGGGTGACGTGATCAGTGGTGAAGTCCTGGGTACTGGAGAGCCGTTGACATACCTGTACTACCACACTCATTTGAAAGGGAAGTCACCCAAGAGCGCCCCTACGTACAATCCGGAAAAAGGCTGACGTCTCAGGTAAAGTCTAAAAAAGGCTACGAGACGGTGTGCAGCGAGAGACATGTGATATCAGTGGCTCTCAAAAAGTCCGGCTCGTTCTTGGCTCTTGAAGCGGATCTGTGGACATTATGTCGCTATTAGAAAGGGACGAAGCTGATAGGCACCTTGCTCTGTCAAGATGCCACTGAATTGGTATCACTCAGCGTCTTTGTGAAATTGTGCCGCTATGCCGACTCTACTTCTCTTGGCCTCGTACAAAGCTTGGTCCGCCAGACGGATAAGTTCATTCGCAGCGGACATGTGAGAGTCAAATTGCGCTACACCTGCCGAACATGTGATCCTGTATGACTTGGTTGCAGACTCAAAGGTCGTTTGTTGAAGGGCCGTTCGCACTCGCTTCATACATTCGATGGCGCCGTCAGCTTCCGTGTGAGGGAAGACCAATAGGAACTCATCCCCTCCGTAGCGTCCGCCGAAGTCGGCACGACGCAACTCCTGTTTGATTATCCTTCCGAATTCCTTGAGGACATCGTCCCCTGCCTGATGGCCGAATTCGTCATTGACCCGCTTGAAGTCATCAAGATCGCAAATGCTCAAGCTAAGCGGTACTTTGTACCGTCTCGCATTCTCAAGGGTCGAATCCAGCAGCTCCAGCACTGTTTGACGATTGAGCAAATTGGTGAGTGAATCGTGTGTAGCCCGTTTCTGTAGTTCTTCTGACAGCTTCCTCCGCTCAGTGACATCGCGCATGACAAGGACGCACCCGGTGACCAACCCTACGCTGTCGGAATTTGGAAAAATCGATTCCCGATAGCATTTCGACGAGCCTTTTTCCAAATACTCCGCAGAGTGATCGCGTCCGTCGGCCAATGATTTACTATAAGGGCAGAAAGAAGGGGGCTCTGCGGTCCGATGAAAGATCCGGTAGCAGGGTTGGCCCACAACCTCCTTGACGTCAACTCCCGCCAGCGCGGAGGCAGCGCGATTGAGGCGCAATATTCTGAAATCCTGATCCAGGACTGCTATGGTGTCCGGCACCCGGTCGAAGGTCTGTTCCCATTGTCTCTTGGCTCGTTCGATCTTTTCCATGAGCAACAGTTGCCGCTTCTCGAGGGTCAGGTCCTCTACCATAACGAGAACGGCCCTCTCTGAAGCGAGTCTCAGAGGTCGGAGATAAATCCTAGCCCACATCTGTCTCCTGTCGATGGAGATTCTCTCGTCCTTGGCCTTGGGCTTTCGTTCCCTTAGGACCTCATCGATGAGGGATGCCATATCTCGGGCACTATCCGGAGACAGAAAGAGAGATGAGAATCTCTTTCCCGGCAGGGTCCCATACTCGTTGCTCAACCTCGCCACCGCCTGGTTGCAGAAAATGATTACCTGCGCCGCGTCAACCAGGAGGGCCGGCACGGGAAGAGCGTGCAGGAGCTTGTAGAAGGACGACCCCTTGGTGTCTGCCGCGTTGAAACTCCCCGAGGTTGTAAGTCCTTGCGTAAGCACTCCGCTGAGATCGATGCTCTCGGTCCCGGCTTTTAACTCATGAGGCGACGAGGAAATCCCATCGTCCAGATCTTCAAAACTTGGCAGGTTCTTTTGGTCCATTTCCAGCCTCAGCGATTCTCACGCAAACTCAGGGATAATGGGGCAGGGTTTTTGGCACATTGAAAGGCAGAAATCCAAAAAGTCCTGTTCCTAAGGATTATCATTGAATTATCACCCGCACTCATGATCCGGCGCCTGCAAGTGTAAAAAGGATGCGGCCAAGGACCTTGCCATAGGTGTTCACCTTTTCAGTAATTTCGATCTCGGGGGGTGTTTCCGAGTATCGTGGTGGTGTAATTTCTCGGACATTCTGCAGTTCCTTAACAGCGGATTGAGTCTCCACAAAAGCCTTGGACACGGTGCTGTCGGACAGGGAGGTCCTCATAAAGAGTTCCATTTCGTCTATTGCTCCAGCATCAACCAATTTCCGGAACACTTTATGGAGCTGACTCTCTGAGAGGGTGTGTCTTTCCATAAGCTCCCTGTCGCCGATACCGTTGCGGACGTCGCTCACGAAAAGTTTGGCTTTGATTTTCCGTTTAGTTCCGGTCACTAGGTCACCTCACGCTTGAGATCCAGGAAGTTAATAAACTGTTGGAGCCGTTGCAAGTCTCGATCAGAAATCTCGATCACCTGGAATCCGGCCACCGATTGCCCACCGGATCCTTCACTCCCCACCCAACGGCATTCCGCCTCCAATTCAAACGGCTCGACGAGGCCGAAATCATCTCCCAAAATCCAGAGAGTTTTGCGTTCACCGATGTGGGCTTGAATCCCCCTCACGGCGAGTCCCCTCTCCGTTATGTCTTTGACAGTGCCTGTCGAACCGTGATCACGCATGTCACACACTACTATCTGCAACGACGGGGAGCGCCTGGAAATTTGACGCCTCTCACGGCAGACGGATTCATCATTATCCAATGGCAATTTGGAATCCTTGATGTCATCAGTTCCCAACAATTTCTTTGCGAGGAGTTCCTGGCAAACCTTCTGCAGACCAGCACTCGAAAGTTGATACTTTTCCATTAGTTTTGAACCGGTCATGCCTGATCGGACATCTCCGGCAATCTCTGCTGCAACTTTCAGTCGCTCTTCCAGGATAATCTCGAAAGCTCTCTTGAGTTGTTCGCCTGAAAGTCCGTATTTCAGCATTAGTTCCCAGCGTGTCATGCCTGAACGCATGTCGCGTACGATCTCCTTGCCGGAAATTACACCTTCGCCGGGTTTGACTCGTGCGCCAGGAGCTTCGTTGAAAGATGTCAGGCGTTCCATCTGTTTCAAGAATTCCCGGAGCGCTTCCTCAGTGAGTTTATATTTCTCCATTAACTGGCTATGCGACATACCTGCTTTAAGATCTCCGGCAACATCCATGAGGCTAACATGCCGAATTATCCCTAATTCGCCGAGCTTCCTCAAAAGGCTCTCTAGTCCAACTGCCGACAACTTATACTTCTCCATCAGGGCGGGGTGGGACATTCCCGCCTTGATGTCATCAGCGACGGTTTTGCCATCTATCTTTTTGCTCAGCTTCTTCATACCTGCGCCGGTCTTAGTGAATCTGATTAAAGTGAAGGATTTGACAGAGTCATGAAACTGGTCAACCTCGATCCAAACCCCGACTTCGGCACTTTAATCGACCTTGCGAGTACAGAATACGGGCTCAGCAAGTCCCGCTTTCTGAATCGTTATCGAGGAGCAGAAGTGTGTGCGAGGAGGCGAAACGGTTCTTCGGTAGAAGGCCTGATCATGCACCAGGAACTTACGTAACCTTTATTGAACCGCTCATTACCCCCGCATAGTACGGACAGAGCGTGCGACAACTTCCTATCTTTTGATCATACGCTCCTTGTATTTCTCCTCGGCACACCGTTCTTGCGACATTCCAGCAGTCGAACCCATGATCAGGGTATGCAGGACAGTCTTGCTCCTTGCCGCACTTCCGATAATCCCAACATGTTGTTCCGGCCATCACTCTCCCCCTGTGCCCAGTCTAGTACTTCGGTTTCAGTCTTCGCCTTAGTCTTTTTGAGCTGCAATGCTTATGTATCCCCCCAAGAATGATGAGCCCTAAAACATGCAGTCCACAGAGATTCCCTCTACAAACGTTCCCCCAATGCTCTCCACAGAAGCAACTGCCGTGCCACGCGACAGAATATTCACCTCAATTAGTATTTCCTCAAGAAATCAGTACGATAGGTCGAACCAGTGGAACGCAATTCAGGCAAAGCATTTTTTGCGACCAGCAACTGGGCCCTTTCGACCCATCAACTATCGGCGGTCGCAAATACAGCCTGTAGAATTAGGTGCTTGGCCATGAGCCGAAACGGCTCACCCAGGATTGGACCTCGGATATTCGGCGACAAACAAAGAACCGCTTTTAGGATCGGGGTGAACATGCGCTGCATGCGGATGATGGGGACCGTGATGAGGTCTTGCCACATTACCTCCGTGTCCCGTTCCGCCGGGATGGGATACAGGTCGTCTCCTTTCATGAATCCAATCACTCAGGGGTGCATCTTAATGAGTTAGGAGCTTACTCAAAGAGGCGCCGGTCTGTGGGAAGGATTGACAATATGCACCAGGAGGGAGGAGAAAACAAATGGAACGGCAGGCAGATAACGAGAGAATAACTCAGACCCAGCTGAAAATATGCAATTATCAAATAGAGGAATTGGAAGCCTGTGCAAGACAAGCTTCACCGGAACTGGGAAAACAATGTAAAGAGATTATCAGCCTATTGATTGCAAACCGGGAAGCGCTTAAACGTGGTTTGTTGAAGATTACCGACGAAGGCGAACTGTGCTCTTCCTGTTCGGCAGCATAAAAAGAATCACCGTCTCTTATGCTTCATCGATAGCCAGGTAAGGCTGAACCAAGGACGTCCTGAAAATGAAGACCCTGTGACTACAGGGTCTTCCGGTTTCCGATTTTATAAAACGCTATGTTTAAGTTCCAATTTTGACTAAAATCAACTACTTGTAGTTCTAGGACCTACGAAAAGAATGCTGCGGCTTCCTTTATCGAAAGCATGGTGTCTCTTCTGCCTTCCCTTTAACCCGAAACCGGTCTCAAATTTCGGCCTGATAGGTAATCGTTTTGCTTGTTCTTCTTTTTTCCTCGCCAATCTTGGGAAAACGCGATGGTCACCCGAATCGACCTCGTAGGATCGCGTATAATTGTGTATGATATAATTCGTAAAATGACGGTCAAGGATTAGGAGGTTCAAAAATGAAGTCTTCAATATATGTGGCGATACTCATTGCTGCGCTGGCAATAGTTCCACTCTTGTCCCATCCGGTTCTGGCACAGGGCGCCGCCGGTTTTGACCGTAATTCATGCATACAGAACTGTGCGTGGCTAAAGCCCTTTGGCTACAACTATGGCCAGTATATGAACTACTATAATTGCGTGGCTCGCTGCGAAAGCCGATTCTGGCAGGAGTTTGACAGGAATAGCAGAGAGCTTGAGGAAGACCTTAAATAGTCTGAATGATGCCGTTAGGGAAAGTGGGAGATTTTAAGCCGAGAAATCAGAAGAGAGTCTTAGCCCACAAGAATGATTAGGGTATTCAACAGCCACGCCTACACCTGGAGCTTTCGGAGGAGCCTCTAAGCGCTAAAATCCCCGCTCAAGCAAATTTTCGCTCATGACTTTGTTTCCGGGTTTGAAGTTTCCAGCAGCATTGTGCTGCCCCTTCTCCAATTTGGGCCTAATTTGCCGTCGGCATTTCTCGGATGCTCTTTTTCTTTGAATTCTTCCCCCTCATCCCCTTGATGATATGAGCGATGATATCATGGCCTGAAGCAACGCGATCAGTTATGAGATGGCGGATGACGGCGAAGTGGTGCAGTTGTGAGGGAAGAGAAGAAGTGGCGTAAAGTGAGACCGAATACGATGAGTCACATTCCCAAGTAGGCTTTACGGATTTCCTCTGAATCCAATAGCTCACGAGCAGTTCCGGAATGGACGATTTTCCCGCCCTGAATCACATAGCCCCGATGGGCAATTTCCAAGGCCTCCTGGACCATCTGTTCGACCAGAAGAACGGTGGTGCCTGCACGGTTGATGGTGGTGATGGTTTCCATCATCTTTTCCACCATGCTCGGCATCAAACCGAGGGACATCTCATCCAGCATGAGTAGTTTCGGTCGCGACATGAGGCCACGAGCGATGGCCAACATCTGCTGCTCTCCGCCGCTCAGGGTTTCGGCGACCTGCTTCGCGCGCGCCCTAAGGACAGGGAAGATTTCCAGAAGCTCCTCCACCCGGCGATGGACCTCGGCCTGCGAATTTACAGTGTAAGCGCCCAATGATAAGTTTTTCTCCACCGACAGTTTGGCGAAGATTCTCCGACCTTCGGGAACGCAGCTAATACCGAGTTTCACGGTTTGGTGCGCAGCAAGTTTGGAGATATCGGCCCCCTCAAACACGATTTGGCCCTTCAAAGGATGGTTTAGGCCGCTGATGGTGCGCATGGTTGTGGTTTTCCCTGCGCCGTTCGCGCCCACGACGGCTACCAGCTCCTGCGGCATGACCTCCAGCGAAATACCGAAGACCACTGGTATTCCATCATAACCGGCATATAGATCGGCAACCTTTAGGATCGGGTCAGACAATACGTCCGCTCTCTTTCATTGTCTTGAAACGCTGACTGTATTTAGCGCCAAGATAAGCCTCAATCACATGCTCGTCGTTGACGATGCGGCCGGGGGCGTCTTCGGCGATCTTCACGCCGCCGTCGAGCACCACTACTTTGTCGGCTATGGGCATGATCCCTTCCATGACGTGCTCCACGATCATCATCGTGATGCCGCTTTCTCGGAGGCGCCGGATTACTTCCAGAGAGGCTTTGACCTCGGTGGCGGTTAACCCGGCCATGACTTCGTCAAGCATAAGCAATTTGGGTCGCGTCGCGAGTGCCCTTGCCATCTCGAGCCGCTTTTTGCCGCCGATGGACAATTCTCCGGCCGGCTTTTCTTGAAACTGCTCCAAGTCACATAGGTGGATGCATTCCGCTGCCGTTCCGAAAGCTTCTCTTTTGTCCGAACACCTGAGGAAAGCGCCGACCAACACGTTGTCGAAGACTGTCATGTCCTTGAGCGGCCGCACCACCTGGAAGGTGCGCACTGCACCCTTGCGAGCTATCTGATAGGGCGTGAGGCCGGTGACATCCTCGCCGTTGAAGAGGATACGGCCGCCAGTCGGTTTGTACAGTCCGGAGATACAATTGAAAAGGGTTGTCTTACCCGCACCGTTGGGGCCGATCAATCCCACGATTGATCCGGCTTCCACGGTGAAGCTCACCCGATCGTTGGCCACCAGCGCCCCGAATTTCATTGTCACGTCTTGTACTTCAAGGAGCGCCATTGGGCACATCTCCTTTTGCCGCGCTGTTCTTCCTTACAAACCAGTTATGTATGTCGTGGACAATACCGATCATGCCGGTGGGCTGTTTGACTACCATGAGAATGATGAGGAGTCCGAAGATGATCAGATCCACCCCGCCGCCCAGGCCGCCCCAGAATGCCCTGGTGTACTCTTGCAGCGGGATCAAAACCGCGGCTCCCAGGAGAGGACCGATAAGGGTCCCCGACCCGCCCAGGATAGTGACCAGCACGAATTTCATAGACATGTCAAGCGACATCACCATCGGCGGGTCCACTCTCAGATTGTACTGTACGAAAAAAGCCCCACAGATAGCGGCCAGGGCGGCAGAAAGGGCCATGGCGGCCAATTTTATGGCTGTGCTGTTGACCCCAAGGGATTCCGCCGTTTCCTGCCCTTCCCTCACAGCACGCATGAAGTATCCGTAACGGTGCCCTTCGAGCCACCGAACCACGCCAAATATAAGCACGAAGATGACAAGAACGCAGTAGTAGTAACGGATTTTCGAATTCTGCCACATCAGGTTCTTCAGGCCTTCGTCGATCAGTGGGTAATCCAATCCTAGGGCGCCGCCGACCCAATCCCAGACCAGGAAAGCACGATTAAATATTTCTACGATGGCGAAGGTAGCTATGGCAAAATAATGGCCGCTCAACTTGAAACAAGGGTAGCTAATAATCACGCCTACCACGGCGGCCGCGATCATGCCGATCAGTATTCCCGGCCACGGCGCTCCACCATAAGTAACGACGGCCATTCCGGCCCCGTATGCGCCGATTCCGAAAAACACCGAGTGTCCGAACGACACTTGGCCGCAATAGCCGCCGATGATGTTCCACGCTTGTGCCATGCTGGCAAAGAGCAAAACGAGAATCATTACGTGCACGCGAAAAGAATTTGCGGTTACCCAAGGAACCAGCGGCAGCAGCACCAACAGCGCCAGGAAAGCGAGCCATGCCGCATCTTTTCCGCTGAATGCTTTCCGCTGTACGGCGTTCACCATCCGAAAATGCCTTTCGGCCGCAGAAATACGACCGCGAGATAGAGACCGAAGACGGCAATGTATTTGAAGACCGGGGCTACGTAGAAACCTGCAAGAGATTCCACAACACCGACGAGAAGCCCGGCGAGAAACGCGCCCGGGATGCTCCCGAAGCCGCCCATAGCAACGCAAACAAAAGCGATCAGCCCAAACATGGAGCCAACTTCCGGATGCACGGCCAGGTAAGAAGGCATAATGCCGCCGGCAATGCCAACGCAAGCCCCGCCGATTCCGAAGACCAGAACATAGATGCGTTCAGTATTGATGCCCATGAGTTCCGCCGCATCGCGGTCCATGGCAGTGGCCTGAATGGCCCAACCAAATCGGGTGGAGTTGACCAGCGCATAGACCGCCCCAACCACGATTAGTGCCAGAATGCCGGCCGCCAACTGGGGCACAGGGAAGATTAGGTCACCAAGGTGTAAAGTTTTGTCCCCGAGCCAGGTGCCGGAAAGGATGCGGAAATTCGGTGAAAAGAGGTTCATGCAGACGTTCTTGAGGAACATGGCGAGACCGAAAGTGGCCAGTAGAGCGACCAGCCCCGGTTTGCCGATCGTGTAGCGTATGATCAACTTGTACGTCAGCGCCCCCAGAATAAAGACAAAGGCCCCGGCGGCCACGGTCGACAGGACCGGGTCTACGTTCGCGAGAAATCCCAGCCAATAACTTACATACATGGCAACCATCAGGTATTCGCCGTGGGCGAAATTGATGATATCCATCACGCCCCAGATAAGGCAAAGCCCAGCGGCCACCAGCGCGTAGACCATGCCGCTGAGCATGCCGTCGACGAGCACTTGAATGAATGTCTCCATAGACCCTCTTCTGAACCGTCGTTTCCGCTAAAGCGGGAACCCATCCCGCGGGACGCGGGACTGTCTTCGCAGGAATGACTGGATCCGGCCCTCAAAACAGACGAGGATTTAGGCAATAACTATAATATACGGACACTTAACTGTGGGACGCCCGTGCTGGATTTCAAGCACCCAACCTCAATGTCCGGGCGATTTCACGGCTCCGCATTCCGCAAGACTTGCCGCAACTTCCCGCTGCGCCGGTATCGAATGTCAAATGCAACATCGGACACCAGCGCGATTGGGAAATCCTCTGATGTCCACTTACCTCTGGTTCCACGCCTTCATGGGGAAGACGATTGCAGTGTCAGCCATCTCTTCCGGGAAGATCCGTTTGTATTCGCCGCCCTGGAGCTGGGTAACCACGCTGTGCGCCTTTATGTTCTGGCCGCCCTTGGCAAAGGCCACTTTCCCTCCGAGGGACAGAGGAGAGTCCCATGTGTTCTTGTAAAGGGTTTCAGCCACCTTTTCAGGATCCAGGGTACCGGTCTTTTCGATTGCCTGCGCGAGCACCAGCATGGCCACTGCCTCCTGGATGCTGTCGCCGTCGAAGGGCACTCCACCGGTCTTGGCCTTGAAGATTGCCTCAACCGCGGCCACAGCCGGCATTAGACTCGCGAACTGGGGCGAGTAGGCCGTGGCGCCCATGAAGAAGTCGGCGTCACCGGCAAGCTGTTTGGCGATTACAGGGTCCTGATAACCGGAACAGTAGCTGATGGTAATCTTGGGCGACCAGGCCATCTGCTTCATGGTACGCACCCACAGCGTGTAATCTGCGCCTAGACAGGCCCCAAACAAAGCGTCAGGGTTGTTCTTTTTCAAAGTCTGCACTTCACTGTTCAGGTTCGTAGCGCCCGGACTGAACGGCACATCTGCCACTACCTGGAAGCCTCCGGCAGCGGCGGATTTCTTGGCCTCCTCTGCCGCGTGCTTACCGAACTCACTGTTTTCGTATATGACTCCGATGGTCTTAATATCGGCGTTCTTCTTCTGATTCAGCCACTTGAGGACCTCTACGAACTCGCCGGACTCGGTCTCGTCAGTGGGCGCCAGGCGGAAGAAGAAGTTCAAGTCACGCTGGGTCAAGGCCGCCGAGCTGGAGGACCCGCACATGAAGATTCGTTTCATCCGCTCCGCCACTAAACTCGCAGGTTTGCTCACTGAACTGTTATAAGAGCCGATAATGGCCCAGACCCCTTCTTGGTTGAACAGTCGCTCGGCCTCCGCCTTGCCCACGTCCGGCTTGCCCTGACTGTCTGCATGGACAAGCACGATCTTGGTGCCGCCAAGAATCCCTTCCTGATCGGCCAGAGGAACTTTGATATCGGAATGCTTGTTGTTGATGATTTCAACGGCCGTTTGCACCGCAGCCTGGCAGCGCTGTCCGGCTGTCGCGACGGGACCCGTGAGTGGGAAGAGAGTGCCGATCTTTATTATCTTTTCCGCGGCTAGCACTGACTCTGTCCCAGAACCGAAGCCCAATGTTAGACACAGTATGGCCAGGAAAGCCAGCAAACGGCCCAACTTGCGCGTACGATGAGACATAGGGGTTTTACCTCCTTCTCTTAAATATTTTCGGCGGTCTTGCTATTTCGAGCGTCCTGGGCCAAAGAAGGGCAAGGGCTGGTTGCTTTGACCCCGACCCCCCGTTTGGTCCTCCGACAACGCCAGAAGGAAACAAGATCGCCGTCACGTCGCTGAAAGACCTTTTGTCGCTTGATCCCTCAGCGTACCTCACGACTGGTTCCATGGTCAAGCAAAACGCTGTCACTGATTCACACCCGAATACACTTGAGACATGTACTCGCTTCACAGATCGTTCACTCTGACCCAGGAGCCTTTCTCTTTCAGGAGGAAAACGTACTATACCTCTAACTTAACAAGTGGTACATAAACTGAAGGCAGGCCAAGTCGAAGAAACGAGCGCATAGAAGGAGTGGTTTTGAACAAGAAAGTCCTGATTCTGGTATTTCTGGTGGTCGCGGTTGTAGCCGTGGGCGCGGGACTGTTTCTTAAGAAGGGAGACAACACCACGCCCCGATCAGCTCCCTCCAAGACCGGGAACACTGCGGAAAAGCCCAGAGGAGTCGGTTCCATCGCAGTCATCCCTAAGGGAACTACCCATTCGTTCTGGAACTCGGTTCTCGCTGGCGCTCAAAAGGCCGCCAAAGAGCACAACGTGGAGATCTTCTGGACCGGTCCGGACCGCGAGGGTGATCGTGAAAAGCAGATCCAAATCGTGGAGGACTTCATCGTGAAGAAAGTGGCCGGCATCGTGCTGGCGCCCACCGACGCAGGAGCGCTCGTTCCCGTGGTCGAACGTGCCGCGGCCGCCAAGATACCGGTGGTCATCATCGACTCGGACATCGAAACCGACAAGCGGGTCTCCTTTGTGGCCACCGACAACTACGCCGGCGGCGCCCTCGCCGCGAGGCACATGGCGAAGCTGCTCCGCGGCAAGGGCAAAGTCGCGGTCATCAAGTACATGGCCGGTTCTGCGTCCACCACGGCTCGCGAAAAGGGTTTCATGGAAACACTGAAGAAGGAGTTTCCGGAGATCGAGCTGGTTGAAGACCAGTACGGCATGGACACAGTAGAAACCGCTCTCTCCGCCGCCGAAGATGTGCTCACCCGGCATAAAGCGCTCGATGGCATCTTCGCGTGCAACGAGTCCACTTCCCGAGGCGTCCTCCGAGCACTGGAGAGCCAGGGACGGGCCGGCGCGGTGAAGATGATCGGCTTTGACGCTGCTGACGCCCTGCTCAAAGGGCTCGAAGCCGGGCGGATCGAAGCGCTCGTGGTGCAGAATCCTCAAGCCATGGGATACAAAGGGGTATCCAGCGTGGTCGCGGCGATCAAGGGCGAAAGCGTCACGCCGAGAATCGACACCGGGGTGGAGCTCGTCACCAAAGATCGCTTGAACTCGCCTGAGATTCGAGCGCTCATCGGAAGCGAAGGCTAATGGCGCTGACCCAGCGAGTCGAGTCTTCTCAATTGGCCCTGGAGATGCAGGGAATCAG
>DATJPW010000378.1:0-44249 GCA_035506215.1 Desulfomonilaceae bacterium
GTTGTCGTCGGCGCGGGACCGGCGAACCTTACCGGGTCCGAAGTGACCCCGAAACAGGTGGGTATGGCACTGTTCGGCCCTTACTTTCTCGGGGTTGAACTTGCTTCCTTGCTGCTTCTGGCAGGGCTTGTGGGCGCCTACCACATAGGCCGACGTGTAAGGCATTCAGTCAGAAGGACGGAGGACGAGTCGTGATTGAGTCAGTTCCAATGGAACATGGACTGGCACTCGCGGGCGTACTATTCGGGCTTGGTCTGGTAGGAGTACTCGTGCGTCGTAATATTTTGTTTATGCTGATGTCCGTCGAAATAATGCTGAATGCGGCAGGTTTGGCCTTTGTGGTGGCCGGATCCAGGTGGGGACAAACCGACGGGCAAATAATGTTCATCTTCATTCTTACCATGGCCGCCGCGGAGGTGGCTGTAGGCCTGGCTCTGGCGATGCAATTCTACCACCATTTCATGACGTTGGACGCGGACGCCGCCCGAACCATGCGAGGCTGACATGCTGGATTTGCTGTGGCTGGTCCCTGTATTCCCTCTGGCCGGTTTTGTAGTGCTAAGCCTATTCGGCGCGCGATTGCCTCGCGGCACTTCTGCCGTTATCGGCGTCGGTTCCGTTGGAATGTCTGCAATTCTAGCATCGTCGATCAGTATAGAATTTGTCCTGTCTCAGTCCGGCAACCATTCATACAGTCAGGAGCTGTGGACGTGGATCAGTATAGGGCCGTTCGCCCCGAAAGTTGCTTTTTATCTTGATGCGCTTTCGACATGCATGATCCTCGTGGTCACGATCGTCGGGTTTTTTATCCATCTTTACTCCGCGGAATACATGGCTGATGACGATGGCTTTAGTCGTTTCTTCGCGTACATGAACCTCTTTGTAGCCTCGATGTTGACACTTGTTTTGGCAGATAATCTTCTGTTGCTCTATCTGGGATGGGAAGGTGTAGGTCTCTGTAGCTTCCTGCTCATAGGGTTTTGGTACAAAGATCCGGCCAACGTAAGAGCGGCTGTCAAAGCTTTTGTAATGACTCGGGCAGGCGATGCCGCAATGCTTATCGGCGTGTTTCTCCTATTCAATACGCTGGGCACGTTGCAAATCCAGGAGCTGATGCATCGTGCGTCTCAGGAATGGGCGGCGGGCTCGGCTTTGGCTGTGACTGCTGCTGCTCTGTTGCTGGCAGGCGCGGTGGGTAAATCCGCCCAGGTCCCGTTGCAGACATGGTTACCTGACGCTATGGCAGGTCCGACGCCTGTGAGCGCGTTGATTCACGCGGCTACAATGGTTACCGCTGGTGTGTACCTGATCGCCCGTACAAACATCTTCTTTTCTCTCGCCCCCGCAGTTCAGTCTGCGGTGGCTGTCATAGGAGTAGTCACACTCCTCATTTCCGGCTTCAGCGCTTTGGCGCAATCCGACATCAAACGGGTATTGGCATACTCAACCATAAGTCAGATCGGGTACATGTTCTTGGCTTTGGGAGTGGGAGCTTGGTCCGCGGCTATCTTCCATTTCGTGACTCATGCTTTCTTCAAATCACTCTTGTTCCTGGCTGCCGGTTCAATCATTCTGGCCGCGGATCACGAACAGGACATGTTCAAGCTAGGCGCGGTCCGCGAACGACTGCCCGTTACCTTCTGGACGTTTCTTATCGGAGCCGCTTCTTTGGCGGCGCTGCCTCTCGTGACGGCCGGTTTCTATAGCAAGGAAATGATCCTATGGGAGACATGGTCGTCGGATAAGAGCAATCCTTGGTTTTGGGCAGGCGCGGCTCTAGGCGCTCTTCTAACGTCGATTTACGCTTTTCGCATGGTGTTTCTTGTTTGTTTCGGCAAAGAACACACCCCATTAACCCGGCGTCCGGGAAGCCTCATTCGAATCCCGTTGATCGTTCTTGCCGCACTCTCCGTTGCTGTTGGTTTTGTGGAATTGCCGCACACGCTGGGGAATGTTCATCTATTCTCGGATTTTCTCAACACCGCATTGCCCCCGATTCACGCCGCGGAAACCAATCTGAGCACAGAGGCTCTCTTGCAGGTCGTAGCGGCACTCTTTTCTCTTGCGGGCATCCCCCTTTGCTATCTGCTGTTCCTCAGATGCCCCGATTATTCCGCGGATCTGGCAAGGCAGCCCGTAGGAGCGATCTTGCACGACTTTTGGTTTTCAGGCTGGGGCTTTGACCGCGCTTATGACAAATTAATAATCAGACCATTTCTTCGGATCACCCAGGTCAATCGCAACGACATTGTGGATATGTTCTATCAACTTACCGCTCTGGTGGCCGAAGGTCTCCACCGTGGGTTGAGCGCCACTCAGACCGGAAATCTTCGACAATATGCCTTTGGAATAGCCCTGGGCGCGATTGTGATGCTGGGAATACTGGTATGGATATGATACTGATATTGTTGATAATTATTCCAGTGATAGCAAGTATTGGGTCGTGGATTTCGGCCGGCCGCAATGCGGAGTGGCCTCGCTGGATTTGCTTGACCGCCCTTTTCGCGGATATGTTGATTATTCTCTTTTTATGGACCGAGCATTCACAGCAGGCGGCTTCCGCGGAAAGCGCACTGTGGCTTGCCGCAGTAAATCTGAGATGGATTCCGCAACTGGGTATAGGCTTTCAGTTGGCCATGGACGGCCTGAGTCTTTTGATGGTCGCGTTGACCGTGTTATTGGGGATGGCAGCGGTTGTTTGCTCCTGGACGGAGATTCAAGAACGGGTCGGTTTTTTTCATTTCAACTTGATGGCTTGCCTTGCGGGCATAATTGGGGTCTTCCTGGCAACTGACCTGGTTCTTTTCTATATTTTCTGGGAAGTGATGCTCGTCCCCATGTACTTTCTGATCGGGATCTGGGGCCATGAAAATAGGATCTATGCCGCAATCAAATTCTTCATCTTCACTCAAGCCGGCGGCTTGTTCATGCTGATGGCAATATTAGGCCTGTACTTCGTGCACGGACTCCATGCAGGCGTCTACACTTTTAATTATTTTGAGATGCTGGGAACTCCGTTACCTGCATTGGTGGGCTTTGGATTGATGTTAGGTTTTTTCATTGCTTTCGCAGTCAAGCTTCCTGCTGTTCCTTTTCACACATGGTTGGCCGATGCTCACACGGAAGCCCCGACTGCGGGCAGCGTGATTTTGGCCGGATTGTTGCTGAAAACGGGTGGATATGGTCTTATCCGATTTATTTTGCCGTTATTTCCCGAGGCCTTGGACGTCTGGGCCCCTTTTGCAATGGGGATCGGAGTGGTCGGAATCATCTATGGGGCGCTTATGGCGTTTGCTCAGACGGACCTTAAACGATTAGTGGCCTATACCAGCATCAGCCACTTAGGTTTTGTGCTTCTCGGCGTTTTCACGCGGAACGATTTGGCCTTGTTCGGCGCCGTCATGCAGATGATCTGTCACGGCATCAGCACCGGTGCGCTCTTCATACTGGTGGGGATTGTTCAGGAGCGTATCGGGACGCGTGACCTGAATCAGATGGGCGGTCTTTGGTCAGTGGTCCCGCGTATGAGTGGAGTCACGCTCATTTTTGCGCTGGCATCGCTCGGTCTACCCGGGCTCGGCAATTTTGTGGGAGAATTCCTCGTGCTTGTGGGAACTTTTGGAACAAGCCCGTGGATGGCTGCACCCGCAGCTGTCGGCCTGGTTTTATCGGTAGTTTACTCATTGAGGATTATGGGAAAAGCTTTTTATGGACCGAAAAAGTTGGAGCAGCCGATTCAAGACCTCTCGCCCAGAGAAACATGCTTGGCGGCATCATTGATTGTGGCAATCATTTGGCTCGGCGTATTCCCACAGGTGGTGTTGAACACGGTTAGTCCCACCGTAAAGGCCATACAGGATCCGGGAAGATTGCGGATGTTCACCAATAACGCAAACCCGCAAGCAGTCGCCTTACCGCGGTCGCCCGGGATCCTCTCTATTGTACGACAGGGCGGAAGCAATCGATGAGTGCTGCCCAACTATTGACATTATCTCCACTACTCGTGGTTTCCGGGACCGTCACATTGGTCTTGTTTGTAGTTGCAGTTCGCCGGAAGCACTTGTTGACTGCGACGCTGACCGCCGCAGGGCTGTTGGTAGCTCTTTGTACGTTGCCCATGGTTTATCGTATGCTTCCCGGTCCGATGATTTCTCTGATCACGGTTGATGGCTACGCGATTTTCTTTATGGGTCTTCTTTTCGCGGCAAGCTTGGCCGTGACTTTGATGTCGTATCAGTACCTAGAACAGCAGAAGGCTAATCCGGACGAATATTACGTCCTAATGTTGCTGGCTACCCTGGGTTCGGCTGTTATAGTGGTGAGTACTCATTTTGTGTCCTTTTTTCTAGGGTTAGAAATTCTCAGTGTGTCCCTGTATGCGCTGATCGCATACACCAGCGGTCTTTTTCGTACAGAGGCCGGGATCAAGTACCTCATATTGGCGGCTGCATCGGACGCGTTTCTTCTTTTTGGAATTGCACTGATTTACGCGGAAACCGGCACTATGGAGTTTGCCCGAATGGGTCCGGCGATCGCTGGAGGTCACCTTGCGCTGTTGCTGCCGGGAACGGCTCTGTTTGTGGTGGGGCTTGGGTTCAAGCTCTCCCTGGTACCCTTCCACATGTGGACACCCGACGTGTACCAGGGGGCTCCTGCCCCCGTGACGGCTTTCCTTGCTTCAGTTTCCAAGGGTGCGGTTTTTGCCGTCATGTTACGCTACTTCACTGAAATGGACATTCATTCGCACGATTCTCTTGTCCCGGCCTTCACTCTGATTGCTATTGCCTCGATGTTCGTGGGAAATCTACTGGCTCTTTTGCAAAACCACGTGAAAAGGATATTGGCATATTCGTCCATAGCGCATTTAGGATATCTGCTGGTGGCATTGGTTGCCGGAGGCGAACTGGCCGTCACGGCAGCCGGCTATTACCTGGCCGCCTATTTTGTGACCATCATAGGAGCTTTTGGCGTGATCGCTTGGCTGTCCGAAGGTGAAACGGAAGCCGACGCCATAGACAGTTATCGTGGCCTGGTATGGAAGAGGCCATGGGTGGCCGGGGTGTTCATAGTTATGCTATTATCGCTGGCAGGTATTCCGTTGACCGCAGGCTTTGTGGGAAAATTTTATGTCATGGCTGCGGGCATCGGGGCAACTCTTTGGCTGCTCATAGTATCTCTCGTGGTCAGCAGCGTAATAGGGCTATTTTATTATCTGCGAGTTGTAGCGCTGATGTTCACGCGGGTCACTGACGATGAAGAAGTCGCGATAACCCCTCGGGCAGGAGCTATGGCGGCCGGTGTTGTTTTGGCGATGCTGACGCTGATCTTAATTTGGTTGGGGACCTATCCGGCACCACTGATCGATATTATCAGGAAAACCGTCGTACATTTGACGTGACGTGTTTGATCCGATAAAAATCTTGCTGAATCGTTTTCGCCAAACTTGTAGAATCGACCAATGATCGATCTGACGAGGCAACTAATGATGAATGACGAAATTCAACAGACTCTAGAACTCCACCAGTTATGGCTTGAAAATAATAGCAATGGACGACAGGCCGATTTGAGCGCTGCTAATCTCAGACGCGCCAAACTGAGAGGAGCGAGACTTGGACAGGCTAAGCTTCGAGAAGTGGATCTGGCAGGATCGGATCTTCTCGGCGCAAGGCTGCAAGGAGCGGACATAGCCGCGGCGACCTTGCGGGAAGCTGATCTCAGAGGAGCAGACCTGATCGGCGCCAATCTCAGCGGAATAGATCTCAACGCGGCCAATCTCAGCACAGCCAACTTGAGCGGCGCTGACGTTTCAGACGCAGACCTTAGCTGGGCCATCCTCAGCGGCGCGCAGCTCAAAGGCGCTAACCTGAACGGCGCGGATCTGAGTTCTGCCGACCTTAGCACAGCAGACCTCAACACGGTCGATCTGACAGACGCCGATCTTGCTTCCGCGAAGCTTAACTCCGCGAACCTGCGGGAGGCAAAGCTAAATGGGGCAAATCTCAGGCGGGCCGACCTACGATCCGCGAACTTAAACTCTGCCGACCTGAGGTCCGCGAAACTCAGTGCAGCCGATATCAGCGGCGCGACACTCAACCGAGCCGACCTGAGCTCAACTAAGCTCAGGGCCACCGACTTTAGAGGAAGCGATCTTAGTTTCGCGAAGATTGTGGCAGCCGACTTGAGCGGGGCAAACCTGTTGACAGCGAATCTCACGGGTGCGGTGCTTTCGGGAGCGAAACTGAGAAGAGCATTTCTCTATCGGGCGGACCTAAGTCAGGCGGATTTAACTAATGCGGATCTCGACGGGGCCGAACTCGGCGAAGCCGACCTCAAGGGGGCAAATCTCACCGCAGCGGACCTCAACGGTGCGAACTTGGTGGGAGCGAATCTCAATAATGCTGTTCTTAATGGTACGAACCTCTGTGAAGCGAAGCTTGCAGGGGCTTTCCTGTTTGGAGCGGATTTGCGTAAGGCTAATCTTTACCGTGCCGACCTGAGTGGTTCTGACCTAAAGGAAGCCGATCTGAGTAATGCCGATCTAACCGGAGCAAATCTTGTCGGAGCGAAACTGGATGGTGCCAAAGGCATTACCTCAGACCAAATTCCTGGGAGGCTGTAATGACGTCGCAGGATTATGATATTGAGCAGCGTCTTTTCAAGACGCGCTTGGACGATAATGGCTGCAGAAATATTGTTTGAGCGCATCGACAAACACGGGCTCCGATTTCAAGTAGGAGAATCCGGATATGAGTCTTTCGCTCCACTCACGGAAATGTATGATGGCTTCTCGCGAACGGACCTGAGCCAAGGACTCCCTCCTCCGGACGAGAGGATCCGTCGCCGATGGGTTGAAACCTTACTCAAATCAGCGAACAACTTTTTGGCATGGCGGGACGGAAGGGTGATTGGACATTCGTGCCTCATGGCTGACCTCAACCGTGGTGACGCAGAATTCGTAATATTCGTCAGTGAACTGTCTCGGAACAGGGGAATCGGGACTGAATTAACGGCTCTCGCATTGGAAAAAGCCCGGAAACTAGGACTTCAGAAGATGTGGCTGACAGTGGAGGCATATAATTTCAGGGCCATACGGTTGTATCAGAAATTCGGTTTTGCATTCTCCGGTCACGCCGACAAGGAGCGAATCATGGTCCTGAATCTGTGATATCTCAAAGCACATCCGACACGAGACTGCGCCCTGGAATATGTGCCTAGTGAAAAGACCAAGTGAATGACATCATTCAACCCGGAGAACCAAGGTCCTGATATGGAGGTTTAAAATATGGGGAATCAGCCTGATCTCAGCGGGAAAGTGGCCCTTGTGACAGGAGGAGGCAAAGGCATAGGAAAATCCATCGCTCTCGGGCTGGCCCGGTGCGGGGCAAAAGTGGTCGTCGCGGCAAGGACGGCATCGGAAATCGAGGCAGTAGCTGACGAAATCCGCTATTTGGGAGGACAATCTCTGGCTAAGGTCACGGATTTGACCGAGAACGCTCAGATCGAGGAACTGGTGGAAGCGACTGTTTCAGCGTTTGGGGGCATTCATATTCTTGTGAACAATGCTGCCAGGAGTTTCTTCAGACCTCTCATGGATCTTCGGGAAGAGGGATTTGACAAAATTTTTGACACTAACGTGAAAGGCACTTTTCTGTTAAGCCGGGCGGCCGCAAAGATCATGATGGGTCAGGGCGGAGGTCGCATTGTGAACATAACCACCGTTGGGGCGGTACGCGGCGGCCCAATGATGGGGGTTTATCATGCGAGCAAGGCAGCGGTGAAAATGCTGACGATGTGCATGGCAGTGGAATGGGCGCCCTTCAATATACTGGTCAACGCTGTCGGGCCGGGTCTCACGAGGACCCACTTCAGTGAGCCGATATGGGCCAATCCGGAGGTCGAACGTCAGCTCGTGACTCGTGTACCCATGTCGAGATTGGCCGAACCGGAGGACATAGTAGGCGCTGTATTGTTCCTGTGTTCAGAGGCATCAGGATTCATCACAGGACAAAGCATCTATGTCGATGGCGGCACGCTGGCTAATACTTGAGCAAATCGCAGCAGACGGGCCGGGGAATTCCTTTTCCATCCCGATGTTTCCGGCTCGACCTAATGTTTCTTTTCGAAGGTTTCGAGAACACGACACACGGTGAAGGATAGCAGCGGATGGGAAAGCAGACGAAAACATTAGATCCTTGGCAGCCATTCCGGGAAGTCTTAGCGGCGCCATTGCAAACGGCGCTCCAGTGGAAAACTAAAACCGGTCGCAAGATCGTGGGATATCTTCTTCCGGATGTCCCAGAGGAAATTATCCATGCGGCAGGAGCCTTGCCTTTTGCTATTGAAGGGGCCGGTGTACAGGTTTCGCGTGCGCAGGCGCACATACCGGGATACACGTGCAGTCATGCAATGGGCACCTTAGAATTAGGGCTCCGAGGTGATCTCCACGTACTGGACGGCATGGTGATTCCGTACGTTTGTGACACCACCAGAAATCTTTTTCATATATGGGATTCCTGCTTTCCGAACATGTTCAATGAGTTCCTTCGGTTGCCCAAACGGCTCGATTATACTGCCGCCCGAATATACCTTTCCGCGGAGTTCACCCGGTTGATGGAAGTCCTGGGCCGCATCACCGGATGTGAAGTCACACCGAGTTCCCTGGCCAATAGCCTGGACCTATACAATAAGAGCCGCAATCGTCTGCGAGAAGCGTACGACTGCCATCAGCGACAGCCATCGGTTTGGACCGCCGAGCGCGTGCAGATGCTCATCGGTTCCTCGCTCCGGGCCCCCAGAGAAGACCATCTGTCTTGGATGGAAGCGCTGCCCTGGCACGATAACGGTCCCGAAGATTCGCAACCTCGTGTGCCGTTGTATGTGCGCGGCAAGATCTGGGACCCGCCCGGTATACTGGGACTCCTGGACAACCTCGGGTTTCAGATTGTAAGAGATGAGATTATCACAGGTTTTCGGAGCATCGCCGAAGACGCTGTGCTCACTGCGGACCCAGTGGATGCGTTGGTTCAGCGGCATCTCGCCACTGCGCCGTACCCCGGGTATCACTTTGATCCGCTGGAGATGCCGCGTGCGTTTGTGAAGAGAGTACGCGAAAGCAATGCTCAAGCGGTCCTTTTTCTTAACCCGAAGTTTTGCGAGGCTGCGGCTTTCGACATGCCTGATTTGCAGAGAGCGCTTGAAGAGGTCGGGGTTCCGTTCCTCTCACTGGAGACTTCCTCCCGCGGCGCGCCTCTCGAACAGATTCGGGTGAGACTAGAAGCTTTCCGAGAAATGATCGCGGGCGATCTGCCCTGACGAGGTATCTCACCGTGCAGCAAATAGAGTCATTGAAAAGTCTGAAGCAAATAAACTTTGACTATTATTCCGGCGCTCACATGGCTCACCAGCAGGGTAAGTTCATCGCATACGTAAACGCGTTCACGCCGGTCGAACTCATATACGCGATGAATATGATCCCTATTTATCCTGAGAACCATGCCGTAATAATAGGCGCAAGGCGGCAGTCCGCCGAAGTAGCCCAGGCCGCTGAGAACATTGGTTATTCCATGGATCTATGTTCATACGCCCGGTGCGACCTCGGTTCAATCAAAGCCGGAATAAGCCCCACATGGGGACTCCCTAAACCGGACCTGCTGGTCATTTCCAATTGCCAATGCGGCACGCTCACAAAATGGTTTGAAGTACTAAGCCGCATGTATCAAGCGCCTATGGTGCTAGTGGATGTTCCGCACTCAGGCCGAGGCGAACGAGATGCGGCCGCGGAAAAATATGTTCGATCCCAACTTGAAGACCTGGTAGCTGTGATCGAACGCATAACGGGTCGTCCCCTCGATCCGGATGCCCTGCGAAACACTATTAGGCTCTCAAAACAAGCGTCCGATCTTTGGACGAGAGTTTTGGAAACAGGGGCGGCAACTCCATCCCCGATAACCGTCTTCGATCAGTTCATTTCAATGGCCCCGATCGTTGCTCAAAGAGGCACCCAGGTAGCTGTAGATTTCTATCTTCAGCTTGTGGAGGAACTGGATGAGCGCGTCAGACAAGAAAAGGGCGCTATTGAAAACGAGCGGTTCAGGCTCTTTTGGGACAATTTGCCCATCTGGCCGGAATTGCGTCGCCTTTCCACATTCTTGGAGGAACGGGGCGCAAGTCTTGTGACGTCCCTGTATACGTGGGCGTGGGCCAACCTTGCAGTTGGAGAGGAAGATCCCTTGGGAGACTGGACCGAACAGTATCTCTATACAGCCAACATGCACATCAGGCGCAGAATTGAAGATTACGTGAACTTGGCATCTATGTATAGACTTGATGGATTTCTCTACCATTCAAACAGAAGCTGCAAGTTTGTTTCCCAGGATATTCCTGAGGTGCGCCGAGCTGTCACTGAACGTACCGGAATTCCGGGCGTTATTCTGGAAGCCGATCACAACGACCCGCGGTTGTATTCCATAGAAGCACTGGAAAACCAGCTAGAAGAGTTCCTTGATCTCCTCGCGGCCCGCCGCGCTCATTGAAATTCGGGTCGAATTGTTGTAATATTCCTCTCCGGGCGCGGAACCGGTTCACAAGTACTTGGTCACAAATGAGAGAGGGCACGAGAGACGCGGAAACAGCAGACGCCGCCCGGCTGTTCTGCTGGTCACGTTTGGGTCTCCTCGCACGTATAGATAAAGGAATTTTGATTTCATGCTTAGAGAGCACAACAGCGAAATTATGATTCGATGGAGCCCGAGGGAAACCAAAGGAGGCAAATACGATCCCGGTCTCTTCATTGAGACTCCCGAGCAAGCGCGAAAACTAATCCGACACTTAAAGAAAGAATTGCACAAGGCTGACTTGGAAAAAAATGAGGAACTCCTACTGGAACTGGGCGGAATACTGTCAAGGGTGGAAAATTTGTCAAAGAAGTTTTTCCGGTGGGAACAAGCAATTTCTCGTTCTCTCAAGGCAGACGAATTACGCGAAATTAGGAAACTTCCTCTCCAGTTCTGATCTCCCAGGTTTCTTCAGATTGGCGACTTTTAATTGGGGTAGGTCTGTGAGTTCTTGCATCTGTGGTCAGGCGGAGCAAAAATAAGGAGATGCGAAGGGCAGGACTTGCAATTTCAATGATGTCCCATAACGTGCCGCCTCCAAGGAGAAGTTTATGGATCTCGAAGCAATGAACCGTGAGGAATTGATTAGGTATATCAATGAAATGAATGAATACATGGACAATGTGATCGTCTTCTGGGGCGATAAAAGGGCGTTATTAGAGACATTCCGTAATGTCGCAGAAAATAAGGACGGAGAATTTACCCAACAGGAAGCCGCGAACGCGGCCATAATACTTGGCTCCGATGGGGCCTTTGATGATTTTCTCCAACTATTGCGTGATTCGTTTGAACGCGGAGGAATCAACTATGTCATTTCAGAAAAAATCTCGGCCATCATGGAGGAAGTGGCCGTCAAGCACAAACAGAACTGAACTGAAAGAGCTGATTTATGATATGCCTCGATCCGAGTCGGCCGGGAAATCGAGACGTCGATGATTGATTAAAAGCTTCAATATAATCAAATCGAGGTGGCAATTTCCTGAAAAATGATTTAATATATTGGCTTGGGCACCGCATTCTTAACCTTATACTTGGAGAGTATAAGGTGAAAGGAGATCTCTGAAGTGACCAAAAGGCTGAAATGTTCAACTGTCTTCTTACCTATTCTGCTTATTGTTTCGTTCGTAATTTTCCCTGTTCTGATCACGCCGTGCCGGTCCGAGACGGCTGACGCCGGTTGTGGCGCTGTCCGCGACCGGTGGGAAAAAAGTCTGCAAGAGCTGAAAGACAAAATTCAGGAGGTCTCGACAATCCAAGATACACCTGCCACGAAACTGGCCGAAAAACCGCTGGTCGACTTGGGCAAATCAGCAACCATAGCAAAGCAGGTTGGTGACATACTGCAAACAAAAGAAGACATCCTAAGTCGCAAGAGACGGGAATGCCGTGACATCATGACTCTGGAGGATCAGGTCTTTAACGAATTGCAGGAATGTTTGAAAAACGGCAAGAATACAAAGGATAAGGACACGAAAAATCTGACAAGAAAAAGGCAGGCGCTGATCGACAAAGCGGTCATAGCAGTTGCGGAAGTGCGTGAGGTTGAGGGAAAGCAGACCGTACTCCCATATGCTGAGAACGTGCAAGACGATTATCGCCGTAGCGTTAATAATTATTGGCAGACATATCAACAGATGTACCGAAGGTGGGGCGGTTATTGATCGGATTGAGGACCTTCACAGGAGACCAGCCAGGAACCATTGTGACGCAGAAGTTGGGGGGACGAGAGCGCACACGCAGCAGTTGGGTCAAACTTGACAGCAAAGCCGAACCCGATTATTATGAGCGATTAACTGGGAAGCATGGGCCCATAGCTCAGCGGTAGAGCCCCCGGCTCATAACCGGTTGGTCCCTGGTTCGAATCCAGGTGGGCCCACTCGTGGCCGGGAGACACAAAATGATCCTCCGAACTCTTCTCTATGATCGGCGCCTTTATCACGGGGAGCAAAACGAAGCTCCCCGTGATCTTTTTTGCTCTGGGGAAACGTCGAAGGGCCCGGCTCATCACAGGTGGTTTCAGTCACAAGTAAATGTTATGTTTGCAGGATGAAAGACCAGGGACGGACTAAAGTGGAGAATCCGATTTCAGGAAGAGAGAAAAATCAGTGAGCACGCCGTGTCTGTCACGGATCGTGGAGATCGCGGACAAGCTGTTTCCGTTTGATACCGCGGAGACTTGGGATAACAGCGGCATACAAATAGGAAACCCTAATCGGCAAATCGATGCTGTAGCTTTCAGTCTGGATCCCACACCGAGGACTTTAAAGTTTGCTCAGGATCACTCGTGCCAACTGCTGATAACGCATCATCCGGTTTTGCTGGAACCTATTCTCAATATCGTGCCCGATCTCCTTCCCGGGAGGACCCTTCTGGCCGCGGCAGGCATGGGTGTAGATATATTGAGCTTGCACACGAACCTGGACGCGGGACAGGGCGGTCTTAACGACCGGCTTGCCTCTATCCTGAATCTTGACGACATTTTCACTCCTTTTCCGGCTAAGTGTGCCAGGATGGGGCAGCTCTCCGAGCCTATGACAATAAGAGGCCTGGCCGAGAAAATCTCTCAAACCCTAAATATCCAACAGATCAAGATTATCTCGGATGGCGATCGTAAAGTTCAGCGAGTCTTTTGCGCTGCTGGAAGCGGCATGGGATATCTGGCGGACGCGATCAATCACAGGGCAGAAGTTATGATCACGGGGGATGTTCGGTATCATGCCGCGCGTGAAGCATTCGAGTTGGGTATGCCGATAATTGATGCAGGACATTACGGTCTGGAAAAATATGCTGTTTCAGTGATGCTGGAAAGATTCAAAGCAGAGTTTGAAAGAGAGGGAATGGGTGTTTCATGCATAGCCTGCGATATCGAACAAGACCCTTTCGTGGAAATATACAGCCCGCGAGGAGGATTTTCACTTGAAAGAACAGCTACAACTTCTCGAACAACTTCAGGAGATCGATAATCAAATAGATTATTACCAGAGCGACCTTGCTCGCCTGCCGCTTGAAATGCAAGACCTGGCCAGAAATCTTGTGATAATCCGAAGGGAGACGTCGGAAGCGCGAGAGAAATCAGCTGAAATCGAAAAAGAATTGCGGAAAAAGGAATTGGATCTGGCCACAGAGCAGGAAAAGATCAAACGTTCCGAGCGCCGCTTGCTTACGATAAAGAATCAAAAGGAATACAATGCCCTGTCCAGGGAAGTGAAGCTGGGCAAGAAGGTGGCCTCGGAAATAGAAGAAGCGATCTTGGAATATATGAGCCAGATCGAGACACTCAAAAAGACTGTCGATAAAGGAGAAAAAGACTACGAGAACTTCGAGAAGACTCTTCTGGAGAAGAAAAGCGAATCGGAATTGACCGGCGCCAAGGCGAAGGAAGCCCTGGAATCACTCAGCAAAGAAAAAGAAAAAATCAGCAGCGCTTTGGAAGAGAGCCTGCTGAAAAGATACGAAACCGTCAAACAGGCCAGAGGAAACGGGATAGCAGAAGTCAAGAGCGGCTCATGCACCGGTTGCCACATGGCAATACCACCGCAACTAAGTATTAAAGTGCTAAAACAAGAAGAAATGGTAGTATGCCCTAATTGTCAGCGCATATTATATGTGAAACAAGAGAACATCCCGGAATATAATAAACTTGACGGGTAAGCTCAATCATTGCTCGTTGCGGGGGTGTGTAACGAAAGGGGACCCAACCGACGGAGCCGAGGTCGTCCTCATTGTTGAATGACTAACTATATGATTGCCAAGTCAAGATTGTTAGCTATCAAGGGAATCAAATGTATTCGAAAGAGTTACTCTCGGGGTTGGCTCCCGGCGATATTCAACGCATACTCGCTGTGGAGCATTCGGATCCCCATAGCGTTCTGGGCGCTCATCCAGCCACGATTCGCGGAGAGCACGGCCTGATTGTGAGGGCCTTTCATCCCGACGCCAAGCAAGCCGAGATAATAATTGATAACGAACGAATCCGGATGAAACCTTCTGAAGCGGCAGGTCTTTACTGGTTGTTCTTATCCGGTCGAGGATTCCCATTAGCGTACAGAGTCTGTTTCCATTTTGAAGATGGGACCGTATGGGAGGCCGACACACCGTACCGATTTACACCTACGCTCGGTGAGCAAGACCTCCATTATATAGGGCAGGGCAAGCATTATGAGCTCTATGAAAAACTAGGCGCGCATCCTTGTGAACTAAACGGGGTGAAAGGAACCTCTTTTGCCGTTTGGGCCCCCAATGCCAAACGAGTCAGCGTCATAGGCAACTTCAATCGATGGGACGGACGATTATACCCGATGCGGAGCATGGGAGACAGCGGCGTATGGGAGCTCTTTGTCCCCGGCATAGGTCCGGGCGAGCTTTATAAGTACGAAATCAAGACGGCCGCAGGCGAACTGCGTATCAAAACCGATCCATACGCCTTTTCAATGCAATTAAGACCGGGAACAGCCTCTGTTGTATGGGACCTGAATCACTATCAGTGGAGTGATCATGGCTGGATGGCCGAAAAGCGGACGAGAGACCCTTATTCGAGCCCCATGAGCATCTACGAAGTCCACCTGGGTTCCTGGTTGCGCATCTCCGAGCAAGAGAATCGGTGGGCTTCATACCGAGAGATCGCTCCTGCACTGGCTGCGCACGTCACAAAGTACGGATTCACTCATGTAGAACTGATGCCGATCATGGAGCACCCTTTCGACGCTTCGTGGGGCTATCAAGTTACCGGATATTTCGCACCGACCAGTCGGTTCGGCACGCCGGATGATTTCAAATTCTTTGTCGACACATTGCACCGCAACGGCATAGGGGTAATACTGGATTGGGTCCCGGCTCATTTCCCCCGTGACGATTTCAGTCTCCGACTGTTTGACGGTACCCCTCTATACGAGCACGCAGATCCGCGCTTGGGCGAGCATAAAGATTGGGGCACTCTCATTTTTAATTACGGCAGGCATGAAGTACGGAATTTTCTCGTGAGCAATGCGTTGTTCTGGCTGGACAAGTATCACATAGACGGTCTGAGAGTAGATGCCGTGGCGTCGCTGGTCTATTTGGATTACAGCCGTGCTGAAGGCGAATGGATACCCAATGTTTACGGAGGCAATGAGAATCTTGAGGCTATTGAGTTCATCAAAGAATTTAATTCGATGGTTTACGCCCGCTTTCCAGGCTGCTTTACGGTAGCGGAAGAATCCACCGCGTGGACCGGTGTCACTACGCCGGTATATCTTGGCGGCCTAGGGTTCGGCTTCAAGTGGGACATGGGCTGGATGCATGACACGCTGGAATACTTCTCCAAGGAGCCGATTCACAGAAGCCATCATCACAACGAACTGACCTTTTCCATGATGTATGCGTACAGCGAGAATTTCATTCTTCCCCTCTCTCATGATGAGGTCGTTTACGGCAAGGGGTCTCTGTTACGTAAGATGCCCGGTGATGATTGGCAGAAATTCGCCAACTTACGTCTACTCCTGGCGTATATGTTTACTCATCCGGGCAAGAAACTCTTGATGGCCGGCTCTGAGTTGGGCACCTGGAACGAATGGCACCATGAGTCCAGCCTGGAACTACACCTTCTGCAATATCAGGTGCACGATGAAATTTCGCGGCTCATGGCGGACCTGGGTAAGCTCTACATTTCGGACAACTCCCTTTGGAAATGGGACCACAAGCATGAAGGCTTCTCCTGGATCGACTGCAACGACTACCTGAGTAGCGTGCTTTCGTATATCCGGCGCGGTCCTGACGGATACCTGGTCTGCGTGTGTAATTTCACACCGGTGGTTAGAAAAGATTACCGCGTCGGAGTGCCGGAACCGGGCATGTTCCGAGAGGTGATCAACTCCGATTCCGAATACTACGGCGGTTCTAATGTCGGTAACGGCGAAATAATCTCCACCATATCGGGGCCGCAACATGGTTACGATCAGTATCTGAACCTTGTTCTTCCGCCCCTTGCCTGTATTATACTGCGGAAGATGTGATCAAATCTTGCTAGTTCTCTACTCCTTTCTACCCAGTCTTTACCTATTCCGAAACTCATTTATAGATTCTTGTCTGAACGTCTTGTCATTTTGAACCATTTCAGATATAATTCAGATTCTAACCTGCACTTAATTTGGGGTATGATTATGAAACTTGTCTTCCGTGGACGAGGACTTACTGGTGGTTTGTCGATCCTGGTTGTGGCAGCTTCCCTTCTGATTATCGGTGGTGGTAATGCTGCTGCTGATTTTAACATCGCCGAAGACGCGTTTTGCATTTCCAATGCGCCGGGCTACTGTTTTGCCATGGCTGCGTTTGCGCGCTGGTATTATCTGAACAGGGCGGAAGATCCTCCCCTGAGGAAAGTCCTGGATAAAAAGACCCAGACCCACATCGCACGCCAGCTTCAGGAATTCTACGCAAAAAACCTGATTACGCTGCAAGCGGACTACTGCAACGCGCATCAGTCTGACCAAACTGAATCGTTCAAACGACTTGCGACCGCGCTCACCAACGGCGAGCCCCGGATAGTGCTCCTAATGAACAAAGGCAAATCCGGACCCGTGCTGCACGCGGTTCTCGCCTATGCGTGGGTCCCCGAATTGAAGGTTTTGAAAATATATGATCCGAATTACAATAACCGAGAGCGAATCATAGACCTGGAAAGAGGGGAGTATACTTCTCTCGATATTACGTACCACGCGATCTGTTTTCCGGAGGTCCTGCAGGATCATAATGGACTAGTGAGAAAGATGGAAAGCCTGCATGACTTTTATTTGGAGAATAGACTAGCCGCCTCTCCCGTTCCCTGGCGCAGGGCTGCTTCCACTCCAGCGGATCGGCCGTTAGAAACTGAAAGATATTCCCGCGGACCAACCCGATAAGCTGTATAACCATTCATTGTTTAGAGGCTGGTAGTCTTCCGCATACTGCACGAGACGGTTGAACCCTGTCAGGCAAAGCACTATGTCCGGGTGAACCGCCCATTGTGCTTTCAGACTTGCCATTGAAAGATATCCTCTGGTTATAAGGTGTATCCCTTCGAGTTCCATCCCCAGATCAAAACCGTACGGCAAAGCGTAACGAATCTCAAGCCCCAGAACGGGGTACGTTCCATCGAGGCTTCTTGAATTTGAAGTCATGCCGACTTCTTTGCTTTCTCCGTTCAGGGTCATGGAACAACGAACATAATGGACCCCAATACGCGGGAAAAGTTGCCATGATGCCATATCCAAGGCTCTATATCCGTAGCACAGCCTCGCCCAGTTGAAGTCGAGTCGTGTCTCCAGGTTTGTGCCTGCAAGATAGGTCTGGTTCTGAAATTTAAAAGTCTTGGTCGCCTTCTTGATCGCGGTGGGTGTGAATAGGAGATAGTCGGACTCCAACCGATGATTCTCCAAAATAGTTGCATCAAATGAGATGGAGGTGCCTTCACCCTGATCTACACCCAAATCATTAGGAAGGTCCACGCTGGTCCCGGATGCGGGTCGTCCCCCCGCTGGTATTAACATCTCACCTGAAAGCCAAATATAATTCCACTCCATTCCTAGTAGGAAACGGGCATCGGGGATGAGTCTGAACGGTTCCTGGGCCGTGGCCGATGTTGCAAAAGATGCGATCAGACATAAGGCCAATGAAATGCAGCACAAGAGTCGTCGTGGGAAATCCATGGGATTGCGCCTTCATGAACAAAGGTTACGACCGGGAGGCGTTATATAATGTTCCCTATTCCGGAGCAACACAGAAATTCGCAGCAACAAATTTCAGGGGCGCCAAGCGCCCCTGAAAAATGAATTTAGGTCTCTCCACATACGTGTTGTGCTGTTTAGGATTCTGTCCTGAACCGTTGATACGGCCCGCCACAGGTTTTCTTGGTAGGAAGCTTAGTGCTTATCGTTCTCGACTGAATTTTGCCCGTTGTCGATCTTTAAGCCCTGGCCGCATCTTCTTCCACGGGCCAGCGTCCCTGATTCAACCACCTCACCAACGAAGCATCTATGGCATCCTCAAAAACGTCACAGCGGGCCGCGATTTCCTTGAAAGACAAGCCCTGTTTGAGCAGATTATCAACGTTTTCAGGAGTAAGTCTAACTCTGGAACCATCCATTTTGAGCATACAAGTCACTCCTTGCTAATATCTTTAGAATAGTTAAGTTCACTTTCTGGGACAAAGGTTCCCATTTTTTATAAAAGTGCTCTCCAAGACCTCATGGCACTGCGAATTTGTCAGCTTTTCCCGGATTCCAAAATAAGAACCATCTCCGTTTGCGTGGAATCCCGACCAAGGTACACCTACTATAAAAATATTTATATTATCACACAGGGGCAATATTCTCCCAATAAAAAAGGCGAATCGGCAGCAACCTTTGTCATTGCGAACGTAAAGCAATCCCCATTCTTGAGCTGGGGGATTGTCCAGTGGGACCGGCATCTTGCCGGTCATTTCCAGCAGACAGGCGAAACGCCAGTCCCACCATTCATCTTTAGCAACGACAGAGAACCGATTCTGGCCCACAACCAAATCAATCTGTGATTGAGGTCTCGGACATTGCCTGTTCGTATATTGTGCGGAGCTTCTTCTTGGCTACTCCATGGTTAGTCACATCCCAGGGGAAGATTTCGTCGGCAGAGCGCTCTCGATATGTGTAAAAAGCAACATCTATCCCTGCTTTCTTGAATACGCCAGACCAACTGCCCTCCTGTTCAGCCGCTCTGAGGATCGCAGTGGCCGCTCTGCGATCAGCTCTGGAAAGAAAACCTTGAATAATGGCCTGCTTTGGGGATTCGACGCGTACCACGAGGTTCGGTTCTTTAGCCAATCTGTTGCGCACAATCCGAAATCGGCGCTCCAGCGCATCCACAACGAGCATCGGCGCCCATTGGAAAGGCGTCCAGGGCTTGGGGACAAAGGCGTTGACCTGCATGGCCATCTTTCCAATCTTCTTAATGGATCGAGATGATTCCACAAAAATTCTTCGGCTCCTAAGGATGAAGTCCACTACCGAATGCACATCTTCATCGGTCTCCGTGGGCAAACCTAACATGAAATAAAAGCGCAGATTGGGAATCCCAGCGGCCACGAGTTGTTCAATCAATTCATAGAATCTTTCGGAAGCGATTTCCTTCCCGATCACTTTTTTCATGCGCGATGAGGCCACTTCCGGAGCAAGTGTGGCCGTTTTTTGGCCCGTTTGAGCGATAAGTTTGATTATTCCTGGAGTGAGTCCCTCGGGTCTGATGGAAGAAAGTGAGAACTTGCCTCCCCTGGCGACAATGTGAGTAAGCATGGCTTCCAGCTGCGGATGACCTGCCAGGTCCGATCCAATGAGACCCACAATCCTGCCTGCATCGACCGCTTTATCCACTTGGTCTCGGAAACGGCTGAATTTGGCGTGGCGCACTGGAAAATGGACCCAGCCTCCTGCGCAGAATCGGCATCCGCGTCCGCAACCGCGATTGGTCTCAACGAGGAAACTCTCGCCAAATTCAGCCTCAGGGGCGAAAAGCACCGACACAGGAACCGAAGTTTCTTTGGAATCTCGTTTTACGGCCTGGACCTTGTGAGGAAACCCCTTTTTAGGAGTGATGGCAAGGATGGTCCCTTTTTGGGAAAATTCAAAGGTATACGCCGAAGGAACGTACGCTCCCGGAATCTCGCGAAAATTCCACTGGAACTTTCTGCGATCCAAAGGTCTCGCATGGAAGTCTGATATCGTCTCTGCGAGCAAAGCCAGGAAAGTAGCCGGTTCATGAAGAGATTCGACATCGATTTCCCCTATAAAGGCTAAATCAAGGAACGGGGCAAGAGGTTCCGGATTCATAGAGACTGCTATGCCCCCGGCCGTGACAATCGGGTCCCACGGACCTCTATCTCGCTCCAAAGGAGGAATTCCTGCCGCCAGAAGCATTCCAGGCACAGCCGGGTAATCGTTTTCAAATGGAACACTGAACGCGATCAACCGGAAGTCGTTCAAAGGTCGCCCCGATTCTTCGGACAGGGCCGCAGGGCGTACTCGGTGTTTGCGGACAGCATCGTCAGGCAGAAAGAAGCGTTCCGCCGCAATACGTGGGAGGGAGTTAAGGTGCTGATAAACCAACTGATACCCTAAATTACTCATGCCTACGCGGTAAATGTTGGGGTAGACTAACGCAACTCGAAAAAACGATCCCCGGGGCTTACGTATTGCCCCCTTTTCTCCGAATCTGGTCATTTCAGCCGCATCCCTTTTCGTCAGCCTTGTGCAGGTCTTAAGAATATCAGTCAGCTATCGTTCAGAGAGGATTCGCTTCCGGGAACATGGTGCAAGGACGGAGTACGGAGAGAAATGGACAAAACGCATTGCACAAATCGGAACGTTGTCGTCTCGTTCCCAGGCCCCGACCTGGGAACGAGAGCAAGAAATTGAGATTCTTGATACTGATCGTGAAAGGTATCAATCTGCCTGCTTGCGGAGGAACGTGGGTATGTCCAGGTCCTCTTCGGTTTCAGTCGCCAAATTTTCGACCAAGCCCAAGTGACGGCCGTTCTGCTCGCGTTGGCTACGCCGTATGAAAGCCGGCACGTGCATGTTGCGGGGTTGGCAGGGTATCACCGTTTGTGCAATGGGCTTTTCCATATCATCTTCATCCACGAGGACTGCTACGGGGCGCGACGCAAGCTGAGTATCTCGACTGGTAAGTGAAGGATTGTCGGCCCGACCGAACCCCGTGGCTATGACTGTCACTGTTACGGTATCTGCCATCTCTTCGTTTATGACCGCGCCAAATATGATGTTTGCTTCTTCATGTGCTTCGTCCCGTATGATTGAGACAGCATCACTGATCTCCGCCAACCCGATGTTGGACGGACCGGTTATGTTGATCAGCACTCCACGGGCGCCGGACATGGAGACTTCTTCGAGCAACGGACTGTGAATTGCGAGTTTGGTGGCCTCATCTAGGCGTCCATCTCCGGAAGCGGTACCGGTACCCATGAGCGCGACGCCCTTCTCCTTCATGACCGTCCTGACATCGGCAAAATCAAGGTTAATAAGTCCATTAGTGGTTATCAGGTCCGAAATGCCCCTCACCCCTTGCAGCAACACGTCGTCGGCCCTTCGGAACGCATCAACAAAGGAGATGTCCTTTTTCAGAGAAAGAAGCCTCTGGTTAGGTAGGATAATGAGAGTGTCCACTTCATCGCGAAGCAGCTCGATGCCTTCTTCGGCCTGCCTCATCCGCTTGGCTCCTTCGAAAAGGAACGGCTTGGTAACCACCGCAATAGTGAGGGCAGCGACTTCCTGTCGCGCAACCCGGGCTATAATAGGGGCCGCGCCTGTGCCTGTTCCTCCTCCAAGCCCCGCTGTGATGAAGACCATGTCCGATCCTTCCAGGGCCTCTCGTATGGTATCGTAGTCTTCATTTGCTGCTATTCGGCCTATCTCCGGATCGGCCCCGGCCCCTAGACCCTTGGTCTGCTGCCCACCGATCTGTAGCTTGATCGGGGCCAGATTATGCTGGAGGGACTGGGCATCGGTATTGGTAGCAATGAATTGCACACCATGCAAACCTGCCCGTATCATATTATTCACAGCGTTTCCGCCACCTCCGCCCACGCCGATAACTCTTATTAGCGCGTTACTTTGGCGTTCCACTTCAAAGTCCAGCATTGCCGGTACCTCCTCAATATTAATATCCAATCATATTGCGCCGGGCTAAAACGCTTCCGCAATCCACTGTTTCATTCTGCCTACCACGCGGTCGAACATCCCGCCCGCCTCATATGGCGCCACCAGGTCTGCTCCTTTGTTGCGCGCCCCCCAGAGCACCAGTCCCACACCCGTGGCATACAAAGGCGAGTTGACCACATCTACCAGACCGCTTATCCCAATTGGAAAACCAATCCGGACAGGCATATCCAATACCTGCTCGCCTAATTCGCAGACCCCTTCTATAGCCACAGAGCCGCCTGTCAAAACCACGCCTGAAGAAATCATGTGGAGCATGTCGTATTTTTCGAGTTCTCGCCGCACTAATCCGATGGTCTCTTCAATCCGAGGCTCGATTATATCGGCTAAAACGGATCTTGAGAGAATTCGCGGCGGACGCCCCCCAATACCGGGGACTGCAATGGTTTCATCCCTGTTCACCATTGTACTCAGAGCGCAACCGTATCTCCGTTTAATTTTTTCCGCCTCCAACATGGGGGTCCGAAGTCCCACAGCCACGTCATTGGTCAACTGATCGCCGCCTACCGAGATTACTGCTGTGTGCTGTATCGCTCCGTCAGCAAAGACCGCGATGTCGGTGGTCCCACCGCCGATGTCTACCAGAGCTACACCGAGCTCTTTCTCGTCCGGCAGTAGCACAGCTTCCGCGGAGGCCATTTGTTGCAACACCAATTCATTGACTTTCAAACCACTTCTGTGCGCGCAGCGCACGATGTTCTGTGCAGCAGAAACTGCCCCCGTTATAATGTGCACTTTGGCTTCAAGTCGGACGCCGGCCATCCCGATGGGTTCCTTGATCCCTTCTTGGTCGTCCACGACAAATTCCTGGGGCTGGATATGGATCACTTCACGATCCAAAGGTATGGCGACAGCACGCGCGGCATCGACCACCCGCGCGACGTCTACAGCCGTAACTTCGCGGTTTTTGATCGCTATCACGCCGTGAGAGTTTATTCCCTTTATGTGCCCGCCGGAGATGCCTGCCAAAACACTGTCCGCCCGGGCGCCCGCCATCAGTTCTGCATCTTCTACGGCTTTCTTGATTCCCGAAACGGTATGGTCAATGTTCACCACCACTCCACGGCGAAGTCCGCGAGAAGGTGCGCTTCCCACACCTATAATGTCGACCATGCCTTCTGAGTTCACTTCACCGATGATGGCGCATATCTTGGTCGTCCCCACATCGAGGCCGACGACAATGTTCTCGTTTCGTGACATGTTCCTACCCCTGGAAGCGCTGTTTGTCCGACCTAACGAGGGCACGATCCTCGAAATCGAGATTGATAACCTGAATGTTTTGCCATTCCCCTCTTCGCGTGAGGAATCTCTTAAGTCGGAGATATCGCTGAATTTTGGTCTCAAGACCGCCTTTTCCCAGGACTATGAGTCGACCTGAATCGGTCTTGAGGCTGAGTCCATCCTCGATGTTCAGTCGGATTTCCGAAACCGCGAAAGCGTCCTCGCCGGGTCCAATACGTTCCAAGATCTCCAGCAGCCCGAGTCCGAGTCCAAGTAGGTGTCTGACCTCGGAGGCGTCCGACTTGAGCGCCTCATCGGTTATTCCGGTAAATAGCGGATAGTTCACGGAATCGCCGGGAAGCAATCTGGTGTAGAACTCTGCCTGATCATCTACATAATAGAGTTTCTCAGTTGCCAGGATTGCCCTTGGCGTCCTTTCCTCGATTTCCATGACCAGTTGTCCGGGGAACCGCCTATGTACAGTAGCGGAGCGGATCCACGGATGTCTTTTCAGATCGGCCGCAATTTCATTGAGGTCGATAGTTAGAAGATTCGCTCCTATTCCGATTTTAGAAACTTCAATAATCTCCGCCCTCGATAGGCGCCGGTTTCCCGTAACATCTATCTGCTGCAAGTTGAAGTAGGGCACGTGCAAGAAAACAAAGTAGACGAGGATAAGACCGAGCAGCGCATCGATGCTCAAAGCCGTTATCAACAAAGACTTCAGTGTTGACCGATTCTTGCTCCGAGACGGGGCGGGAGTTGTTCGGCTATGAACGCCATTGGCCGCGCCGAATACCCGAAAGCGCAATGCGTCAATCATCGGTCGGCTCCTCTCCCAGCACACGAATTTCCAGTTCAAGGTCAATACCTTCTTCTTCCCTGACTCGTGTCCTAATTCTTTCCACGAGTTCCAGCACATCCGCGGCCCGTGCTTTTTCGCGATTGATAATGAAATTTGCATGGACCTCGGAGACCTGCGCGTCACCCACGGCCATTCCCTTGAATCCGAGACGGTCTATAATTTCCCCCGCGGATTTTTCTCCGCTTGGGTTCTTGAAAACGCATCCCGCACTGGCTAGTCCCCACGGTTGGCTGCCCTTTCGCCTCTCGCGAGCAACGGAAAGCCGCGATTCTATGGCCTCAGCGTCCCCGTGCGGGAGCTGTACGATTCCTTCGACCACCACAGACCCCTTGGGAATCTGCATCGACCGATATCCAGCTTGGAAGTCTTTTCTATCGATGTTACTCGGCTCACCGAGCTCACTCAGGAGTCTTATTGATTGGAGCACGTCCGCGGTTGAGACCTCGCCGGCCCCCGCATTGGTAACCACTGCGCCGCCAAAGGACCCCGGAATTCCCCAAAGATCCTCAATTCCGGTCCACCCGGATTCACACGCACGGGTAACGAGCCGGGAGAGCGGAACTCCCGCGGACACAGTGATTTTAGCCGTGTGCAAACCATCCGACTGGAAATCCAACCGTGTGAGAGAACTCGTTTTCACCAATACTCCACGGAAACCTGCATCGTGGAAAAGTATGTTGGTTCCCGCACCCAGAATTGTGCGAGGGATTTTTTCATCGTGCAGATAGATCAGGAGTCGAGAAAGATCGTACAAACCAGCCGGTTCGGCTATCAAATCAGCGGGACCTCCGATCTTGAATGAGGAGAATCGACGCAAAGGAACTTCCCTGAGCACTCGACCGGGGATGAGGCCCTCAATTTCCTTGATCTGGGGTGGAGTGAGCCTCATGTTCTGTTCCCCTCCCGCTTTCGAAGTTCTTCGAGGATCTCAGGTCCCCGATTGGTGACGTCACCTGCACCCAAGGTGATGAGCATATCCCCCGGCTTCAAATCGCGAGTGACCTCAGCGGCGATGAGTGCTTCGTCATCGAGGAATTTTGCGGTCTTATGCCCGCGACTGCGAATCCCTCTACAGAGCGCCTCTCCTGTGACTCCTTCGATGGGCTGTTCACTAGCTGGGTAAATATCCGTAATGTAAAGTAGATCGGCATCATGGAAACACGTGAGGAATTCGTCGAAAAGTCCTTTTGTCCTCGTATAGCGGTGCGGCTGAAAAAGCACGGCTATTCGTCCCCCGGATATCTGCCTGGCTGCTTGAAGTACCGCACGGATTTCAGTGGGATGGTGACCATAGTCGTCGAATACGGTAACCCCTGCGGCCTTTCCGCGCAGGGTGAAGCGACGCTGCACACCCGGAAAGGAATTAAGAGCTGTTCTGGTCTGCTCAAAGGGAACGTCGAACAAATCGGCCACGGCAACTGCGGCCAAGGAATCCAGGACATTATGGAGGCCGGGCATCGGCAGGTGGATCTCCCCAAGAGTCTCATCTTCTTTATAAACGGTGAACCTGGAAGTCCCGCCTTCGAAGTAGGGCTTCCATCCGCGAACTACCGCCTGTGAAGAGAGGCCGTATGTGATGACTCGCTTCTTGATCTGAGGCAGGATCTTTTGTATCTGCGGATCATCCAGACAAACCACGGCGTAACCGTAGAAGGGGATCCGGTCCACAAACGACAGGAAAGCGTCCGTTATTTCCGCAATGTTGGAATAACAGTCTACGTGTTCCATTTCTATGTTGGTGATCACCGCGATTGTCGGATACAGCTTGAGAAAGGTCCGATCGGATTCGTCCGCTTCGGCGACAAGAAGGTCGCCCTGGCCCAATCTAGCTCCGCCCCCCAGGGTATCGAGCTTTCCGCCGATCACCACTGTGGGATCGAGCCCGGCGGAGGAGAGGACTGACGCGATCATGGAAGTCGTAGTGGTTTTCCCGTGCATTCCGGCGACTGCGATAGAAGTCTGCATCCGCATCAACTCGGCCAACATTTCCGCTCTTGGGATTACAGGAATTCCTCGCTCCCGCGCAGCCAGGATTTCCGGATTGTCGTCTGCCACCGCGGATGAGAAAACAACCACGTCGGCCTTCTCAAGGTGATCCTTATGATGTCCCGTCCATACACGAGCCCCGAGTCCTTCAAGCCTTTGGGCAGCCGCCGAATCCCTCAAATCCGAACCGCTCACGCGAAAGCCCAGCGCGAGAAGGATCTCGGCAATGCCACTCATGCCAACGCCTCCGATGCCTACGAAATGGACATCCTTCACCCTTTTGAAAAGGGTCCCGATCAATTGCGATTCCTTTCCATATCGATCAATGTCCGAGCGATCGTGCGAGCCGCCTCGGGACGTCCCAATTTCCGGGAATTCCCGGCCATGCTGTCGAGCAAGTCTCGTCTTTCAGCAAGATAGAGTATCTCTCTTGCGAGCCTTCCGTTTTTCAGGTCTTCGTCGCGTATAACGCGGGCCGCGCCCCCGGATTCGAGCACGAGGGCGTTTCGGGTTTGATGGTCCCCCACTGCGTAAGGATAAGGGACCAGGATAGCGGGTTTACCCAACGCAGTTATCTCCGCGATGGAGCTGGCCCCGCTACGGCACACCACGAGGTCGGCCCATGCGTAAGCTTGCCCCATATCATCGATGAACTCTCTCACATCCGCGGGAATTCCCGCTTTGTTGTAGCAATCTCTCACCTGATCGATGGCTTCATGTCCCGTCTGGTGAAGCAGATTCATCTTGCCTACAAGAGGAGTTAACAAATCGAGGTTCTCGGTAATGGCCAAATTGATACTCCTGGCGCCGCGAGATCCGCCGAATACCAGGATGTTAATCCGATCTCCGCCCCCTGCCTGCTGGGATGCCGTCAGGAGGTCCTCCCTTATGGGATTTCCCGCCAGAACAGTTTTTGCCGCAGGGGGGGCTGGTACAGTTTCCTCCCATGACGTGAATACGCGATCCACGAATCTGAGAAGTATCCGATTAGTGGTGCCCATTACCGAATTCTGCTCTTGGATGGCCGTAGGTATGCCGGCCAGCACGGCAGCCATAAGAGTGGGGCCCGACGCGTAACCTCCTACACCGAGTACCACATTGGGTCGGAATTCCCGAATCAGCCGGATGGACTGAAGTATCCCAAGAGGGATTTCAATAACCGAACGAAGAGTCGTGAGCAGGCCGGTCCTCCTGATTCCTCTGGCAGTAATAAACCGGATGGGAAACTCGGTTTGCGGGACAATCCTCGCCTCGATGCCATGACGCGTTCCCACGAACAGAATAGAGCACGTCGAGTCCTCGGCCTTAAGCGCTCTGGCTATTGCCAGCGCCGGAAAGAGGTGTCCCCCTGTTCCTCCGCCCGCGATGATGAGCCTCATGGTTTGTCCTCCCCGTGATTGGCCTGCACCGATCTGACAATAGCCATTAGTATTCCGAGGCCTGCCAGATTCATGATCAGAGAGGTGCCCCCCAGGGAAACCAAAGGTAAAGCCAGTCCCTTGGTGGGCAGCATTCCCATAGCCATGGCCATATTGACCATTGCCTGCAATCCGATCAGAGAAGTTATTCCAAAAGCCAAGTATCTTTGAAATTCGTCGTTACTCCTGATAGCCATCACGAGTCCCCGACAAATGAGAAGATAAAAAATCAATATGAATGAGATCAGCCCCACAAGCCCCAGTTCTTCACCGACAACGGCAAATATGAAATCAGTGTGCGGCTGCGGGAGGTAAAAAAGCTTTTGTATACCTTTTCCTATGCCTGCTCCCCACAATCCTCCACAGCCGAAAGCCACCAGACTCTGGACGATCTGAAATCCTGAATTTAGAGGATCCTGCCAAGGGTCAATAAAGGATTTGAGCCTGGAAAGACGATACTGGGCGCTAACTGCAAACTGGAACAGGAACGGCAGACACAATATTGCGCAACCCATAAGATGCTGCAGCCTGACTCCCGCGACAAACAGCATAAGAAAACCCACAGCGGTAATGATTATTGCCGCGCCGAAATCCGGTTGCATCAGGATCAGAAATACCACCACCCCCATGACTAAAACATGAGGCAGAAAGCCAATTGCAAAATCCCTTATACTTTCCCCTTTTCTGGAGAGAGACCACGCCAGAAAGTTGATTAAAGCATATTTCATGAATTCGGAAGGCTGCAGATACAACCCGAAAGGAAGATGCAGCCAACGATGGGCCCCGCCCATTTCCACGCCGATTCCTGGCACAAAGACGAGCCCGAGTAGCAGTATTCCCAGACCGATTAGCGGATAGGCCGCAAGCTTCCAGAAACCCGGATTAATCAAAGAGCATATATACATAGCGCCGAGACCGACTACCATCGCCAAGCCCTGTTTTTTCGCGTAGTAGAAGCCGTCCCCGAATTTTCCAACTGCTATGATATAGCTGGCGGAAGTGACCATCACGATTCCCACGGCAAGGATCAGGCCGATCCCGATTAAGAGGAACGGGTCCAGTCCTCGGGTTTTCTTTGCCGCTCCCTCTGCTGTTACCGGGTACGCCATGCTGCTATGCCTTATTGGCTGTGAAATCCAATCTTCAACGCGGATACGACCGCGGGCGATGCCGTGAGTGCGAGTTCATTCCGCCCACGCGTGTTTCAAATTTCTTGACGAGATCATCACTCATAACTTGCCTGGGTTACTCTCGCGGCAGTGGGTCTTCTCACCGCAGCTTAAGAGTGCTGACCGCCATGAGAGCGAAGACCACGGAAATGATCCAGAACCGGACGATCACCTTGGGTTCAGGCCACCCTTTCAGTTCAAAGTGATGATGAATGGGGGCCATGTTGAAAATTCTCTTACCGGTGGCCTTAAAAGAAGCTACTTGAAGAATTACTGAGACCGCCTCTATAACAAAAACTCCTCCTGCGATCGCGAGCAAAATCTCATGCTTGGTGATCACGGCGATGGCTCCCAGCAGACCGCCGAGGGATAGCGATCCCACGTCGCCCATGAAGACCTCCGCGGGATAGGTGTTGTACCAAAGGAATCCCATGCCGGCTCCCAGCATGGCCCCACAGACAATTGCTAGCTCTCCCGCCATGGGAACGTAAGTGACCTGAAGATAATGAGCGAGCTTGAGATGGCCTGCAAGATAGGCAAACAGCAGGTAAGTCGCGCTGCAGATCATTACGGGCCCGATGGCCAGGCCGTCCAGACCGTCGGTCAGATTCACGGCGTTGGAAGCACCGGCGATCACCAGCGCGACAAAAGCGATGTACCAGACGCCGAGGTCCGGGTTCACATTCTTGAAAAACGGCACGGCCAAGGTGGTTTTAAAACCCGGGTCCATAAACAAGAATAGGCCCACCAGTGCGCCAATGGCCAACTGAAGGCAGAGCTTCCGTTTCCCGGACAACCCGCGGTGGCTGTTGCGCGTGATTTTAAGGTAATCGTCAAGGAACCCAATGGCCCCATAGCTCAGCGTCACTCCCATAGCCAGCCAGAAATAGATGTTGTCCAGCCGCGCCCAGAGCAGGCACGACACCGTCATGGCAAAAAGGATGAGCAGGCCTCCCATAGTAGGCGTGCCGCTCTTTTCCAAGTGACTTTGAGGACCGTCATCTCTGATGGTTTGGCCGATCTGAAAGGCCCTCAGATAATCAACCAGCGGGCGTCCCAACAAATAACTGATTATCAAGGCCGTGAGAGTAGCCATGATGGTCCTGAATGTAATGTACCTGAACACGTTAAACAGTATCAGGCTGGAGGACATAGGAGCGAAAAGGTGGTAAAGCATCGGCTAATTCTCCTCCATTATCTGATCCGCCAACGTCTCCATCTCCATCACCCGGGAACCCTTGACCAAAATTGTGCCGAAGGTTTTGAGTTCAGGCCGGATTACATCCCACGCAGTCTCTTTGTCCGGAACTATCGTAAGGGACCGTATGTCGCCGCCGGCGGACTCATAGCCCCTAACGAAAGATCGCCCGAAGTCACCGACAAAGACAAATCGGCTTATTCCCATCCCGGCGGCTTGTTTTCCAAGGTCCTCGTGAAGTGCTTCAGCGCTGCTTCCCAGTTCCAACATACTCGCGATCAGGGCCAGAGTAGGCCCGTTCCGCTGTCCTGCGAGTACTTCCAGCGCAGCTTTCATTGATTGCGGGTTCGCGTTATAGCAATCACGGATTAGGGTTCGTTTCGCTCCCAGATTCAGGATTTCCATTCGCCAACTCGGGGGGACAAAGCCGCTCAAAGCTTCAGCCACATCGGTCAACGTGGCGCCTGCCGCTGTGGATGCCGCTGCTGCGGCCAGCGCGTTGGCTACGTTGTGACGACCCGGCAGGGGCAGTTCAATTTCTTGCTGTCCTTCGGGACAAATCATGAGAAAAACGGTTTTATCACTGTGATCTATTTGAGAAGCTCTGAAGTCCCCATTTTCAATGCCGAATGTGACCACGCGGCATGCGCAATCGCGGACGAAAGGTTCAAGATGCCTGTCTCCAAACGGCATGATTGCTGTGCCTCCGGTAGGTAGCGCCCTCACCAGCTTGAATTTCTCCGCGGCAACATTCTCGACGGACCCCAAGCCTTCCAGGTGCACCGGCCCGATGGTGGTTATGACCGAAACATCGGGACGAGCCGCTCGTGCCAGATTTTCCATTTCTCCTATCTTGTTAATCCCGGCTTCTACCACCGCGGCGGTGTGCTCCGGTCGAAGGTTCAGAATGGTCATTGGGAGGCCGATCATGTTGTTGAAATTTCCTTGTGAAACAAGAAGGCGATGTGATCGCCCCAAAATCGCTGCAATCATTTCCTTCACAGTGGTTTTGCCCGAGGAGCCTGTAACCGCGACCAGGGTGATGGGATATAATCTACGGCGGGTTGATGCAAGGTCGGATAAAGCTTGGAGGGTGTCCTGAACCTGGATCAGGACCTTGTTGGAGATAACTGTGGAGATTTCCCTGTTGAAGTCGCGATTAATCAGGCTCCCAAGGGCACCGGCTTCCAGGGCCGGAACTATAAAACTATGTCCGTCGAAATTCTTACCCGGTATGGGAATGAACAGATCGTTTTCTCTAATATCTCTGGAGTCTGTGGATATTCCCTCGAAGGCGCTTTCCGAGCTTCCGCGGAGCAGAACGCCCCGGCACGCTCGAACTATGTCTTCAGTTAAATATTTGTCGCCCTCGGCTCTCATAAAATCTCTCTCTGACTCAGACTACAGTTTTCTTGAGCTCCTCGCGGAGCACTTCCCTATCGTCAAAGGGATAGCGAATACCGTTTATTTCCTGATAGGTCTCGTGTCCCTTTCCGGCCACCAGTAAAATGTCACCATTCTCGATGCGTCTGAGGGCCCAGACTATCGCTTCGCGGCGATCGGGAATTACCCGATAGTGTCGGTTCTTCAGATTCTTATGGTTGCCTTCCTCCTCATATGGGAAGAAGCCGAACCGACGAACTCCCTGCTCGACCTGACGGATTATTTCCAAGGGTTCTTCGGTACGGGGGTTGTCTGAAGTAACCACCACAAAGTCACTACCTGCCGCTGCCTCCATTCCCATCATCGGACGTTTCTGCTTGTCGCGGTCGCCTCCGCATCCAATCACCGTTATGATCCGGCCGGAACGTATGGTTTGGAGAGCATCCAGCACTTTCTTGAGCGCGTCCGGTTTGTGGGCGTAATCTACGAATATGGTCCCCTTATCGGAAGGAATCCGTTCGAGTCTGCCGGGGACGACCTCGACCGATTCAATACCGTTGGAGATCGCAGCCTCCGGAATCCCCAGTTCCCCAGCAACGGCAATTGCCGCCAGGATATTCAGCAGATTGAAGGAGCCCGTCAGCCGGGAACGGACCGACAATGGGCCCAGCGGGGTCTGAATCGTGCCGACCATACCGTCAGCAGTAAACGAGAAATCAAGGGGACGGATATCGCATTCAGGAGATGTTCCGAATCGAATGACACGAAGTCCGGGCATGTCTCTGCACAATCGTTTTCCGTACGGATCGTCGAAATTCACGATTGCGGTCGGACTTTTCTTGGGAGACGAGGCAAGAAGACGATCAAAGAGAATACGCTTGGCCAGAAAGTATCGTTCGAGATTTCCATGATAGTCCAGGTGGTCCTGGGTGAGGTTCGTAAAGACACCCAGATCGAAATGGCAACCATCCAGTCTCCCGAGATCTAAGCCGTGTGATGAGACCTCCATTAAACCGTGAGTCACGCCCGCGTCGGCCATTTCCCGGAGCATTAACTGAAGATCAGAAGCTTCCGGTGTCGTGTGAAGGGCTTGGCGCTCTCGGCCTACCCAGCGGTAAGAGATTGTGCCGACAACTCCGGGTATGCCGCGGCCGGCCTTGACAATGGCCTCAAGAAGATAGGTCAGGGTCGTCTTTCCGCTGGTCCCGGTGATCCCAACCAGGACCATGCTATCTGTGGGGTGCTCATACACCAGAGCAGAGACCGGGCCCAATGCCTTCCTGGTATCTGAAACCGTCACCCAGGGAACGTAGCGAAATTCTGGGTCCGGTACTGTTTCGGCCAGCACCGCTACGGCCCCCGCTCGGACTGCCGGACCTATGAAATCGTGACCGTCAAGCTTCTCACCGGAGATCGCCACAAAAAGACATCCCGATTCTATTCGCCGGCTGTCGTGAGTTACACCGGTTAGGCGCACGGAGAGGTCGCCGAATGTCTCAGCCTTATCCAATACTGAAAGGATTTCTTTCAGTCGAATCGTCATGATGATTGACCTTCAAAAAAGACCGTGAACGGGGCCCCTTCGTGGAAAACCGTTCCGGGTCTAGGGTCCTGTTCCACGACCAGACCCGCTCCCTTAAGGGACACATCACATTTCATTTTTTCGCAAACATCAAGGACCTGGCGTATATCCAAGCCCTTCAAGTCCGGGACTATCCAGGCTCCAGGGTGAGGACCCTTACGTACCATCACGCTTTTGTAAGACGTCCGGCCTGACTTCCTAGGCCCGACAGGAGAAGAAGCGAGGGTGATATCAGGTTCATTGGGTTTACCACCGCACAGAGCCAATATGCTCTCTCCGATTCTGCGGAACACAGGCGCCGCAGCTTTACCTCCGGTCCGACCTTTGCTCCCGGGCTCATCGATCATAACGAATATGATTAATCTTGGTTTGGCATCCGTTATGCTTCCGATGAACGAAGCCACATATTTGTCCGGTGAATATCCGCCGGCTGGGTCCGCTTTCTGAGCTGTCCCTGTCTTTCCGATCACGTCATGTCCGTTTATGGCGGCGGCCTTACCGGTTCCACTTTGGACCGCCTGCCGGAGTATGCTCACAAGGTTCTCAGATGTGGACGGCTTAATCACTGTGCGAACGAGCAATGGGGGGTCCTCCCGCACGGTTTCGCCCAGCGCATTGACGACTCGCTTCATCACATGTGGCCTGTACAAGAATCCGCCGTTCACTGCCGCGGCAAACGCCGTCGTAAGTTGCAGCGCAGTCACTGAGATGCCCTGGCCAAAAGCGATGTTGGCTTTAGTTAGGACCGACCATCTGCCGGGGAGTGGAACAAATCCCGGACGCTCGCCCGGCAAATCTACTCCGGTCAAGGACCCAAATCCAAAGGCCTGAATGACTTTATACAGATCCGTCTTTTGAAGCTTCTCCGATACCTTTACCGCGCCGATATTGCTGGAATGGACTATGACTTCCTCAAAAGAGAGCAGCTTGTGCGGGACCAAATCATGAATTTCCGCTCCGTTATACCGATACAAGCCATTTTGACAATCAAACTTTTCGTGAGGTTCGATGCGTCCAAGTTCCAGCACAGCCGCGGCCGGAAATACCTTGAAAGTGGACCCGGGTTCGAAAACATCGGCCACGACCCGATTTCTCCGAATTTCGGCCGGGACTTTCTGAAAAACATTAAGATTATACATTGGACTCACGGCCACGGCCAGAAGTTCGCCGGAATCCGCGTCCATGACTATAGCTGCTCCGCCTTTGGCCCGCTCATTGCGGACTCCGTCCTCCAACTCCTTTTCCGCTATGTACTGAATGTTGCGATCCAGGGTCAAATAGAGGTCTCGTCTCTTGGGGTCGTGAGCTATCGCGGCGAACATTATGGGTCTGCCCAACGCGTCTCGTTGGGCGGTAACGGGAACGGGATCCACTTTAAGGTCCTTATCGTAGTACAGCTCAAGACCCTCCAGGCCCGTCGAGTCGATGCCCGCGAACCCTATCGCGTGGGCTGCAAGTGTCTTAAGAGGATAGAAACGCTGGTATTCCGTCACCGTGAATATTCCGGGCAGATCAGATTGGACTATTTTTTCCGTCACGAGCGGCGAAACCCGGCGCTGCAACCATACGAAGGCCTTTTCATCGTTTAATTTACTTAGCATCTCCGTCTCATCGACATCGAGAATGTCAGCCAAAAGCTTGGCTGTCTGCTTCTTGTCGTGGACACGGCGAGGCCGGGCGTAAACCGAATTGACTTCCAAGCTGGCCGCCATCTGCTCACCGGATCGGTCCAAGATCATGCCGCGACGCGCCTCGACATGCAGCACCAGATTTCGCTGCTTGGCAGCTCGTTTCTTTAGCGCATCAGCGTCCGCCACCGTCAACCGGTAAGCCCTCACTATCAGCAACACGGTACCCAACGCGAACAGCACCGCTACGAGAGCGATTCGCACGGCTACCCAGTTGATTTTCGCGGAATCACGGTACATGGACCACTTTTCCCACCGGCGGAAATACCAGCCCCATCCTGGACGCCTTCTTCTCCAAATCGCCCGGCGATTCGAGAGAGGCTATTTCAAGCATTAATTCATTAACGCGCTTCTTTAAATCCCGGTTTCTATTTTCCAGACTCGATATCTCGTAACCAATCTCGACCATCTGCATCCTGGCGCGGACGTAAAAAAGGCCCACGACGAGCACTGTCACAAACAGGAGCGCGGCGGTGAAAAAGCCCGCGCGACGAACAGGTCCCGCCGGACCTGTGCGCCTCAAAAATGTGGCCAGAAAACCTCGGTCCTGCATCTTGGCCGATTTCTTCACTCAATTCCTCCAGCGCCTGATCTCGCGGCTCTCGAACCGCGTCGAACAAATGTCGGAACGAACGTCACTCCTCATTGAATTGGGCATTATTGTACCGCCTCTAGAACTCTCATACGAGCCGATCTTGCACGAGGGTTTCGTTTGATTTCCTCTGATGCGGGCCGGATCGGCCGTGGCGTTACGATTGACCATTTGTGCGGTGCCTTCTTCTTCTCTCTAAAAGACATTTTGACTGCCCTATCTTCCAAGGAATGATAGGAAACGACACAGAACCTGCCGCCAGGCTTGAGCAGAGACGGTATCTCCTCCAAAGCCGACGTCAAATTCTCCAATTCTCTGTTCACCGCGATCCTCAAGGCCTGGAAAGTCCGAGTTGCCGGGTGAATTTTTCCCCTTCGAGAGCCGATAATCCGCTCAACAACCCGCGCGAGATCATGGGTAGTTTTCAGTTCGCGTCGGTCCCGAGCCTCGAGAATTGCCCGCGCTAATTTTTTGTAATACCTCTCATTACCGTATGTTGCAAGTATTTCCTCAAGTTGATTAATGGAAATTCCGGACAAGTAATCAAATAGCGGCCGACCTGCCGCGACATCGAACCGCATGTCCAAAGGCCCGATGGACCTGAAGCTGAATCCGCGCTCCGGATTTTCCAGTTGTTCTGATGAAAGCCCGAGATCCAGTACAGCTCCGTCCAGCACGGTGATACTGAGTTCTTGTAGGGCCCTTTTTGCCTCATGAAAGCCTGCGTGCAAAGTTCGAAACCTGTCTTTGTACTGTGTCAGGCGCTCACTGGCTCGGGTGACCGCTGCAGCATCCATATCCAATCCAATTACTACACCATCAGGTTCGGAAGCCTGAAGTATCTGCTCGGAATAGCCGCCCGCGCCCAGTGTGCCGTCCAGATAGATCCCTCCGCTTTTGGGCCTCAATGCCTGGTTCATTTCCGCTAACATAACAGGGACGTGCAACGACTTTACCTACGTTCTCTATTCCTTTGCTCTTCGATCTGCAGTAGGACCGGCATCTTGCCGGTCCTACTACCAAATTCAGTGCTCTTCACCATCGGTTGCAGTCGATTTCCATGCGTTCATATCGGTCTTCAGCTCCCGAAGCGGGTTCGGCTGAGTTTTGGGCTACGGTGAAAGTCATGCGGCGATCCACATGCGCATCTGCCGGAGCCGGGCTGTCGATATTTTCAATTCGTCTAAAAAATAACTTATATCCGGGGAGTTCTGATGTCAAGCGATTTTTATCTTTATATAATTAATATTATCTGCTAAAATAACAGGTTTTTCATTGACAAGCATGTAAATCAACCAGCTTCCCCGGGTAGCGCTCTTCGAGCCACTTGCCCGCCCGCGCCAATGTTTTGGGCTTGACCGTGTCCCTACGAAGATGTAAAGGTAACTATAAGCCGAAGTGGTGGAATTGGTAGACACACCATCTTGAGGGGGTGGCGGGCGAAAGCTCGTGCCGGTTCGAGTCCGGCCTTCGGCACCAAAACGCAAGGTTTTATTGCCCGGCGGTGGAGCCGGGTTTTTTGTTTCTAGAACTGGCCGCAAGGGCTATGCTCAAGTATTGTTGAACGCTCGTGTGCGGGCGGGCAGACCTATCTCCTGCTCGTACTTCGCCGCAGCCGAACAAGAGTTTTCTGAAAGGGGGTGCCGGGGGAAAACTCTTTTGCAAAAGAGTTTTTCCCGGCCGTCCTCTTTCGGGAAGTGAGGATCTCAACATGGCGCAGATCATCAGGATTGCGAGTTGGAACGTGAACGGCATTCGGGCCGCGTACAAAAAGGGACTCATTAGTTGGCTCACATCGTCGGCTCCGGACATTCTGTGTGTGCAGGAAACCAAGGCCGATGCTGAAGAGCTTCCGCGGGCAATAGTTGAGGCTGAGGGCTATTCTTCGTACTGGCACTCATCGCAGCAGAAGGGTCGCAGCGGGGTGGCGGTCTATACCAAGAAGAAGCCTTTGCACGTGGACAAGAAACTGGGAATAAAAAAATTTGACGACGAAGGACGCCTTTTGCGACTTGATTTTGAAGATTTCATCCTCTTCAACGTATATTTTCCAAACGGTAAGGCGAGCGCGGAGCGGCTCAAGTTCAAATTGGATTTCTATGAGGCATTTCTGGACCATATTGAGGCGTTAAGGAGGCGATTCCCCCGCCTGATTTTTGTTGGTGATGTCAACACGGCCCATCAAGAAATCGATCTCGCACGCCCTAAAGCAAACGAAAAGATTTCCGGGTTCCTGCCGATTGAGCGAGAATGGATTGATCTAGCGATTTCCAGAGGTTACGTGGATACATTTCGCCATTATTACCCCGACAAAATTGAGTATAGCTGGTGGGATTTGAAGACCCGTGCCAGAGAGAGGAATGTCGGCTGGAGAATTGACTATGTATTTGCGACTCGCGAGATGATGGATTCGGTCAAAAGCGCGTTCATACTTTCCGATGTTATGGGTTCCGACCACTGCCCGGTGGGAATAGAATTGGAAACAGCTGAGTAGATGCAAGTTATATCAATTGCTTAGGAATTGTTGCGTGGTTGTGGCAAGCTGAAACGACCTAGTGGGCGCAGGTTTCAAACCTGCCCCCACTTTCGCATGTGTGCCGAATCAAACTGAGCGGAGCTGCATCTAAACCTCGTAGAGTTGGCTTCCTTTAATTAACACGAGCAACCGCCGGAACAACTATGAAACCGGGTCTGCTCAATCCAACCCTTCAAAGTGATTCATAATTCGGAAATCCCGCGCACAAGGCCACACAAGAGGCTTCCCACTACATGTTCAGTTTTCCTGCGCTACAGATTACGCGATTCCCGGCACCTTGGTTGAAGGGTCCGCCGGACGGAGCATACTTATGGCATGCTTGTAAACCAGGATGATGGTTTCCGCGTGTTCCACTATAATGCAAAAGCTGTCGAAACTACGGACATAACCTTTAAACAAGTCACCCGACAAAAGAACAACCTCAACCTCAATTCTGGCTTTTCGGCATTGGTTTAAAAACTGATCCTGAATGTTAAAGTGTGTTTTTTGCATTGTCCGCACCCCCGTGCGCTAATCCTCATGAATACAGATCGTCCGGTTTCCGAGATCTGCATCCAAAAGGCAAAATTCTCGGATTAAACATCAATTTCCGAGAAAATCATCAACCATCAGTTGGATCCTTTCCGGTTCTTCAGGATCGCACCACACAATATCGGGTTCGGAACGAAACCACGTCAACTGCCTCTTGGCATAGCGGCGAGTGTCCCTCTTCATCAGCCTGATCGCCTCTTCAATATCCATTTTCCCCGTCAGTACCATTCCGATATGGCGATAACCAAGGGAACGCATCGATTTTAGGCCGGCTGAATAACCAAGTCTGTAAAGCTGCGCTACTTCTTCAACCAGCCCACTCTTTATCATATTGTCCACACGATGATCAATCTGTTCGTACAAACGAGACCTGGCAAAAGCGAGCCCGAGAAAAATGTGCCGGTACGGGCGATCTTGAAACGCATGCTCTGTTTGGATCATTGACATCTTTTTACCGGTTAATTCGTACACTTCCAGCGCGCGCATAATTCTATAGATATTTTCTTCGGTAGTATGGCCGGCGGTCTCCGGATCGACCTCAGCGAGCTTCTCGAAAAGAGCACCCTTTCCCTTCCTTTCACTCTCTTCCAGCAATCTTTTTCGCAACTTAGCGTCTGACGACGACGAATCTACTATCCCTCCCAGCAAACACCTTATGTAAAGACCCGTGCCGCCTACCACTAGAGGGACACCTCCGCGTTGGATAATTTTGTTGATGCATTGCCGCGCCTCTCGAACATAATCGCCCGCGGAAAAATCTTCGTCCGGGTCGCGTATATCGATCATGTGGTGGACTACACGAGATCTTTCCGCGGTCGTAGGTTTTGCAGATCCTATATCCATGTGCCGATAGATCTGGATTGAGTCCGCGGAAACGATTTCCCCCCCAACGGTTTCGGCCAGTTTCATAGCCAGCCGAGTCTTACCCGAAGCGGTGGGACCCGCCACAACCAATATTTTTGGTTTTTCGTCGCTCATGGGGTGAGAATGTTGTTGTGAGGACGATCCCAGGGCCTTACGGCTTGTTTCCAGGCCGGAGCCTGTAAACGAGGAAAATTCCTCGAAATTGGTAGGTGCCGGCCTCCGTGCCGGCACGTTTTGCATTTATAAATCAAGCACTTGCCCCGGCAGGGACGCCGGGCCCCACTGATTCCTCCGGAATGTCAAGCACTGGACCACGCCAGACTTTCGAGAACTACCCTATATTATTTCATACACAGAAAATTCCCCGCCCGGGAACTCAGAGGCAAGCGCTTCAGCTACTGTGAGTTTCTTCGTGCGTTTGCCTCGTGCTCGCACCGCCTCGACTTCCATACGAGCCATCTCTTGATAAAATTCCGTCCTGTCGATTTTCAAGTCGGATATTGGGAAATTTTTCTGAAGCCGCTCGCAGCCTCCACTCTCAACCTTCGAACCGTCCGGCCGCGTAATGAAATGTGGGATCCCGGCCAGTCGGCAAATCATTGGACGGTATTCATAGAGCATACATGCACCTTCGGTGTTTACCGCACAGACCGCGTTTCGGTACCGGTCACTGTACGGCGCCTCTTTCTTGGCTTCAATCATCGACTGACAACGTCCGAGTATTTCCAACCGCTTGGCAGGTTCCAGAGTGTTGAGGCCCCGCCTCAAATAAAAAATCTCCATGAAGGTATGAAGGGTAAGGTCCACTGTGCAACACTTGGCGCCATCGCAACCTTCACAGACCAAACCAATTTTCTCCGCGGCCCCGGCATAGGTTGAATCGATGTTTCGATAAAGCTCTATGAGCCTAAGTACTAATTCGTTCCCCGAGAACATAATCTGCGACTCCGCCGATCAACGCGTCGGCGTGAATGAATGTTTACGGTTCGTACCCCGGCGGGAGCCCGAGAACGAAGAAAAAATCCCCCTTTTCCCCCCTTTTACAAAGGGGGGAAATCAAAATCAGCTTTACGAGCGGAAAATCGAAGTTCCCCTTTCTTACAAGGGGGATTTAGGGGGATTTCGCTGATGACCGGCAGGATGCCGGTCCCACCGTTCCCGTCCCCGGACGGGAATGGAGACCGGGAGATATCACAGCCGGTTTTTCCATGTATTCTTTGCGGTGAAACGATACTGTTTTCTTGCCCTATTCCTGCCAGCTAATTGCTTCCTCCGGGCAAGTGTCTATCGCCTCTTGGACTTCGTCCTCGGAACACGCCGTTTGGCTTGTCACACGAGCCTTTTCCGTTTCCTCATCCAACTCGAAGCAATTCTCGGCTATGGCTGCGCAAGTACCGCAGCCGGAGCATTTTTCTTCGTCGACAACCACTGTCTTTGCCATTGTCTCTCCTTTCCGTCACTCTTGAAGAACGTTCGTGGGGTAAAATTCAGGGTGTTGATCCACAAACCTTTACATCTTCCGGTTTTTTCAGTCAACCCCTATTGCTCGGTATCAACAAATTGTGGTTACGCAGGAGTAGGGGTTGTCCTCGGGAGCGAAGCGAAGCAATCCCCAAAGCCCACCAATGGAGATTGCCAGTGGGACCGGCATCTTGCCGGTCATTTCCCGGTAGACAGGCGAGGACGCCTGTCCCACCATTTCATTCCTCGCAATGACAACGCCAACCATGTCTTTGCGAGGAGTGCAACGACGAAGCAATCCCCATGGTTCGGGTTTGGGAGATTTTCCTCGTTCCCGGCTCCAGCCTGGGAACGAGGAGATCTCATTTCCCGCGGTCGGGAAAATTTTGGATACGCTACCGCGTATTTTTGCTATATTTTCTGTAGCGCGACTGCCCGGGTTGATCTCAAAAGGGGAGGCTTATGTTTGTAATAGGTAATTTCATTTCAGCGGTAGCCGACGTATTGTATGTAGTCCTTACCATCTATATGTGGATAGTAATAATAGCGGCGCTCATATCATGGGTGAACCCTGATCCTTACAATCCAATTGTTCGCTTCCTCTATAGCGTCACGGAACCTGTGTTCAGCATGGTGCGACGGCATCTTCCCTTGCCTCCGATGGGAATAGATTTTTCACCGCTGATTGTGCTCGTTGTAATACTTTTCTTGCAAGTATTCGTAGTGAAAACGTTGCACGATATAGCCGCAAAGTTGCAGTAAGCGCGCCGCGTATGTACCTCGAGGAGCGAGAGGACGGGGTTATCATTAAAGTAAAGGTAACTCCCAACTCGTCCAAGAACGCGCTCACGCAACCGGTTGGAGATAGACTCGGCATAAAGCTCACTTCACCACCGGTCGAGGGCAAGGCCAACAAACAACTGATCAAATTTCTGGCCAAAAAATTAGGGGTCCCGCCGTCGTCGATCATGGTGCTTCACGGGCAGACCTCCCGAGAGAAGGTCCTGTTTGTTATGGGGATGGATAGGGCTGATGTGAGGGAGAAGATTGAGGGAGATCCACATTGTTGATGGATGGCTCGCGCTGAGTATTGTGACGTATGACAAATCCCCCTATATCCCCCTTTAGTAAAGGGGGACTTTCAGGATTGAAATCCTCTTTAGTAAAGTGGGAAATTTGATGATTGTGTTTCCCCCCTTTGTTAAGGGGGGTACGGGGGGATTTTAGTGGGTTTTGAATATGGGGCTGCCTCACAATAAACGACTCAAGCTCTTTGCAAGAGAACTTCGCAAGAATATGACCGACGCGGAAAGGCATGTCTGGGCCAGAATCAGGAAAAGGCAATTAAAAGGCTGTCAATTCTATAGACAGAAGAATATCGGTAATTACATTGTGGACTTTTACTGTGCAGCAGCAAATCTGATCATCGAGATTGACGGTGGCCAGCATTATTCGGAAGGGAGTGAATGGAAAGACACGGTTCGAGATAACTATCTAGCCGGAATGGGTTTCACGGTCCTGAGATTTACGGACAGAGAAGTCTTCGAAAATATTGATGCGGTCCTACAGAGCATATGGGACCATTTGTGAAAATCCTTTTCCCCTCGGCCACGAAAGCATATCGGCCGGTTCCCTCGGATTTCCTCTGAAAATTCTCCTAAATCCCCATTTGGCGCTAACTTTGTGGTACGTTCCCTCCTTTGGTAAAGGAGGGACAGGGAGGATTTTGATCCAAGAGGTTGAAAATCCCCCTATATCCCCCTTTAGTAAAGGGGGACTTTGACTCTCTCTTTTGTAAAGAGGATTTTGATTTTCTCCTTTGTGAAGAGAAGCTTTAATTTTCCTCTCTTGTAAGGGACCTTTGATTTTCCATGACACTTGAATTTTCCCCCTTTTGTAAAGGGGGGTATGGGGCGATTTCTTTCTTCCATTCTTCGCCCTTCTCTAGTACCCTTTTTCCCTAGAAATCTGCTCGGATCAAAAGCACGAGTGCGATGCGATGCATTCCGCGCGGCGCGAGAAGCAACGCATTGCTGTGGACAAAGACGGCGAATGGTGCGGCTTCTCCGGGTCCTGCGGGGCGACCGCATCCTGGAGCCGGTGGAATTTCCCCTTTTTCTAAGGGGTGCCTGATTTCCTCCCTTTTTTAAAGGGAGGTGAGGGGGGATTTTGATGTGGGCGTCGAAAATCCCCCTTTGGCAAAGGGGGACTTTGACCAATGAAGCAATCGCCTTGAGTTCTGGTGACTGGGAAGGCGGCCCCAAATGCAGATTTTTCTTGACACCGCCTGCCGGCTGGTGTTACAAGGATGTAACTAAAAGAAGTTTCTAAAAGGCGAGAAAGTTAGAAAGGCCACATGCCGACGCCTTCGGGCTTCCGAAAAGGAAGCTGCGGAGGTGGGGCGTATATGTGGCGCAAGGGTGTTGACGGAAGTTTGGACTGCCTTCGGGCGACCTTTATGATTCCATGTGGATTGGGAGGAAGAGATGAAAAAACTTTTAACGTTATTGATGGCAGGGCTGCTGATCGTCGCGGTTAGCGGTCCCGCACCGGCATGGGAATTCACCATGACCGGTAATTTTGAGTGGACCTACTTATTGGTTGCTCAAGGGGGTACCAACGGGTTCTTCGGTCCGCTAAATGTGGTCAATCCTGCGCTGCAAGGATTGGCTATCGGTCCCAACGGGGCTCAAATCAACTGGGCTGCGCTAAACACGTGGGTTGGCGCGCGGCGTCTTAGCGGCACCCAATTCGGACTCGTGACCGGAGAGGACGCGTCCTGGCAGTACATGAGAATGGTGATGAACCCTGAAATCCGGGTGAACCCCGCGGTCAGGATCAGAGGCCAGTACTGGATAGGATCGTTCAATAACTACAACTTCAGCAGCGGCGCTGCCGGCAACGTGTTTGATCAGGCCGCTCTGACATGGGCACCCACTCTTGGGGTCAATACCGACCTGGGGGCTGGGTACTATATGAATCAGCAGACCGGTTCCGCGATTTCCAGGCCGATAGCGACCGGGCAGTGGAACCTGCTGTGGGCGACTGCTCAGCTCCCCTGGGGCACGTTGGTTTTCGGCAAGAGGCCGGCCCCATTCGGCATGGGCTTGGGTAACGGTGAAGGCGAGCGGACCGTGTGCTCGGAAAGCTTGGCCTTGGTTGCGCCCTACGGGCCTCTGCGTATCGGCCTGTACATGTATCCCTGGAGACAAGGCGTGTTTCTGGATCACTTCAGGAACATCAACTGGGGCTCTTCCAGCCTCTCTGCCCCCTCGACCGCGGTTGGCCGGTATGTCAACAACACGACCGGCACCAGGTACGAGAAGCTTTGGGACTTGAGCGGCATCCGACTGCAACTCCCGCATAGCGGTTTCTTCGTGACTTATTCCAACGGTCCTCTTGAGGCGGGCGTCATTCTTGAATAT
>DATJPW010000379.1:0-3930 GCA_035506215.1 Desulfomonilaceae bacterium
TGAGCTTTCATCAAGAGCCATTACCCCCGCGCCTTGGTCCGAACTGAGTGATGTTGACTGCATGCCCGGCTACAGTGAGCTCTCCCACCCTATGGGTTTGGGAACTATTTCCCTCAACTCTGATCAGAACTTTTCCCTTAATCCCCTCTTTGTTAACGCTGAGTACGGTTATCCAGGGATATGTGCGCTCGACAGTGAACGTGCACGAGGGATCAGAAGCAGTGACGTTTATTTCCACAGTGCCGCCCGACACATCAAAGAACTCGATCTCTGTCGGATTGACCTGGAAATTGCATGCCGCGTCCTGACCGTATGACGCGCCGAAAAGCAACACAACGGCTAAAGATGCGATCACCGCCGAAATACTATACCTTTTCATAGCCCCTCCTTCTCATGGCTCTCGTGGATATTGATTCCAAGTGCCTCAACAAAAAAGTTGTAAATATCTTTGCGACGAAATGGCCAAGAATTAAGACTTATCCGTTCGCAAAGCCTTCTGTCCCAAGCCTCCCATGATCGTCTCAGCTAATTCCGATATCGCAAGTGCGGTGCCAGACTTCGACCGAACGACCAATCCTTTGTATTTCTTAGGTTTAGCCAGAGTTTTTCCTCGATAAATCTGATGGATGCAATTGAAAAAATACACCAAATAGTGGAACGTCTTACGTATTGAGGCATGAGTTCACGTCATACATGGCTATCTCATTCCACCTGGTATCAAGTATTTCTCTTTCCGAGATAATGTCGTACGAGTCATTTTAAATGATTATCAGACGAACTAAAACTCGCGAGCGTATGGTGTTTGCCCTGACGTGCCTGCGTATTCAGTGCGGATGCAAGGGGCCCGAGACGATGAGCGCTTTCATGCCGTTCCACATGATCTGCACGCCGATGCAGATCAACAAGAACGCACAGAGACGCATGATCACATCCATCGCGGTCTCTCCCATAATTCTGGAAAGGTAGTCTGCGAATCCGTAGCAGAGGAAAATACTCAAGGCGACCACAAGCGATCCAATGATTGCAGCCATGATGACCAGGTGACGATCACCGTATTGAGGCGGAGCATTCGCACCCAAGGCGATAGCCACTGAAATCGATCCCGGCCCCACGGTCAGGGGGAAGGTCAGCGGATAAAATGAACGATCAACCTTATCCTGTGGTCGCATGGTGTCGCGTACGTTATGCCGTTTTCCTTTCTCCTCATCTGGCCCCTTCAACATTGCCCAGGCGGTTGAAATGATCATCAATCCACCACCGATCTGCACCACCGACAATGAGATCCCGAAGAATGCCAGAACATGGGCTCCAAGCAGGTATGACCCAAGCAATAAAAACAAACTGTTCGTCGCAATCCGGCGCGAAAGCGCCCTTCGTGCAGAAGCTGGATAGTGCCTCGTCAACGACAGAATGATGGGACTGTTTCCGAGCGGATTGACAATGGGAATAAGTGCGCTCACAAAGAGGAGAATCTGTTTCGCTGTGTCGACCACATGATCCTCATTTCATTCGTAGGCTCTAGCCCGGGTTACCGCCGCTTGTCAGTTCACGCTTCGGCCAGAGAGTAGCGAGGGCAAGGCTCACTCCTCCCTACCCACTGTTCCTTCATGTTCGGACCAAACTGTCTTATGGGCCAAAGCCATCCGCGGATCCATGCCCTTTAACTTCGCGGCTCATGATAACGGGTGCCTACGCACCCCTGTTGTTAATCGCAAGATCGGTGCCAATTCATAGTACACGAACCATTTAATTGATTAACCTAGGGAATCCAGGAATTTTCTCTTTTCTAGGTCAAAGGATGTGCTTCAAAATAGACGAAATGGAGTGATCGTGAATTTAACCTCTCTTCGTTGAGACTGCCAAGCCTGAATTCGCGGTCTTCATGATATCCGCTCCTAAGTCTGGTGCAGTGCAGCCCACCAGGCGCGGATTACCGGACTTCTAAAAAAACAACGGCAGCACAAAAGTGTGCCAAGCACGGGCCATCATGGCGCGCGAAGGGATTGGGGTCTTTACTTATCGAATAAGTGCCCTAAAACGTGCATTGTGATGCACCATTTCGTCTAGTTCTTTGGTTTTCCGATAGACCAGCCGTGTCAGCCATACGCCGAAAACGTAGACACGTCAACAGATTGTGCTATCCCGCTCAGTCTGGCATTCCACTTGCGATATATCGTACGACTGGCAGGCGAGCGATGCAGATAAAAAATTTCAGGAACACCTTGGCGACACTCGGTACGGTATATTCGCAACGGCGAATTAAAGCTCATGAGGCGAAGGCAGTTGGCGAGAACGCGCGATCTGGTGACCTGGGCTATTTATGCATTCTCAGTCACTTACGTTGGCACCCCGATTGCTCGTTGAAACCTATACCTCACAGGAAATTCAAAGGAGATGAGTGTTATGGAAAGCTATTCATGGTGGACAGAGGAGCAGAAGAAGTTTGCAGAAGAAGTTTCGGAGTTTGCGGCGAGCATCATGCCGAGGGACGCGGAAACTCGCTGGACCAGAGAATTTCCGCGTGACATTTTCGACAGGATAGGAGAGCGGCGCTACACCGGAGCGGCTATCCCGAAAGAATACGGTGGCCTCGGTCTTGGCTGCACAGGTGCCTGTATTGCCAATGAAGCGTTTGGAGCCATGCCGGGCATTGTGAGGGTGTTCGGGGGTAACATGCTCGGGGGCTTGCACCAGGTCCTCCATCATGGCACCGAGAAGCAGAAGAAGAATATTCTCCCCCGCATTGTGAACGGCGAAATAGGCGCGATTGTGATTACCGAGCCTATCGTAGGGACGGATGCCGCCGCGATCTCTACTGAGGCCGTGCGGAAAAACGATTGCTATATCCTGAACGGGAAAAAGAGATTCATTGTGGCCGCCGGACTGGCGAGCAGATACATGCTCTATGCCCGCACGAGCAACGACCCTGAAATGATAGAAAAGCACCGTCACCTGACGGCATTCATACTCGAGAAGGGGGCAAAAGGCTTCACCGTCGAGAAGATTAACGAGATCATCGGCTTCAGTAACATCCAGAACGGGGTGCTCAATTTCGAGGACGTGGAGATACCACTAGAGATGCGCATCGGTGAGGAAGGCGACGGATGGTCAGTCATGACGAGCGGACTCAACTTCGAGCGAACGATCATCTCTGCACAGGCAATAGGCTGGCTACGTGAGCTCTTGCGTAACGTCGTTCCCTACATGCAGAGAAGGATCCAGTTTGGTAAGCCCACAATCGACATACCTACAAACCAGTTCAAGATAGCCGACCTTGTCCTCAGGCAACGGTCGGCCCGGCTCTTCACGTACCATACTGCACATCGCTGGGACATGGGAGAGGACATCACCATTGATTCGAATCTGATAAAGATCTTCAATCTCGAATCCGCCATGCAGGCAAGCCTGGATTCCGTTCAGTTGATGGGCGGTGACGGGACCACGCTCTTCTACCCCATAGAAGAGATCATGAAGGTGGCAAAGGTGGATTCGATTTCAGGAGGGAGCATGGAAGCCTGCAGGATGGTCGTCTTCAGAACGGCCATGAAGCAGCTTAAAGACCAGATCGCCTGGAGGCGCAGAAAACCGCATCCGGAACTGGGGGTGCCGGTACCGACCTATGGGCCCCAGCCCAAAGTGCGGGGTGTCGATGAACGAAAACTCCTTCGCGTACTCGCGGAAGACTACCGTGTCAACCCGGGGCTTTACATGACCAGAGACGATCTGAAGGAATCGCTGGAGGTTACTGACGAAGAGTTAGACAAGCTGCTCGTGTCTCTCGAACAAAAGGGGCTTGTATGGCTCAACAGAATCAAGAAAGGCATTGAACTTGCCAAGGCCTCATACAAGGGGCTCAGGGAGGCTAATCCGGAAACACATTATGAGTGGTATCCGCAATGGATCGCGGCCGGCAGCGACCGGATCTTCTAG
>DATJPW010000380.1:0-21083 GCA_035506215.1 Desulfomonilaceae bacterium
TTCGAATTTAGGAGGGGACATGGAGTCATCGTTTGGACGCTCAAGATTGCTTATCTACGCGCTGCCGTTTATCCTAATCACAACTATGAGTACCGCCGTGGAGGCGCAGAGCGTGTTCGGAATGGGCTTCCCGGGAGCGTCTTATCTTGACGGATTCTGGAGAGGAGCTGTTCTCGGTTGCGGTGCCCCAGGTTTCGGCCCAGGTCCAACAGTGTACGTTGGAGGAAGTGCGGACTATGCCAACGGGACCAGCTACGGTTTGGCTACCCAAGGTGTGGCTATCGCAGGTCTCGTTTCGTTACAAAACAGTTATTCCAATCACGGTACATGGCTGGGTCTCTCGCTTCCAATCGACCTTGGACCGCGATTTGGAGTGTCCGCGTCCGCATGGACCCTGCTTCGCAACGGTACCCTTAACTCGTCTGATGTGCAAGGCGGTGTGGGTGCGGGGCACTCCACGCGGCAATGGAATGTGGACCCGTGGTGGTCATTTGTGGACGGCCTGGCAATATTCAGGTGTGGCTACGGTTGCAACATTATTGGTGGGATTCGTTACGACCACGATACAGTTGCTTTCAATAATCCCGTGGTCACTTCCGGCGCCGTGGCTTCCGCAATAACCGACCAGGCGGACGTGAACACCGAGAATTGGATCCCTCTTATCGGAACTCAGTACGAGAACAACTGCTATCTGGGAAGTCTGATTTTCAGAGCGGTCGGATTCCCTGCCGTGGGGGGGAATGTGAGGTGGTCAGAGGACTTCGCTGCTCCCACATTTGTATTTAAGGGCAGCGGCAATTACAGAAGAGGCTATTTCATGGAACTCTTCATGGAATACTCCAAGAAGTTGGGCCTCGGCCAAGTGGGTCTGTTCGGAAGGTGGAACGTGTTCCACGCGGAGAGCACATTAACCGTTAACCGGGTTTTCGGCGGGGCTGCGATCGCCACCGAGAATTATGATTTTTCCTTGAATCGCTCTTCGTGGACATTGGGCGGCAGTATGAGCTTAGCTTTCAATATGCCCTATTGAGGAATCTTTTTGATCAAGCCGTATCGCTGACAGGCTGGAACGTATAGGAAGCCTGGGGCGACTGGCCCGTCGTCCTGCTGGACCGCGGCATTTCTCTCATACGATAATATCATCCTGTGTAGCGTGATTCGTGAGGGGAGCAGCCATGTCCAGGGTATTTCTTGTTCTCGTCATAATCTTTCTTCTGCCCAGTTTGGTGACCGGAGAGTGCAATGTCCCCAGCGATCGCCAGATTTGGCTGTGGTGGGACCCCCCTGAGGGTGAATCTAAAGAACATGGGATGTTCGTGGACAAAGTCATCCACATTGCCATTGCTGGTGAGGAACAGGCTTATTTGGCGGCGGTCACCTTTCCTTATCGTGGTAGGAATTTCCAGCGGGGCTCCATTCTGGTGCGTCCAAAGTTGCAGGAAGCCCGAGAGATGGACCAAGTCGGCTATCACTTCGGCACCGTTCGAAACAACTTCAATGGAGCAGGGATAATTTGGACCGAGGGGTTTGGTTCCGGTCAGGGAACAACCGCTGGACAGAAAAGCGTGTTGTATTTTGATGAATGGAAGCCGGTAATTCTTCATGAGATGTCCGTCGGTGACAATCTGGGCCAATGTGGTGTCGAGCTAGACCTCCGCGAATGTTATGCGATAAAGGTTGCCTGGACGTTCATAGACCTCGACAACGACCGCAAAGATGATTTAATCGAGGTGGTTATACAGCAAAAAGGCCCAAGCACCGACAAACTGTCTTGGGCAGTGAAGGTGAACACATATTTGATCAAAGAAGGGGAGGTAATACCTATGTCGCCGCCCATGCGCTATGATCCTAATCCTGCTCACCGTCCTGGAGAATGAAGAACTTCAAACGGACTCGCTACCAAGGGTTGACATGCGATGAAGAAGAGAGTACGCTCTGGTTGATTAGGAGAAAATCATGACTGTCGCTCTGCGCAGCTACTTTTATTTTTACTTTTATTTGAACGGGAGAGTGCCTCTGCTGCGCTGAGAGTGACGATTAACATATGTCAGAACAGAGCGGAGCAGAGGCTCCGCTCTTTTTTTTGCCTCAACACCGTGTGATCGGCTGGACCATATAGCGAGGATAATGATCACCATGGAATCATCGGTAAGAGAAATCGCCCCAGAAGGGCCTTCTCAGGAAACTACGCGACTCGGTCTGAATGAGAGACTGGCGTTGATTGGCCTCATGGAAGGGGGCATGCGCGCTGCTGCCTCCGAATCTCCTATGATGGCGGACCTCTTTGAGAATCTGTCGGTTCTGGTAGATGAGACCGTTTCAGGCGCAAAAATAGACCGCCTTCGGCCGGAAGGCTTCCATAACGGATTCAAGGTCTTTGAGATCAACTCCGACTCAGGAGAAAACCTGGGCCGACTTAACATGCTTTATCTTAATAAACCCATCCCTTGCTATTATCTGGTTTACGTGGAAGTAGCCGCGCCGTTTCGAAATAAAGGGCTTGGGAACCTCGTGCTCAAGGCTTTCAGAGATTTTCTGGCGGAAAAGGGAGCGGTCGGTATACTGGACAACATTATTCCCAGCGATGACCCTACCTATGACATTTATTCGAAGCTGGACTGGAGCACGGTTGAGGAAATCACCGGAACGCCTAGTTCGGAAACGGAAGACCAGTACATGGTCTTCATTCCCCCAGGTCTGGCCGCTCGAGACCTCAAAGGTCCGCTTCTCAAATTGCTCCATCACCTGAAACGGAAACGACCCGCCATCGATATGCGAGACAATGAATTAATGGTGGAGCGTACCATCGCGGAATTCAAAGACCTGTACTCGGCACTTTTGATTTACTTCGAAAAGCAAATTCTATCAGGTGAAAACACCTCTTTGATGAGATTCATGTTCACTCGGTTTGTTACGAAGTTTCTTGGGTTCCGACGGCGAATAGGACGACTTCTCGGATATACCGGTGGCGAGTCTCTGGAGCAGATCGTTTTGGATCCGGAGATCCGGGCCCTACCGGTCCAGTCCTACGCGCCGCGCGCGCTTGCAGGCAAGCCAAGCTTTGAATTCGGTGAGAAGGATCTCTGGTTGAATCTTCCCGAGGTGCTGAAAAGACACCCCGCTCGTATTATCGAGGCGCTTCCGAATTATAGAAGGCCAAGTTTGGTTGCGTGGATGGAGGCTGGATCCATCTCCTCCGCGGACACGTTGACCATAGGAGACCTTGTGGATCTCGGATTTGATCCTACTCGTCTCAAGGAACTTACGATCAATGGCACGGAATTCATCTTCGAACGAATCCAGCCTTTCTTACTACCTCATATACGAGGGATCAAAGGTTTGCTCGAACACTACGCGTCCGAGATCAACGCTACCACGATCGGAAACGCGAGGTTAGGCTACAACGCGCCGTTGCTCGTCATCCGCGACCGAGGGAATGGCTATATTCTGAGGCGAAAAGTGCAAGGAATACACTGGGAAGAGGCTGTCGAACAGTTACAAGGCGCTCCCCGGCTCCAGGCTCTGAACAAGTCCATGAACCTGGACATGAAAGTTTTGAGCACGGTGCGCCAAACCGCAAAATGGCTGCAATCCAAGGTAGACCGGGAAGAGGCGCCTTTGATAGACCACCTAGCCTATTTTGTTTCCTGGGACTTGGAAGCAAACCAGCCCCGGATAGGGGTGGACTCGTCGGGATTCTATCTGGAATCCCTCTGGATAGCTTAAACCAGTATCCATTCACTGCTTGGAGCGGTTCTTCAAAGTTTTGAAGTAATCCAATAGTTGTAATGGAAGGAATCAGTAGGGCCCGGCAGGCATGCCGGGCTCTACTAGTTGATTTATATACGTAAAACGTGCCGGCACGGAGGCCGGCACCTACCTAAGTCGTGGGATCGCAATTCGTGATCACTTTAGACAAGTAAGTGGTTACTCACAAAGCAAAAAGCCCGACCGGAGAATTGATCTCTCATTCCGGTCGGGCATAGATCGGGGGAGGAAGGGGCGATTCCGTTCAGGTATGGTCAGAAAAGAAACCCGACCTGAAGGAAAGGCCCATCCATAGTAGTCATGAATAACTGACTCGCTTTATCCTTTTTCAATTGGGCATAACGATATCCGCCTTTGATGAAACCGAAGCGGCCGGTCTTGATGGGGATCATATAATTCAAGGCTGCCTCAGCCTCGTACCCGATAACATCGTTGAAGAATGCGATGCCGGCTTTCCCGCCGATACCTAATGTGTTGCCACGATAATTTTTCAGACATTTGTCAAACTCGAATCCCACGACCGCCATATTCTTGCTGTCATCCCAAGTGACGGCAGTCGCGGTAGTGGCGGTCACGCCTCCAACGGTGAGCTTGTCCTGGACATAGAGCCAGTCCGTATAGAGATTGGTCAAGCTATTGTTTGTTCGGCTCAGGTTGAAGACAAGCCCCAAGCGGTGCTCATAGTGTTCCCACTTGGAACGGACTTCGGTCCCCGCGGCAAAGGTCTGGCCCATGAAGTTGAAGGCAGTCGTCGGGGCCGCTGTGGCGTGCAGGCGCAGGGGAGTGAACGAGTACCTTATTCCCCAGCCGGGACGAAACTGATAAAGCGCTTCGATGGACCATATGGTATTGCCGCTCTTCCTCAATCCCAGATGATCGTCAAAGTCTACGTTGGAACTTTGCACATTTGCTATGTCAACACCTCGCCGAGCCTCTCCGTCGACCCTGGCGAACCAGACCTTCGGTCCCAGAAGGAACTGGCCTTTGGCCGGCGAGGGGAGGTAGCAGTCCGGTCCCCAAGCAATAGGATTGAACCGTGAGAGGCCCTCGAACTGGGAGGTCCAGCCATACGGCTTGACTTTTGAGACAGCAGGCGGTGCGGGCTTGACCTTGGCAATGTTTTTGACGCCTTGATTAGACTCGGCCGCCACGTCATAGGGATCCACGGTGGCTTGAGCCCAAGCGACGCCGGAAATCACCATGACAAAAAGTATCAATAAACACGAACTGATTAACTGTTTTCTTAACATAACACCCTCCCTCAAGGGTCTGATCTGTTGGAAAGGGAGGGTAATCAAATTAAATTTATTGTCAAGTAAAAAATGATCATATTGGCAAGAAGTTAATTAAAAAAGCTAGAAAATGGTTTAAAAAATATCGAAAGTTGGTTCGCGAACACGAAAAATAAACCGGATTCTCAACCGTAACCGAACGCTCTGCGCGCTCACAAATAATCCGCACCTCTGAAATAATTATTAAAATTAGCGTGATATGACTCCCCTCGATCTCCCGGGGTAAAACGTCACGGCAGGAGGACCTGCTCGAATCGAGTGCAGGCAGCGCCGTCTTAACTTGATTATTTTTACATAACTAGCTATGATGACACATTAATTGTATACATTTCTTAAAAACAAGGGACTTTGGGGAAAAAATCAGGGGAAAAGATCAGAGGCAGATTGATCCCGGTATCGCAATTGTCATTGCGACGAGTGAATGGTGAGATAGGTGTCCCGCTTATAAATCCCCCTTAATCCCGCCTTTTGTACAGGGGAGGTATGGGGGGATTTTGACCGGCAATCCCGCGTTATGCAGACCAGCCATTTCCATCGCGTAGGGGCGGACGGCGTCCGCCCTCGTTGGGCTGGTTGGATTTTTCAAATTGCAGACTGCTTACCGCCGGTTGCCTCCGCCACCCGAGAGCGACGGATATGAATGACTATGAACCAGGTCACGAACACTACAAGTCCAAAGGCTGCCGCTATATCCAATTCGTGAGTGTACCGTTCTACAAGCTGCCAATTTTGCCGGAGCTTGTACCCGCACCAGAGTAAAAATGAATTCCATATGGTCGCGCCGATTAGAGTGTAGACGCAGAACGGAAGAAGCCTCATTCGTCCCATTCCTGCGGGTATGGAAATCAAATGCCGAACCACAGGTATGAACCTGCTGACTAAAATCGTCCATGAGCCATGTCGGGCAAACCAGCGTTCGGTCCACTCCAGGTGATCTCGATTCAGCAGCAGGTATCGCCCCACTTTCAGAACAATGGGTCTGCCGCCAAAATAACCCAGACCGTAGGATATTAACGAGCCGATAATCGAACCCACTGAAGTCGCTAGAATGGCCCCGATTGAGGAGAACTTTCCTTCCACCACCAGAAAACCGACGAACGGCATCACCATTTCGCTGGAGACCGGCACCACCATGCTCTCAAGCGCCATAAGAACGGCCGCCCCCAGATAGCCGCCCTGTTCGATTATGTAGGTAAAATATATCACCAGTTGTTCAACCATAGTCCAAACCCCCATGAATAGCATCGGCATTATACGTGAAACATATTGGAACTCAAGTCGGGAATGTGAGAGGCTGGATTTTAAGACTTGAACTGGTTATAAAAGTTGTGCATCTTAAACTACTTGAAGCCGTCGTCGCTGGACCGGCAAACGACCGAATCAATGTGGATTGCAAAGAAAGGAGAGGGTGTTTTGAGAGTTCTATCGGGCATCCAACCCAGTGGATCGCTACATATAGGAAATTATTTGGGAATGATGAAGCCCATGCTTTCTTACATGGACATGTCGGACCTATTCGTATTCATAGTGAACCTCCATGCTCTGACCAGTCTACAGGATCCCGAGAAGCTCGCCCAGGAGACCCTAGGGGCCGCTGCGGACTTCCTGGCGCTGGGTCTTGATCCGGCCCGGTGCACGTTTTGGGTCCAGTCGGACGTGCCCGAGGTGGTGGAGTTGACATGGATTTTAAGCTGCGTAACCCCAATGGGTTTGCTGGAGCGTTGCCACTCGTACAAAGATAAGGTCGCGAAAGGTTTGCCTTTCAATCACGGGCTTTTTGCCTATCCGGTCCTCATGGCGGCTGACATACTTCTTTATCAGTCGAATCTGGTGCCTGTGGGTAAGGACCAGAAGCAGCATCTCGAAGTGACCCGCGACATAGCCATAAAATTCAACAGTACATTCGGAGAGACCTTCGTAATTCCTGAAGCTGAGATAAGTGACGATGTTGCTACTATTCCGGGAACTGATGGTCAGAAGATGTCCAAATCGTACGACAACACTATCGAGATCTTTCTTGATGAGAAGACCTTGCGGAAGAAAGTGATGAGCATTGTGACGGATTCAAAGCCGGTGGATGAGCCCAAGGACCCGGAAACCGACAATCTCTTCGCTATCTACCGGCACTTTGCTCCGCCCGAAAGAGTAGAGGAGGTTCGCAAGCTTTATGTTGAAGGCGGCGCGGCTTACGGGACCATCAAGCAAGAGTTGGTAGGGATTCTCTGGGATTTCTTCCGGGATGCCAGAAAGGAAAGGGCTAAGTTGATGAAGGACCCCGGGGGCATAAAAAGTGTCCTCGCTGCCGGCGCGGAGAAAGCCCGAGCTATTGCCGAGGTCACCATAGAAACGGTTAGAAAACGGGTAGGAACCAGATACTGATGACAGTCCCCGCGCAAAGGCAGCCTGATATCGACAAAATTGTGAATGTTCTCCGACGAGAAGTTCGAAGCCTCGATGTGCCCATTGTGACGGAAGTTTCCCGTCGTAGACGAGACCCTTTTGAAGTACTGGTTACGACCATCCTTTCATTGCGCACCAAAGATCAGGTGACCCGAGAAGCCGCCGGCAGACTTCTCGAAAGGGCTCGAACGCCCAAGGCTATCCTGACGGTGAGCGAAGAGGAAATAGCACGGCTCATATTTCCTGTGGGGTTCTATAAGACCAAGGCACGCGTTCTGAGGTCAATCAGCAAAAATTTGATAGAAAAATTCCATGGCAAAGTCCCGGATGATCTGGACGAACTGTTGAAATTGAAGGGAGTTGGCCGCAAGACTGCCAATCTCGTGGTTACTCTGGGTTTTGGTAAGCCGGGCATCTGTGTGGACACTCACGTTCACAGGGTCAGCAACAGACTCGGGTATGTAGCCACCAAGAGCCCGGAGGCCACGGAAATGGCCCTGCGGGAAAAGCTTCCCAGGGAGTACTGGATCGAGTATAACGACCTCCTAGTCACGTGGGGTCAGAATATCTGTCGACCGATCTCTCCATTCTGTTCAAAATGCGCGATTCGCCCCTATTGCAAGCAGGTGGGTGTAACCACTCACAGATAGCAAAGTTTCAGATCATACAATGGGGTGGGAGAACTGAATATGTCTGAACCGCATTGGCCCCGCATCAAACAGATTCTCGATGACGCTCTGGAAAGATGGAAACAAGCCAATAATCGAACTCCCAGTATGAAGGCAACCCACGAAGGGCATATAGGCTGGGAGACGAGAGAAGAACTGGCCGAAAGCAGTGCTTACGGCAAGCAATTGATCGAGCCGGAAAAAGTTGGCAGCGGGAGGGCCGGCGAGACTAATCTTATCAGGATCCTGAGAGGACCTATCGGAGGTTTTCGGCGAATGCCTTCGCGGGGACCGTATCTCTCTCCGGACGAAATCAGTGAAATAGCCCGATGGATAGACGCGGGAATGCCTGACTAGTCAACGGTTGCTGTAATGAGCGAATCTGCAGCCGAGTGCCTTACCGTACTTCTTTCTCAAGCTGCCGGAGCAAGTTCATGTACGTAATCCCAAGTTCTTTGGCCTTTCGTTTGCACCGTTCTCTCTGAATACGATAGCCGATCACGTAACCGAGTATTCCCATCGGGACTGCGATCAGCGCGGCGGCGACAGACCACCGAATAACCAGGTCCCAGCCAAGGACGATGAAAGCGTATACTGACCCCCAGAAATAGTCAGCATGTAAGACCGGTCTCATGAGTTCCTGGAAATCGGCCACGGTCATGATGGCGGGTTTTCCCAGGAGCGCCGACCCCAAGAGGTAGTACGCATAATACATTGGGAGGATGGAAACGGGATTGTTCACCCACGTGAACACGAAGGCTATGACAATGTTGAATCTGAAGATCAGCCTCAAGACGCCCAAGCAGATCATCTGAGCGCCCATGGGGACTCCAAAGCCTATGATGAGACCCAACGCGACGGCTCGCGCGTCAAACCATGGAGGGTTATTCGACGAGATAAAGGCTTCGAGGAAGTACTTCCTCAGCCAGCTCCCGGTTTCTCCCCGCAACCTCGACTGCGAGGAATGGACCTCCGGCGATTTATGGGCAACGGTTTTCCACGATTCCGGACGGGATTTCAATCCAGCCTCACGCTTTCTGATAACTTGAATCCATTCGCTCAACGACTAATTGACCTTCGTTGCAATAAGGTTTATACCGCAATCTTACAATGATAGGGAAGACGCTGTATGGTTACTGCGGCGGAGGGGCTCATCGGCGCGAATCTATTGCATCCGGAAATTGTCTTCTCGTTTAGCTGAAAAAATTTTCTCAACAATGCAAATTTTGGTTTAAGGTGGAGAACATAATGAAACCGATATTTATAGACGCCACTACAATCCCTGACGCGTGGTTCCAGTGTTTGTACACGCTCATTGAAGAGTCGCGTAAACCCGACGGAGCAGCCCGCCGCTATACGGTTGACACCGGTTCCAATCCCGGCGCGGATCGCATTGAATTCGACATGGCGATTATCCACATTAAGCAACCGGCAGTCCGACCACTCCTGCCTCAGATTCCCGAGCATCTGAACTTGCCCCCTGTTGCGGATGAAAAATACCTGTCCGAATATATGCCGTATCTCCTGTCTCCTGAAAAGGCGCCGAACGAACACTACACTTACGGTGAGCGTCTGCAACTTTCCTGGCAGTACGTCATTGATTATTACAAGAAACACGGCCACCGGACCAATCGCATGTGCATGGAGGTTGGTCGTCCCGAGGACATCTTTTTTTACAACGGAGAAGACGGCTCTACCCCCTGTCTGAGACTTGTGGACACGCGCATCATGGACGGGAAGCTTCATTGGATAGTCTATTTCAGGTCGTGGAATCTTTGGTCCGGCTTTCCTGTCAACTTGGCAGGGCTGCAGCAGGCAAAAGAGATCATGGCCATGGAAATCGGGGTGGAAGACGGCGAAATCGTAGCGATATCAAAAGGCCTTAATATAAGAGACTACAATGTGGAAGTAGCGCTCATGAGGCTACAGAAAGATCCCAGTCTTAAACTCGGCGCCAGGACGGAATGACACCGATTCGCGTTCAAGTCTCAAAAGAAATCCCCTCTAACCGCCTTTTGTAAATGGGTAAGAGAGGATTTTGAATGTGAACCGGAATGACGTAGTTGTGGAGAAAGAAGACGCCCGGCATTAAATGAGGGAAAATGAATTAGCAGAGAGTTTCCCTCCAGACTTTATGCTGAACCTGTCTACTTCTGCTGGCCCCACTGGAATTTGCCCTTCTCGTCCGAAGGCTTAGCGTCGCCCTGTCCCCACCGAAGTTTCTTGCTCGACGGTTTGTCTGCTGCTTCAGCAGTCGAGGAGCTGCGTTGGCTCCGTTTGCTTTGAGGCTTTTTCGTCTCAACTGGGGTCACACTACTGGACGGCGGCAATATTGACTGCGTGTTACCAGGGCTGGTTTCCGCAGGTTGCGGAGAAACCGCGGGGGCACGCCGCGCACTCTCAGGAACCGGCGTCGTTGTGATGCTGGGCCTCGGAGTATCGACTACCCGCGGCTGAGCCGGTGCGACCTCCGGTCGGACTGGCTCGACAAGATCTGTTGCCCAGTCCGGGACCGGGTCGCCGGGATTGAAATAAACATCCCGTTCCCGGAAAGACTTGGCTGGTGTGATGCCCTGAAACTCATATTTGAAATCTTTGTCGGTTATTTCGGCGTCTCCGGGAGGAGTGTCCCAATAGATTTCCGCCGCGTAAACCGGGACCAAAATCACTGCGCTCAAAAGAGCCGCTAAAATTAAGCGCTTCATGCTCCACTCCTTATTCAGTAACCAGTATACGGGTTAAAGACTATTTCCATCATTCCTATAAATTCACACTCTTACGCGCTGATCCTATCACAAAGAATCGTAATTGGTCAATATCCTTCTTAAAGGAAATCATCAACCCTGAAGGTGAATAACGGTATTTGCTAATGAGTCTACTCACGTTTTTCCACTATCACCAGTGTAACATGAGTGGCCAATTCCAAAACTTGTCTCAAATTATCGCGTGCAGACTTTCACACGCGGTGCGCTTCGAGAATCGACCTGATTTCGGCTGGTTCGTGAACCGATGTCCAGAATTGCGAGTTTTGAGATGGTTACCTTAGCCCTTGACCACGCCCATGGGACGGATTCTAGCCACCTTGCGAGCGAGGCCGGCCCTCTGGACCACATCCACCACCAGGCTTACGTCCTTGTAAGCTTCCGGCACTTCTTCACGAAGGGTTTTTCGTCCCACCCATCTTGGATAAACCTGCTCATCCTCCAGTTCTCTTTCAATGGACCTTCCTTTTGTCCTTCTAAGGGCTTCATGGCGGGAAAGCAAACGGCCGGCCCCATGGCAGGCTGAACCGAAGGTTTCTTCCATGGAACCGGACTCTCCTGCTAAAATATAGGAAGCCCGTCCCATGTCCCCAGGTATCAATACGGGTTGGCCGGTGTGGCGGAAATCGACAGGAAGCGCAGGATGGTGTGCAGGAAACGCACGAGTGGCGCCTTTGCGGTGAACGCAAAGCTTTCGTTGTCGGCCATTCACATGATGGTTCTCCATCTTGGCGATATTATGGCAAACATCGTAGAGCAGCCTGAACTTCAGCTCACGAGGCGACATCCCAAGTGCATCCTCCCACGTTGTGCGTGCCAGATGCATAAGTATCTGTCGATTGGCGAACGCGAAGTTCGCTGCCGCGGCCATGGCCGCCAAATACTCCCGGGCAAGATCTGTATTCAAGCGGGTGCAAGCGAGTTGCTTGTCGGGAAGTTCGATCTGTTCCTGTCTAATGCTCTTCACCATGCGGGCAAGAAATTCATCGCAAACCTGATAACCGAAACCTCGGGAACCGGTATGAATCATTACCGTCACCTGGCCTGGAAACAGACCCCATCGCTTTGCAGTTTCCCGGTCGAAGATCTCTTCGATAGAACCGATTTCCATGAAGTGGTTACCGGACCCCAGTGTGCCCAGTTGATCTTTACCTCTCTCAAAAGCTCGATCGCTTATCACGTCCGGATCAGCTCCGGGCAGGGTCCCGGATTCTTCGATCCGCGCAAGATCCACAGGGTCCCCCATTCCTTTCCGGATTGCCCATTCCGCACCTGACATCAGGACCTGAGACAGCTCTTTCTTATTTAAGCGAATACCTCCTCTTGAACCCAGGCCGCTCGGCACATTTGCGAACAAAGTGTCAATTAACTCCCTGATGCGTGGAGCTAGGTCCTCTCGCTTCAGACCGGTTAGAGCAAGCCGGACACCGCAATTGATATCGTATCCAACTCCACCCGGCGATACTATTCCTTCATCCGGATCAAAGGCCGCAACGCCCCCAATTGGGAAGCCATAGCCCCAATGAACATCGGGCATCGCCAGAGAACGGCCCACTATACCCGGCAAATGAGCTACATTGTAAACTTGGTCCGCGCTCTGATCGTTTTCAATGTCCGGAAGAATCGACGAATCGGTATATATCAGGCCGGGTACTCTCATACGGCCCGTCCTGGGTATTTCCCAGCGAACCTCATCAAGCTGAATTAATTTGTATGGCCTTTCGCGAGACATCTCAGTCCTCTCCCCTGTCTGTCACCACAGGTCCCGAGCCTTGCAGCCCAAAGCTAACGGCCTTCAAGTTATTCACGATCTTTCAATAGGATAAGACACTGAGAGGATCTTGAAAAGAATTTCTCCATGGGACCTGACAGGTGTCGGACCAATGCCGTTGACTTAACGAGCAGGGGTTATGTCGGTCCCTGCGGAACAGCGAACCACTTCAGCCTGCGTTATTTTGTCGTTTGCCCTGGTTGCGATTCGTATCTCATTGCAAGGCAGCCTAATACCACTACACCAATCGCTATCGGCACAGGGGCATACTCGGAATAGTATGGAGCGTAAACGAAGATTGTGAACAGAGTGGCGACAATTTCAAGCCAAAATGCGGCTCGGAAGACTCTGCTGCCGAAAATCGGTCGATCCGGGACGCGGGATTCCAGGGTCGGTCGTATTGTCGCACTCAAGAGCAGGAACAAGACGATAGCGCAGACCATGCCTCCCAGGACGTCCTTGGGGAAATGCGCGCCCACAAAAACCCTTGAAATCCCTATCAAGGCCGCTGCAAGCCCGGCTGCCAAACCGACCGGTTTAATAGGAAAGTAAAACGAGACGGATAGGGCCGCTGCCATGGCGGAAGCCGCATGTCCTGACGGGAAGGCCCCGGACCTCAACAGAGGACCAACCACATGAACGGCCTCCAACAATTCCGCGGGTCTGAGTGAAGGAAAGACAGCCTTAATGGAGTTCACCAGCAGGCTGGTAAGTAAGAGTAAAGGAATGCCGATGGCCACTACGCGGGGATTCACCACAATAAATGCCCCCACCATTATTCCAAGCACCAGACCGTCCCCCATTGCGGTCAAGGCAAGCCAGATCATGTCAGTTATCGGCGAATGGCAACTATTCATAAGGGCGAATAGATGGCGATCAAAAGAAGAGAGTAGCAATAATACTACAACAGATGCAGCCAATGGGACGAGTGGCACAAGAAAGGTCAAGCGTACGTTACTCATGTTCCATGCTGGTCTCACGACAATTAGGTAAGTCTTTGTTATCGGCGCGCCTTGTCATTGCGATCAAAGCCGTAGGGGCGCATGGTATGCGCCCAAATGAGGGCGGACGCCGTCCGCCCCTACAGGACGCAAATTGCCATCCCGCGGAACTCGGGACTCCGCTCCCGGCAATGACACGGACCGGCACCGAGAAGCCGTCTAAATGTCGAAAACGATTCTCGCCGAATAGCCCGCGGTATTTTTGTCAATTGACAAACCGTGATATGTCACGCCCTTGATTTCCAGTGAGGTCTCGACATCTGAGGGCTTGGTCCCGAAATATACACGCGCTTTCAGATTAATCTCAGACAAGTCCGTGATTTGTGCCCGGACCATTACAAGTTGACGAGTTTGACTGATGAACAGCAACTCTCGGAGCCAGTCCACAAGCAGTTCTTCGGATGTGTCGGCTTCAAGAGTTATCTCCAGTTCAGTCTCGGGGACTGCTTCAATATCAGGTGAAATCAGGCTTTTGAGCCCGGCCGCGGCATGGACGAAGAGGTCTGCCAAAGTGTCGCCGTGGACCTCAAGACGAATGTCCGCGGTGTGTTCCAGGAACGTCCAGCCCTTGTCAGGCTTCGGGTGGTTGTCCTTCGTCATCAGGAAAGATCCGCTCGGTGACTTCAGGCTGCCCTTCAGCGTCTATGGCTTCCTTTTCGTCTTCGTCGGAGGATTCCGCCCTGGCCACGTCCACAACACTTTCACCTGGGTCCATACGCACGAGCGTGCGTCCCATCGTGTTTCGGCCGATTACGGAAATCTCGTCCATACGTAGCCTGATGATACGCCCGCCGGAGGTGCATATCAGCAAATGGTCGCTATTCTCTACGATCTGGATCGCGACGACATCGCCCAGCCTGGCTGTGTTCTTGATCGTAATCACTCCCTGGCCCCCGCGATGTTTCAGAGGATACTCGGCCAAAGCGGTCCTTTTGCCGAAGCCGCTGCTCGTGATGGTAAGCAACGAACCGGTCCCGTCGGAAATCACTTCCATCCCGATAACCGCGTCTCCTGGTTTCATTCTGATCCCGGTAAGACCCCGTGCTTGACGGCCCATGGGTCTAACCTGCGATTCGTGGAACCGAATGGCCTTGCCATACCGCGTGGCCAGAAGAATGTGGTCGTCTCCGCTGGTGAAATTTACCCCGATCAGTTCATCGTCAGGATCAATGGTTAGAGCGATGAGACCCGAAGTCCTGGGCCGAGAAAACTCTTCTATGGCGGTCTTTTTGATCTTTCCTTTCGCGGAAACCATTACCACGTAGCCTTCCGAACTCAGCTCCTGGGACGGCAGGATCTTTCTGATCCTCTCTCCGGGGTCCAGTTTGAGCAGATTAATTATTGCTTTCCCTCTACCGTACGGCCCTTCTTCCGGAAGCTGGAATACTCTGATCCAGTAGACCTTGCCTCGGTTGGAGAAGCAAAGGAGCACATCGTGGGATGACGCATAAAGTAACTGGATGACAACATCTTCGCTGACGACCCTCGTGCCTATCCGACCTTTGCCGCCCGGTCTCTGAGTCTTGTAAAGATTCGCCGGGACCCTCTTCACGTAGCCTTTGCTGGAAAATGTGACCACCATGTCCTCTCGCGGAATGAGGTCTTCATCCAGCATGTCCGTCTCTTCCTCAAGGATTTGGGTCCGCCGCTCGTCGCCGAATTGTTGTTTCAGCTCGGTAAGCTCTGTAACAATGATGTCTCGAATCTTATCTTCAGAAGCCAGTATCCCTTCGAGTTCGGCTATTTTCCTGAGAGTCTCCTCATATTCCTGGAGTATTTTGTCCCTTTCAAGAGCAGTGAGCCTTTGCAGGCGCATATCGAGAATGGCTTGAGCCTGCACCTGGCTCAGCTCGAATCGCGTCATGAGCGCTTCTCTGGCCGCATTCGGGTTTGCCGCGGTCTTTATGACCGTGATCACTTCGTCGAGGTTGTCCAGTGCGATCTTGAGTCCGCTGAGAAGGTGAACCCGCTCTCGGGCACGTGCCAGCTCGAATCTTGTCCGCCGAATAACCACTTCTCTGCGGAATTCGATGAATCTCTCCAGGATTTCCTTGAGGTTCATCTGGCGTGGACGTCCGCGATCAACGCAGAGCAACTGAATCCCGAAAGAAGTTTGGAGCTGAGTGAAGCGGAACAATTGATTCAGTACCACATCAGGGTTTTCGTCTCGCCTGAGTTCGAAAACCACGCGCATCCCGTGGCGGTCCGATTCGTCTCTGATGTCTCTGATGCCGGTGATTCTTTTGTCTTTTACCAGATCGGCTACGGCCTCCACCATCCGCGCCTTGTTCACCAGATAAGGGATTTCCGTTACGACGATACGCTGATATCCCTTGCCCGCGTCTTCAATCTCTGCGCGGGCTTTCATGCGAACAGATCCTCGACCCGTGGTGTATGCTTCGATAATACCCTGCCTGCCCTGAATGAATCCCGCAGTTGGGAAGTCGGGTCCCGGGATGAGAGTCATCAGGTCTGCCACTGAACAATCGGGGTCCTGGATCAAGCGTATGGTAGCGTCAATGGTTTCCCCCAGGTTGTGAGGAGGTATGTTCGTGGCCATTCCGACCGCGATCCCTTGTGAACCGTTCACCAGAAGGACAGGGAACCTGGCGGGCAAAACCAGCGGCTCTTCCAAAGAGTTGTCGTAGTTCGGGACAAAGTCGACGGTCTCCTTGTCCAGATCGTCCAGCAGCGCCTGGCAGATGCGATGCATCCGGACTTCCGTGTACCGCATTGCCGCAGGCGAATCGCCGTCCACGCTCCCGAAGTTTCCTTGACCGTCGATAAATGTGTAACGCATAGAAAAAGGCTGGGCCATGCGTACAATTGCATCGTAGACCGCGGCATCGCCGTGAGGGTGAAACTGGCCGATCACGTCACCGACCGCTCGCGCTGCCTTGCGATAAGCCCTATTCCACAGGTTGCCGCCTCTGAACATGGCATAGAGAATCCTGCGATGGACCGGTTTGAGGCCGTCCCTCAGGTCCGGCAGGGCCCGTCCTACAATCACGCTCATTGCATAATCCAGATACGATTTCTGGACCTCTTCTTCTATGCCTACCGTCGTCTTTTCGTGCAAAACAGCCAAATATGTATTCCTTCCGGATGCAGACATTCGCAGAGGGGGATGTTGCCGGAAGGGGGCATCTCCTCCCTCTGCCTGCTATCTACTTGAAATTTAAAGCTAGTTTTAAGCAGAACCGAACGTGATTCTAGCATTGCACGGGTATGATTTCAAGAACGCTCTCCCTGCATTCCCATGCTGAAGCTTAGGGAAGCGGGCCGGAAAATTCATTATTGTCTAGATCGGCAAGACTGGTATATTTAGAGTCAACGTGAATCTACAAGAAAAGATGAATCAAATATAGGGTTGGACATAAGAGGACCGACATATGAATTATTCCTTTGGCGCGATACTAATTAGCGGTTTCCTTCTCTGCGCGGGCCACACTGCCCTATTCGCGCAATCAATGTCTCCTGAGCCTGCCGGCGACACGCCGCCTATTCTGCTGAGGTACGACGCGGTAACATTTCAGCCGGCCTCCCCCCAAACAGGTGAGAAGCTTACCCTTCGAATTCAGACGAACGAACAACTGGCCTCAGCAGAAGTCCGTTGGTCGGTTAACGGGAACCCCGTGGAAACGTCTTTATTTGACGGAAGCTCCGAATCGGTCGAATTGAACACTCCGCTAAAAAGCGGCGACGTAATCGAAGTTGAGGTAATCCCTTCCAGTACCTCAGGTATCGAGGGGAGGACCATCCAGAAGAAAACGGTCTGTCGCAAGGCGCCGCCTACGCTCAAACTTGTGGAACAGAAGATAGAAGGGAATACCTACAGCGCACGGATTGAGGCGAAAGACCCCGAAGATCAGCCGGTTGCACTGTCCATCGAAGGACCGCCCGGTATGGCCATCGACGACAAGGGCGCGATAACCTGGAAGCTAACGGAAAAGACTTCCGGAAAATTCGATGTGAAAGTCACGGGGAAGGACAAGGAGGGAGGCAAGGCTGAACTCACCTACTCTTTTAGAGTAAGCAGAAAATGATCTGCCCCTGAATTGTGATCCACTTTTCGAGTTATAGCAATTGCCAAAAATGATGACCTTTTCGCGACTCGTCACCCCGGCGAAGGCCCATAGGCGTTAAAATAAGCGTTCCTTGTGGTTCCGTAGGAACCTTTGAAAGTAGCCCGGTGATTCATCGCCGGGAAAAAATACGGCAACAACAAAGGGTATCGAGTCCTGGAGGGACGGCTGAAACCGTTTCAGATTATCAGGCGTCCCTATGGGACTCTTCAGATTTTTCTTGATCCTCGAAACTGGCGATGAATCGCCAGCCTACTATCGGATCGTCCCTCCGGGACGCCAGACAAACCAGTTATTTTGACGCCTATGGGCGAAGGCCGGTGCCCAGTCCCGCGCAGAACGCGGGATTGAAAAGACTGGATTCCGGCCTCCATGCCCCTCCATGTCATCGCGAGCGAAGCGGTAGGGGCGCATGGCATGCGCCCAAATGAGGGCGGACCCCGTCCGCCCCTACAGCACGGAGATTGCCTCCCCAGAACGCGGCATTCCACTCCTCACAATTGCGAGCGAAGCGAAGCAATCTCCATTTTGCATGATGGGAAATCGTCAGCGGCGCCGTCTCACCCGGAACGTGGGATTGCCGGTCATTTCCACTCGGCTATTGAGTCGATCCGAAGACGGCTCAACGCTGCTCCCGTGACTGTATGAGGTTAAGCTTGCTCTTGAGCGCTTGGAGTTCTCGATACTCCGTGCGGATCTTTTCTTGAAGATCTCGTTCCAGGTATCCTGCATCAGCCAAGTCTCTGGATTCCTGGACTTCCGTCCGCCGAGCATACAGCGACGCCAGGCTGGATTCAAGTTGATGGATGCGTGCTTGGATTGCCTCGGCTGTTTCTTCTTCTGTGGTACCGGCTTGCGACTCCTCGGTTTGGTCCGATTGAATCGTGACCGGCTTCTTGGCCGGGATAGCGCGACCGATTGTCTCCATGGAGCCTAGCAAACCCACCAGCACAAACAATCCCAGAAGTCCGGTGACTCCCAGCAAGATCCCTAACCAAAGCCTAGGGTGAGCCTTATCTCTTTTGAAGAGGTGTCTCGCCGGGGGACCCGGCACCGTTGCCTGCTCCGCAGGTTTTTCCATCTCGTCGTCCGTGATGGACTCACCGTCAGGGGTCTCCAAAATGCACCAGGCGGAAGAAGATCGAAGGAGAGTGCACACCTCCTCAGCATCTGCTTTCTGCATTCCTCGCTTTACCACTACAGGGAGCTGGTTCAACAAGTCCTCTGCTTCATCAACGGGGATGCCCAGGACCCGTGCCAAGTCGTCGCAAAACTCTTTCGGATCGCGGGACCCGTGGCCATAAAGTTTGACGGAATAATCGTTAGCGCTCATGCTGTTATGTTTCAGGTTTTGTTATTTTTTATTATGGCATTTCTGTCATTCAAAGCAAACCGTATTGAGATATTAAAGTTTTTTATAAGTGCCGGCAAAGATGCAAGTTTCTTGACACGCGAATTCCTCCGACTTAGCTCACGATATCAGTAGGTTAGAATAAGCTCGTCCGAGGATGCATCAAATTTTTTGCTAAGAAACGCGCATCGCGAGATGTCCAGGGCGGGTGGCACAAACGGACGTTATTATAACATGTTGATCTTTCAGAGACTTTGTTATGATGGCATGTTTATTGCTTCTTTTTCACCACGTTGCAATCCCTAGAGCAAGCGGCAAGAAATAAATGTTTGATCACGAAGACGATCCTTGGAAGTTGGTAGGTGCCTGCCTCCGCGCAGGCACATTTTGGTATATAGATCGACAGGTTCGATCCGGCAGGGACGCCGGACCCTACAGGTCTTAGGGTGCGGGCTCTGCAACACGTCAAGAATTCCGGCGGCTGTCACACGACAGCGCATTCAAAGACACAGATATTGATAGCAATTCGCGTTCAAGTCTATAAACAAATCCCCTCTAACCCCCCTTTAATAAAGGGGGGAATAGGGAGATTTTGAATGCGAATTGATATCAGCACTTATGTAAATGGGGGTGCTTCTCAATGATATTCACAACGTCGCATCGTGCGTGTCGTTTCCCGGCGCAAATCCTGGCGTTGCTGATTGTGCTTGGGCTATTCTGCGGGGTCGCGTGGAGTCAACTGTCCTTCCCCTTCATAATTCCGCTTTGACCAACCGAATAAATAGAGTTAATCTAGCTTATTAAGCCTCAAACCGAGAACCAACATCTTTCTGGGAAAATTCCTCGGTGTCCAAATAGTGACCATCAAGGGTCTCTACAGCATTCTTCATATGGTCCGGCGCTAGGTGAGCGTACCTCATGGTCATCTTAATGTCTTTATGACCGAGCAGTTCCTGCACAGTACGGATGTCTACCCCGGCCATGACCAGGTGGCTGGCAAAGGTATGACGCAAATCGTGGAATCGAACATGCGCGATACCTGCCCTCCTCACAGCCTTGACAAAGCCATTGTCCACATGCCGAAACGGTTTGCCCTTCAGATTGAGAAAGAAGTACGGCGTATCCAGTCTGCGCGGATGGCTCCGTAGTATGTCTCTTACGGTGCGGTTCATCGGAACCGATCTCGATTCGCCGGTTTTCGTAGGTCCCTCCTCTCTGCTGACCACATAAATCTTGCCTTGTTTGAAATCGACGTCCTGCCACTGCAATCGCAGAATCTCTCCCCTCCTCAACCCTGTGTGAAGTGCCACGCACACAATTGCGTACAGATGAGGATTCTGGGAGACTTTACAGGCAGACAGCAGAAGCTCGGCCTCCGATGCCGATAGGAAACGTACAGTCCCTTTCGGGACCTTCAACGGTTTCACCGGCTTTGCTGGACTGTCCTTCAGGTAACCCCACGCAATCGCTCGATTGAAAAGAGCCTTCACGGTCATCAAGTCGCGGTTGACCGTCCCAGGCCGGACTGACTTCAGGCGGCTGCTCTTGTAGTCCTCGACCTGTTTAGGCGTGATCCTGTCCAACTGCTCGGTTCCCCACAATCGCGCCAAATCCCTCTGCACGTAGAGGTCCCTTTCGCACGTCGATTTTCTCTTGTTGGCGCGACAATAGTCCATGTACTCTGATGCAAAGTCTTTGAACAGAATCCTTTTGGGCTCACTGATCCCAAGGAACTCGTTTTTTGCCTTTTTAAGCTGCACATCCGCCAGTGCAAGCTCGGCCAGTTTTTTGGATGGCCCGACTTTTCTTCTCACTCGCTTGCCTTCATGGTAAAAGTCGATCCACCAGTTACCACGTCTGTTAAAAACTCCCATTTTTTGCTTCTCCTCTCGGAATGGCTTCCGAAAGGACACCATTGGACAAACCGTCTATCACCTCCTTTCTGAGGTGCAGAATAACCGAATTAATCCAGCGGCGTCCACTTT
>DATJPW010000381.1:0-33662 GCA_035506215.1 Desulfomonilaceae bacterium
TATTTGACACAGATACCCGGAAAAAGCCTAATTTACGGTCGACTTGAGGCCGGCGCCTGCGTGTCGAGCAAGTTGAAGCGGGCCCAACAAAGACTCTGGAGGGAACTATAGTCAACACCTATGAGAAGAACGGACTTGCGCAGCCAAAATATCGCTTTTGAACCCCTCATACAAATTTTTTGAGGGGCCGAATTCGATAATAATTTCGCCCAAACCCTCAATACGAGGGTCTGGGTATCCACAGCGGCTTATGGCCGGTTCTCTAGCTCCACGATGTAATGACCGAGGGCTTGAACCACTTCCTTCTCACCTTGACGAGTGGCACACTTCAGCGATAACTCTTCGGATCGCACGGTTATGGTGGCTAAGTCTTTTGGCACTTTGATGCTATTCAGGCCACCGTATTTCCGAACGGCAAGATTCAATTGCTCATCCAGCGGCTTGCCGGTATTGCAGAGCATAGTCAACCACGTCTTGGGAACCTCCAGGCGAATCCACATCGGGGCATCCCGCAAAGGTATAGGTGGGATCTTCAGATTATCGGCCCATGTGCCTCGCTTCGCTCTGAGCCTGACCGATTTCCGTGGTCCTAACTCGATCAATTCCTCATCTGTCATTTGCTCGCCTTTTGCTTACCTCCACGTTTCTTCTGTCCCCACATCGCCAAAAGCCATTCAGTTCAAGCAAATCACACAATTGACTTCTTTCCTGGTCTGGCAAATCAACATCGACCTCGCGGTTGGCAACCAAGGTGTACCAATGTCTATTAAGTCAACTAACTGAAGTGATATGTTCCGGCATTTTCTCAGTTTGGAATGTATTAAGGCGAATATTAAGAAAGTTTTAGCTAGAGAGGTATCGCTAGGGCCACAGAAGACACTGCGGAAATCATTGTGTCGAATCTGTGGCAACGTGGGACAGCCGCCACCGCCCATCGATACATGAAGACTCGGACCGGTGCGCCCGTATTCTAAGCGCTTTGAACTTGAGCTTGTTTAGAGCGGTTCTCGAAAGTTTTCACGTAATCCAATATCTGTCCAGCAAAGAACTCGGTAGGGGCCGGCGTCCCTGCCGGCCCGAACTAATCGATTTATATACACAAAACGTGTCGGCACGGAGGCCGACACCTACCAATTGCAGGGAATCGTTCTCTGCAATTTGCGATTACTCTTGAGAATCGCTATAGATTCGCGTTTTGATCTCTTATGCCCGGGGCTTGAAAGGAAGTATCGGGACTCGTCAAAAGGGCAGGGATCAGGCACATCGATAAAAGATTCCGAGGCCAGAGAATCCGAGAAAGCACTGGCAATCATCATGCTCAAAAAGAAATCCCGCCTGTCAGTATACACCTAACTTACCGGGATGCTTGACTATTTCATGGTGACGAGGGGCGGAATCGAACCACCGACACAAGGACTTTCAGTCAGTTTCTCACGCATCTTTAATCATAAAACCAATAGGTTGTCGGCGAAGACCGTTGCATCAAATCCACTACAATCCATAACGGTCGATGACTCATTCCCGCAAAAGTCCCGCACGGAGAAAATCCTAATTGAAAGCATCATTCTTCACGATTAACCGGCGCATAAATTCTGTCCCGATGCGAGTACCGGGCCCCGCCGTGTGAAGGCAAACTCAAGGTAAATAATATCGGGCTCTTGGCAAAAAACTGCAACGATTTCAGTTCAACTGAGTACATTCAGCTATAATGATTTAATGTATTGCCCAATGGCCCTTAGGAGCACTTGCCGCTCTTCGCGATAATGAATGGCCAAATCACCCGGAAGTTTAACCCGAACCCCAACCAAATCTGCCCCAGAATGTGATACGCCACGTTTAGGATTATAGTTGCTTATCGCTAAACAAAACTGTTCTGCCAACGTTAGCCCCGTATTTCTCATAATGGTGAGCCAGCTTCGAGGGATATCAATGTTGATCCACGAGTCAGGATGAAGTAGAGGTATTTGCCTCTTGTGTTGGCGAATCTGCCAGCCCTTTTGACTGGGTTTATAAGGTATCTTCTTTGTGTTTGGACCAGGGCTTTTCATGGTGTTATCGTCATTAATCATCGATAAAAGTTACCTCAGTACACATATATTAATCCGTCTCATATTTTTCTACCCTCACGTGATTTCAACTAGGCGTGAAGAATAGCTTGACAACGGAGGATCGTTGCCCTAACCTAAGCATGAGCCTTAACTTGTGTTTCTCCGGTTGACCTCACGTCAAGGACTACGGGCGTCATGCAAGGATTAAGATCCCGGACATAGGCCCCGTGCCGAGGACCTCAAACCGTAATTTCATCCGGTCTATCCCCGTCCACAAAGAGCCCTTGTTCATAACCTAAACGCATTTCCTGCCAATCGTGGGGCGTGCTCTTTTCCAAGGGAGTTAGAAATGAGTATCAAAATCTATGTCGGAAATCTGTCCTTCGACTCTAGCGAGGCAGACCTCAAGGGGCTCTTCGCAACTTATGGGGAGATAGAGTCCGCAAAAGTTATCATTGATCAATTTACAAACCGATCTAAGGGATTCGGATTCGTTGAAATGAGCCACCGAGAAGAAGGTCTCAAGGCTATCCAGGAGTTGAACTCAAAGGATCTCGACGGCCGCACACTTAAAGTGAACGAGGCTAAGCCCAGGTCAGAGAACCATAACCGAAGAGAACGAGGTTCTCGCTGGTAACCAGACAGCATCAATTGTCTAACAACGAAAGGTGAGACTCGCCGGACAGAGTCTCGCCTTTCCCGAAGATACGGCTGCCGAGCGAGATCGCAATGTCCGATGATCTGAAGTCTGGCTTGGCGGCCGCTGGACTTGGGTTCTATCAGAATCTGAGTAATTCCGTTTCCTGAGAGTAGAGGTTCCAGTTTATGCCGGGAGTTGTTGTCGGAGAAGACGAATCCTTCGAAAATGCGCTAAGGAGGTTTAAGAAGCAGCTCCAAAAGTCAGGAGTTCTCGGGGAGGTCAAGAAGCGACGTGCATACGACAAGCCCAGTGTCAAAAAGAAAAAGAAATCCATCTTGGCCCGCAAGAGGCTTCTCAGAAGGCTGAGGAAAATGCAACGATCAAGGCAAAAGTAGTTTCGTAGGACCATCTATTGTTCTTGAGCGCACAAGTTGCACGAGGTCTGCTTCAACAATGGAACCATGATATCGACTGAAGTCAAGATCGAGCGTGAAGTATTGGGTGGACGGCTCCTAAAGGACGTTCACGCAGAGCTAAGAGCGGCGCTGACAGGCGCGAACCTGTGGGATAGTCTCGATTATTTCGAAATTTCCCTGGGAATGAGAAAAAGACCCAATGCTCTGTTTCCCGGTTTCGAATGGCTTTCGTGCGCGCCGGTTACCAGCGATGGGCATCACTATATCTATATTGGGGCAGTCTCCAAGGGCAGGCACAATTTGATTTTCGTGGGTAAGACTTCTAAAGGATTCCAGGCTGCATGTGATGTAGCAAACATGTGTGCCCACGAGTTGAGGGCCTAGTCCACGATCGATGGCGGTTTTACGAATGACTCCGATGCTTGCGACCTGCCGTGATGGAAGCTTTATTCTGCGCCTGAGTCTTTAAATTATTCATCCTCTATCGTCATCAGGGGGTCTCAATGCAAAAGACTACTGCTGTTCGGATGCCACCCCTCCTACTTTGAGCGGCTGACGATCACGCGACTCGGTCACTGTCCGGAAGTGTGTCATTGTCTCATTCCTGGCGCGGATACGAAAAAAATGATATCTTTCTCATAATTGATCACGCCGCCGGTCGCTCATCTTGATTGAGTTTCTAAGCAGCCGATCAAAGTATGCAAGGGCGGGATGAGGCGAAAATGCAACCGGAAAACCCAATATTAATATCAGACCTCGATGTGGTTTACATTGGGACGTTCCTTCCAAAAAAATGTGGAATTGCTACATTCACGCACGACCTGGCTACTTCCATTAGGCAGGAAATGGGGGGTAAACCGTATCGCGCTATTGCCATAAGCGATCGGGCAGGAGGGTACGATTACCCTGCTGAGGTCACGTTTGAGATTCGGCAGAACGTAATTCGTGATTACGCTCGTGCGGCCGAATATATTAACGGTTCATCGACCCAAATGGTCAGCCTCCAGCATGAATTCGGAATCTATGGGGGTGATGCGGGGAAGTATCTTTCAGTGCTGCTGTGTCATTTAAAAAAACCTGTAATAACAACCATACACACCATTTTGGAAAACCCGGCCAAAGATTACAGGGAGGCCTTTGAGGACGTAATAAATTACTCTCAACGAGTGGTGACCATGAGCCAAAAGGGGGCGCGGATGCTTCAGGAAATATACGACGTTCCCCAGGGCAAGATCTCGATGATACATCATGGCGTTCACGACGTCCCATTCGTTGATTCTAATTTTTATAAGGAAAAATTCAATGTGGAAGGCCTGACGGTTCTTCTTACATTTGGATTGCTCAGCCCCAATAAGGGCATAGAAAACGCCCTGGAAGCGCTACCCTATGTTGTGGAGAAACATCCGGACACTGTTTACATTATTCTTGGAGCGACTCATCCCGAAATTAAAAAGATTGATGGCGAGAAGTATCGGTTATCCTTGGAACGAAAAGTCCTCGATCTGAAAATAGCGGACAATGTAGTGTTTCAAAATAGATTTGTTGATCTGCAGGAACTGACCGAATATATGTCCTGTTGCGACGTCTATTTGACCCCGTATTTAGCCAAAGAACAAATAACGTCGGGTACGCTTGCCTATGCGGTCGGAATGGGCAAAGCCGTAGTGTCTACCCCGTATTGGCATGCAGAAGAATTGCTCGCGGATTCGCGGGGAGTACTTGTAGATTTCTGCGATGTCAAAGGTATGGCCAAGGCTCTGAACGGGTTGATCAGCGATTCCATACGGCGCAACAAAATGCGAAAGACGGCTTACGAGTACGGACGCACAATGGTGTGGCGAGAGGTCGGGCGTCGGTACGTCGAGATGTTTGTGGAAATGCTTGGTAAACGAAGGGACCTGAAGGTAAAATCTTCTTGGAAGCAAAAGAAGCTTCCCCTGATCACACTTCCGGAGATAAAACTCGATCATGTGATTTCTTTGACGGACGATGTGGGCCTATTGCAGCATGCGTGCTTTGGTATACCTGACCGTAGTCATGGGTACAGCGCTGATGACGTCGGTCGTGGACTCGCAGCACTCATGACCTATTACGATCAAGAGAAGGACGAGCAGGTTCTTCGTTTAATCCGAACCTACATCAGTTTCTTGAATCATTCGCAGACGGAAACGGGGCATTTCCACAACTTCATGTCCTATGATCGAAAATTTCAGGATCAGCAAGGAACTGACGACACGTTAGGCAGAGTCCTTTGGGGACTCGGCACTGTCGTGAGATGGGGCCCGAAAGAGGAAACAAGGGCTCTGGCCCAAAACATGATGACTAAAGCCGCTCCGAGAATGCTGGAAATTACAGCGCCAAGGGCCAAGGCCTATGCTATTATAGGAATATCGCATCTTTTGCAAAAATTCCTGGGAGCAAGTCAATTCAAGCGGCTCCTGATCCAGTTGGCGGATGATCTCGTTAACCTGTATAAAGAGAATCGGAGCGAGGACTGGCACTGGTTCGAGAACGCCATAACTTACGGAAACGCCAAAATCCCTGAGGCATTGCTGCGAGCGTACCAGGGAACTCAAAGCGAAGAATACCGGGAGGTTGCTCTGGAATCCTTGGATTTTCTTACCAAACATCTGTGGAATGGAGTATATTTCGAGCTTATCGGGAATGAAGGTTGGTACCCGAAAGGTGGGGAAAAGGCTCTCTTTGGACAACAACCCATTGATGCGGGTTATCTAGTGGAAGCATATGTGGCCGCTGCCGAGGTAACGAACATGAATGAATACCTGGAACTCGCTCGGCTTGGTTTTGACTGGTTCCTGGGCAGAAACAGACTTAATGCTCCGCTCTACGACTTTGCCGACGGCTCGGTAGCCGAGGGTATAGATTCCAATGGAATCAGTGCCAATAAGGGGGCGGAACCCGTCGTGTGCTATCTTCTTGCAGTTCTCGGTCTTTCCGAACTCAAGGCCCAACGAATTCGGCTTTCCAAATGAGAACCTCCCCATTTGTCAAGTGTCTGTTAGCTGTGGGCAGAGTGAAAAGACAAAAATGAAAATAGCGTTGATAATTCCGCGGAACAGCTCTGACTCTCAAAGGAGCTTCTATGATTATAAGTTTGGCAAGACATTTCTCCTTTCCAAAAAGTATATTTCATATCTCCTGGCCATCCCGACTCTGACGTCGCTAACCCCTCCACAGCATGAAATTCGGGTCTTCGACGAAAACATCGAAGATATTGATTATACTTGGCGGGCAGACCTTGCAGGGATCACTGTAAGGACGATGTTTGCCAATAGAGCCTATGCGATATCCGAAACCTACCGGGCAAGAGGAGTCAAAACAGTCTTAGGCGGCATACATCCTTCAATGTGTCCCGAAGATGCGCTTCCGCACTGTGACAGCGTTGTTATCGGTGAGGCCGAGGATATTTGGCTCACGGTCTTACAGGATGCCGAAAAAGGTCACTTGAAGAGGCTTTACGAGTCCAACGGTTTTGCCGATTTGAGGGCCGCTCCTATCCCTGATAAATCATCACTTCAAAAAGACCGATACCTCCTTGACATTGTTCAAACCTCAAAAGGTTGTCCGTTCCATTGCGAATTTTGCGCCGTGCACGCCTTTGACGGGCGGACGATTAGAAATAAAACCATAGACCAGGTTATTTCTGAAATTGACGGCATCAACGGCTCTCATTCCACATATAAGAAGAAAAAGGCGATATTCTTTGCCGATGACAATATTATCGCCAACAAGGCGTTCGCGAAGCAACTGTTTTTGGCTCTAAAACCCCACAATATCAACTGGATGTGTCAGGCGTCTATCAACATTTCAGAGGAGACTGAATTACTCGAATTAATGAGGGAGAGTGGGTGCGGGGCGGTATTTATTGGCTTTGAGTCGATATCGGAAGACAACCTTGCGATGATGCAAAAGAGAATTAATCGACGATTTAACTATTTGGAAGCAATCAGGAAAATACAGTCATATGGCATATTGGTTCACAGCTCATTTATCGTGGGTTATGATTTTGATTCTCCGGCAACGTTTGATGAACTAATAGGTTTTATTAGAGAAGCAAACCTTTTAATGCCGTTAATTAATATCCTCACTCCCTTGCCGGGGACCAAGTTGTTCAAACGCCTTGAAGCGGAGGGGAGGATTCTGCACAAAGACTGGAGCAAATATGACACGCAACACGTTGTCTTTTCCCCAGCCGGGATGTCTGCAGAGGACCTGCTGGAAGGATACAGAAAGGTCATGAAATCAGTCTATTCTTTTGACTCGATATTGGGAAAGCTAAACTACTACTGGGGGAGGGACTTTTGGAAAGATTCCAATGAATTTGATCCGGTGAGATCTGCTTACCGCTTTCTCTTTGCCGCTCGACTCGCTACGTTACTCATTTCCGGCAACATGGAGCGTTCGAAGTTTATCATGAGAATACTGCCTCGTGTGTTCGACAAAGAGGTCAGGATATCCACCATCCTTGCGCTGATGAACTACAATAATTTCGCTTACGCCCTATGAGCCTACGGGCCTACCCGAAAATTTCCGGACTATACGGGATTCGGCGGTAATACGGTCATATTTGTGACCGATTGGACGCCGGCAAATCACCTGCGGCTTTACTATTACACGATCTCTCGATCTAGCCTCTTACATCGAAGAAGTCCGAAGAGTTCTTGGCTCGTCAATGGCGAAGGATCAGCCGAGCAGTGAGGCAGGACCGCGAAGATCACTCATAGGCGCAAGTGACCAATCCTATTGTTGAAGTAAAGGGTCCTCGCAGGGATCCCGCAACGCTAATCTTCTTGAAAAAGAAAACCCGTCTACTTGTGGTGAAATAAGCAGGCGGGATTGTTTTTGATTCATGGTGCCGAGGGGCGGAATCGAACCACCGACACAAGGATTTTCAGTCCTCTGCTCTACCGGCTGAGCTACCTCGGCATTAGGGCCTTTCATGATAATGGGCGAAGATAATCGTGTCAACGAATTTCAGATCGAGATTCATCCAGAAAAAAGAGGCAGGTCTATTGGCGCAGGAGTCGCTTTTCTGAAGCCAAACAGACATCAGCAGCTTTATGGCCGGCTCAGTCCTTCTTCAAGAAATCCGATGCGTAGTTTCTAACGCCTTTGTTTTGCAGCATGTGGAATGTCCGCATCCGTTTCAGATGCAGCGGGCTCAGAGAGCCCAAAGGAATGTACACGATCTTCTTGCCCATGCTCTTGGCCAATTTTTTCCATCGCGCGAGGGGTGGTTTCTTGGAAACATAGACTATGCCCGGCTTTTCTGAATACACTATACCCGCGACCAGAAGCCGTTCGTGTCTGGTGGGAACGAAATCAAATTCCTCGTCGGTCCAGATGTCGAACATTCTCAGAGGCGGGTACGACATCACGAACCCGCCGTGTTCCATACGACTGATCCCAGGCCCCACAATTTGGGTTCCTGGCAATGTTGAGTAGAATGCCATGTCCGACTCCTGGGAATGTTCCCCGAGCCATGTCATTTGGAAGGGATACTTGACGTAACGCTCATCCTCATCAAATATCACCACTATGGAACCGAACTCGGTTCCACCTTCCTCATTAGTCTTCACGTAGAGCCGTTTTTCGTAGAACCTCCTCAGAGTCTCCCGGATATCCGGCCCACCACCAAAGTCCGCCACGAACGGTTCAGAATCGGTTTGAGAGGTCTGGAGCAAATGATTTGCGTGCTTCATCAGGGTTGTGCCCCAACGTTCCACTTCCACATCCTCCGGAGGATAAGAACATATGTCCACATCGCCCGGATCTGCCGTTTCCCACGTTCGTTTGAGATGTTCCTTCCATTTGGTGGTGTTCACCGCCTTCATTCGATATTTCCTGGAATGGTGGAAAAATGTCCGCAGTTTCTTATGTAGAACTATCCTGTGGCCGTGAAACATCAAGCTGTCTTCATCCAGAAGGATAGTTCCCGGATCCATAGGATCGTTGGACCACTCATAATCCGACAGAAACGCATGGACGTGGTAAGCGAAATCCTCATCCATTGCTGAACGCGCAGCGGCAACCAGATGATAGAGGTCGGGCAAAAGCAGCTTTTTATGGGAGAGCCATTTGCGAAGGAATTTTGCCCAGGTAAGCCTGACGTACTCGGGAACCGCCTGATGAGTCTCACGGGTAAAGTATTCGGCTGCGGCCTTCATCAGCATAAGTATCATGTCATGACGATTCTCGGGCGGGGGATCATCGGGACTTTGGCGCCAGTTCTCGAATGCCTCGGTGATCCTGGGTATCTCGGAAAACCCTTTCTTGAGCGAATCCGGATGAAGCGGAGCAGCTACGGCTGCAGATACGCCTGTCTTCATGAGCGGCACGGCCTGCGGTCTGGTGAGCAACCGTGCAATACCGGGAATATGGGCCAGGCCGCCCACAAACAGCACTTTGTCATAGTTTTTGGATGCCTCCTGCAGGCCGGCTGCCATGAAGATCTCCCGTTTCGTGTTATCGGAATCGTTCGCCAAGGGTTTATTGAGCTTGGAAAGGAAATCAAAGAATGCCTTTTGACCGATGGAATCCAGTAAATAGGCATCCGGCAGTCTGTCCTGGAACAAAGGATACCTCAGAGATAACGGGTCAATGAACCGGAGGGGAATATCGTTTTCCAGAGCGGACCGGGCTGCTTCCTGTACTCCATCCGATCCCTCAATGATGAGCACTGAATTCTCTTTGGCCGCGGTTTCATAGAGAATCACAGAGTGATAAGGCAACCGCCTCAAGGCCAAAGAAATCTCGCTGCGGAGCGCCTGCGGAAGCTCCACGCAAATGCAGTCCGGTTTTTCCTTTCTGATGTATTTGTTCACCAGAACGGCGAATTCGACGCGAAAATGGAGAACTCCGATCAGAGTGACGTTCTCGAATCTGACGAGGTCAGACCAGTTTTGGCCCATCAAGCGAGGCACGACTGTCTCCGGTAATCTGAAGTATCGATTGATCAAGGGCCATTCTCAACCCGAGGTTTGGGTTGAACCTGATGAGTCTGTGCGCGTATCGGGCGATATTGAGACCGTCGCGTATGCTCAGATCTTCGTCCTCGGCGTGAGATTTCTGGAGTACATCGACCACCTGTTGAATCAGTTCATCCGAAGGACCGTCAAGCTTTCCTCTTAGGATACGGAACTCTTCCTCGCGTGTCGGATAATCCATGTGCACGGCGGGTTGCAGCCTGGAGAATATGTATTCGGGTACCTCGAAAGTGGAAGCATCCTCATTCATGGTGACACAAATCCTGAACGCGGGGCCGGCTTTGATCTGGACCCCCGCGACTATGCTGTAGACGCTTCTGCGCATGTCGAGTAACGGAGCAATAGAGGCCCAGCTCTTCTCACTCATACGATTTCCTTCATCTAGAAGGCATATTCCACCTCTAACCATGGCAGAAACTAGAGGAGAAGCTACGTAGCGGATCTTCCCATTGTCGGCTATCACAGGGGAGATGATTAGATCTTCGGGTTTGGTGTCAACTGTACACTGGTATATATAAAGGTCCTGCCGCATTTTTTTGGCAGCGGTGATCGCCAACGAAGTCTTGCCCACGCCCGGCTTGCCGAGGATTCTTGGCTGCATCGGAGGATCAATGCCGTCGTCGGACCATGCAGCCAGAAGTTGCGCGAGTGGCTCTTCCATCCCCACCCACTCGACATCCAGCTCAGGCGGGTCCACAAGGTGAATTTCCACGCCTTTTATTGTTAATGTTTCCGATTTCTGTTTCATTTGCCACCATCACCCGCTCTGTGTTCCAAGCTACAAGAATTCTAAGGGAGGCGACAAGAACTGTCAACAATGCGCTTCTGATCCGAGTTGAGGGGAAAGTGTCCGCACGACCCTCAGCAGAAACCTGTCATTGTGTTCACTCAGATCGATTCTCGAAAGTTTTGAAGTAATAAATAGTTGAGGTGGAAAAAATTGGGAATTCGTAGGTGTCGGCCTCTGTGCCGACCCATATACAACTCAACTAGCTTGGGCCGGCAGGGACGCCGGCCCCTACCGATTCTTTCGGAATTTCGGACGTGACCGGTCAATGCCTGCTTTGCTCCACAGGTCCTGCACAGTTAGGTATGTGTGTGCGCCGGGGCTGTCAAACCCACCGAGCAAAGATCACGTTTGACAGCAGGCGGCCTCTGGGGGTGAGCGCTAATCTGCCGCCGTCCATTGTGAAAAGACCGGAATCCTCCAAGTCTCCGACGGTCCCTCGGACAAACGTTTCGACGTCGATGTTGTATCGATTGCCCAAGAGTTGGAGATCCACACCTTGGACGAGCCTCGCGCCCATGATCAGGGCGTCTCGGAAACGATTCTCCGGTGTAAGCTCAGTGAAAGAATGGAAAGGAAGTTGACCTTCAGCCAGGAGTTGTCCGTACCGGTCCAAGTCTTGGACATTAGAATACCTATGCCGTCCGATCATTCCGTGCGCGGCCGCCCCTAGTCCAATGTATGTCGCATCCTGCCAATATTTGAGATTATGCCGCGAGAAATACCCGTGACGTGCGAAATTGGATATTTCGTAATGTTCGTACCCCGCTCTTTTCACGGTTTCACAAATGTATTCATACAAGCTCGCGGCCAAGTCGTCATCCGGCGCCTGGATCCGGCCTTCGCGGATGCGGCTTTGGAGTTCCGTGCCTTCCTTAACCTCCAGAAGATAAATGGAAAGATGTTCCGGGTTCAAATCCAGAGCTGTTTCCAGACTGCGTCGTAAGGAAGCCATTGACTGGCCGGGAAAACCGGCTATGAGATCTATGGAAATGTTGTCAAAGCCGGCTACCCGCGCATCCTCGAATACGATCAATGCGTCGGATGCATTATGCCGCCTTCCCATTGCGATCAACTCGTGGTCTTCAAAGGATTGGATTCCCAGACTTGCTCGATTGACCCCAGCTCGCCGCAGGTGTTTTAGTTGCTCCACCTTAACTGTGGCAGGATTTATCTCAACGGTTATCTCCGGGTCCGGAACCACTTCAAATCTTTCCTGCCATGCGTCGATCAACTGGGCAATGCTGGCCGGCCGGAGAATCGAAGGCGTCCCACCGCCAAAGTATAGGGTATCGACCTGAAAACTACGGCTATGCGTTGGCAATACTTCCGTCTGTGCCCAGAGGTCAATTTCCCGTGTCAGTGCTTTGACGTAATTCTCTTCAAGGTCCGGATGATGCGGATAGGTAACAAACCCGCAGTAATTGCATCGCCCTCTGCAAAAGGGAACATGCACGTAAATCCCAGTAAGCGCAGCATCCTGCGGAAAAACGGGATCATAGCCTGTCATTGGGCGGTTTTCCGGTTGCGCGGCCTAGGACGGAATTCGGGCACGCGACCGCGCGGACGAAGACGTAAACGAAGCATTGTCAATCACAGACGAGGCAGTCGACCACCACCTTACCGCCGAGCCGGACGCACTCTTGTTCAGTTGCCGTCCTGACGCACTTCGGCTTGCTTGTGCTCTTTCAGGTGCACCCGCGAATACAGCAACTTACCTCACCGTCATCAAACGCAGTCGCCATTGGAACAGACAAGATGGAAACCGCAAGAACAAAAATTGAGACGACCTTCTTCACCATTGCCTCCACAGCCCTTTCACGCGTAGGTCCCCGGCTTCACGGTCCACCAACATTTTATCATATCGATCCCGGACCACTACCTAAATTCTTGACAGCCAAGGGTAGCACATTTCCGTTTTTACTCAATGCCGGGATTCCCGGCTTGCCTTGCTTATCACTATTCCAGTGACTAATAACAAGAACAACTATTTCCGGAAGTTGTGAAGAGGCTAGGGGGGAAGATCCATAAATCTTCATGAACGGAGAAAAACCATGATACTAGAAAAAATAAAAGAAACTTTTGGCTTGGACCACAATAAGAGGAGAGGATCTCATCCTCATGCTAACTTTGAACAGAGCCATCCGGCGGTAAACAAGGATGAGCCGCGTTCTTTTGCAAATCCGATTGACGCTGGAGCAAAGAGGTTTTCGGAAGAACAGTGTGGAAAACGCATGCCGGAGGCTTTCGACATTCAGCGTGGCTCAGATTACGTCTGTCCGACTGACGCCAATACCAGGATGGGCGCCAATCCGCACGCAATGTTCGAGCAAAGTCAGCCGGCGGTGAACAAAGTTGAAACTTCCGCTTTCGCGAATGCTTGTGAATCCGGGGCGAAGAAACCTTCCGAGGCTCAGTTCGGAAAACCGATGCCGGAGCTCAAGCTAAGGACACAGTGTCAAAACGACCGCAGTGGACGTTTCGCTGTTTAGTAATGCTGAGCAATAGGCACTATGAAAATAATTCCTCAATGGGAAGAGAGCCGGGTATGGCTCTTTTTTCTTTTGAGTAGTAAAAGTAGCTCCACGCGGATTTCCCGGTAATGAGCCTGTCGGATTTTCGATAATCGCAGTGAAAGGAGGCGCCCACAATATGGATTCAACTTGGCGAGGAATGGTCAGTAAGTTATTGGTCAAGTCTTTGGAGTTTGCGAACCAATGCGGTCGCGATCAAGGAGCGGAAGCCGCACGATGGGCCGCTGCATTCAACTCAATTGCAACAGCTATCGGGCCGCACAACATGAATGAAGTGCTTGACGAGCAAGCGGTATTCGACGCGCAAGAGCACTGAACTAACGGAACCGGCCTTTTATCTTGAATTGACACCTGCACTTGGATGCTCTAACCTGAACTCAAATCTATTTGGGGAGGGAGAACCATGGCCATCATTACGATTTCTCGCGGGTCGTACAGCTATGGGACGGAGATCGCAGAGAAAGTCGCGGAGCGACTGGGGTATTCTTGCATATCCCGCGATCTCATTCTAGAAGCCTCCGAACACTTCAATATTCCGGAAATTAGACTGACAAAAGCACTTGAAGATGCGCCTTCAATCCTTGACCTGTTGACCCACTGGAAGGAGAATTACATCGCCTTCATAGCGGCGACACTCCTTGACCACGCGCAAAAAGACAACATGGTATATCACGGGTTCGCCGGGCATTTGTTCCTCAATGGGATTAAGCACGTTCTCAAGGTTCGAGTCATAGCAAAGTTAGAAGATCGAATCCGTCTGGTGAAGGAAAGCGAAAACATTTCCGCAGAGCAAGCCTTTCAGATTGTAAAAAAGGTCGACGAAGAACGAAGACAATGGGGCCTCAAGCTTTATGGGGTTGAAATGTCGGACCCTGGCCTGTACGGCCTCGTTATCAATATCGACCAGGTGACTGTAGGCGATGCTGTGGATATAATCTGTCATACCGCCGGACTGCCGAGCTTCAAGGCGACCCCTGAATCTCAGAGCGCTCTGGATGACCTCGCACTCGCTGCAACGATGAAGGCCAAGCTCGTATCTGTAATTCCCAACGTGGCGGTCAAGGCCAAGGGTGGGACCGTCTTCGTCAATGCCATGACAGACGTCAGTGCTGAATCTCAGGTGAAAGGCGAGATTAAAGAAATTGCCGATAAAACACCAGGCGTGGTTGATGTGAAGATCAACCTGGATTTTACCACTCCAAGATTTCTATAGAATCTTGACACACGAAACTCAGGCTGAGTAGAACAAAACCTTCTCGAAGGAATAAAATACCCTGCGCCTTTGGTCCTCCGCCTCTGGCCGGTGGAGTGCTTCCACTGTACCTGCGCCGGCTTTTCCAGGATTCGGTGATTGCCGCCGACTGACTCTCCGTGGTGAGCTGGATAATAGTCGCGGGGCCCTCATAATTGCCTTGATCCGCCTGCCTTTGATTCACTTGACGCCAAAATGCTTGACATGATTTTTGGCCCTTAGTATAACACTTGTTATATTATCTTTGCACTGATTGTCGGGAGCCCTCATGCCGTTCAAGGCGCAACCGATAATTTGGGAACAAGGCATAGGCAAAGCATGGATCGAGAACACATCGCAACAGGCAAGCACCCTGTCACAAAGAAACAGATCGGGCGAAGGTCGTTCATAAAAAGGATGGCGGCGCTCCTTGGGGGAATGACTTCCATGAACTGGGGGTCACTTCCCACTAGAAGCCTTGGCAGTGTTGTCAACAATCAGGAAAAACTCATCTTCATAGCCATTGATGCCCTTAACCCAAAATACTTTCAACTCGATGCTAAAGGTCTTCCTGGCGGCAGCGAAGGAAACTGGCTCATGCCTAATGTCCATGCATTTCTAAAACGATCCATGTGGTACAGAAATGCAAAATGTTACCTGCCCGCTGCCACGGATATGAACCACCTCAATGCCCTGGCAGGGACATCCTCCGGCCAGACTGGGATCATCAGCGTATGGGCCCAACCCTCTCGCTGGAACGAGAGCGGTGAGGTTGTCATACAACCTACCAGCATGTCATTTGCAAAGGACGATAAAGGCAGGCCTGTGGACACTCTCTTTCATGCCTGGAAACGTCGCTGGCCTAACTCCAAGACACTTCTTATTACGGGCAAAGCATGGGTGGGAGAAATGTTTCGCGACAACCCGGCCGGTTCCGGCATCGACATCCTGGTGACCGGTGTTAACCACCCTGACTATCTCAAGGACCCCGAAGGGGGTAGTTTCGCACATCCTGCGACAGACAAGAATGCAGCCTGTGATCCTGCCTCAACGAACCTTGGGTTTTGGGGTGGGCCCATGAGGTTGAGCGAGGTCATGACCAGGCTCTACACAGGCCAGGGGAGTCTACTGACATGGCAGATGGAGCATTTTCCCAACCATTTTCCACAGGACAGATGGATCGTGGATTCGACCCTTGAGATATTCAGGCGTGAAAACCCGGACGTGGCCTACATAATTATGGCTCAGTGTGACGATGCAGGGCACTGTATTGGTAGCGCGTGGGACTCATCGGAATTCGTAGATGCGGTTCCCCCGTACAAGCCGCCTGTGGGGTGCGAGAACAAGCCCGAATATCAGCTCGTCAGCGGCAGGAACAAGCTACTCTTTAAAGAGGCGGCGCTCAACGTGATTCGCGACGTGGACATCCAGTTCGGCCGTCTCATTGACGGCCTGGGAAAGCAAGGGGTGCTCGGCCGCTCCCGGATTATTCTCTTAAGCGATCACGGCTCAGAGAATCACCTTTACACCGAGGATTTCTTGTCGACCGATTGCAAGAGCATCCTCGAGAATGCAGGGATTGTGGAAAAGGGAGGGATCCTTGAGAAGCAGACGATGTACGCATTCAGCGTGAGTAGCTACGGGGCTCTGTATTGGCGGCGTGCACACAAGGACCGAGTTTCAGGCGCAAAGGCTGCGCTGTTAGCGCACAGGGCATTGAACCCGCAGACCGGTACGATGGAGTGTCCGTGGTGGGTTCTTGACCGAGACGATATGAAGAACGGGGTTGAGGGGTTGTGTCTGCCGGGAGAGCTCTACCACAACTACTATGTGGACATTGACAAGGAAAAGACTCTGATCTGGCCCGACCTGATTATCCTTGCAAAGAACGGCTGGCAGATCCCGGTTTACAACGGCCAGATTCCTAATGTCGGCAGGAAAGTGCCAACATGGTGGCCGCCGTGGCGGGTGTACAACGGTGGTCACGGATCGGTGGATACCCTTCCCATCGTAGCGGCGGTCATGGTCCCAGGCGGGAAGACAGGTGTGAGCGACAGGCCCATACGCATTGCAGACCTTGGAATTACTGCTGCTGCCCTGTTTGGATTGGAGTTGAAGAGCACCACCATCGGCGAGGATTTGAGCAAGGACCTCGTTTGAACACTTCCACATGGTTGCCGTTGTCGGTTTTTAGCATAACAGTTGTTATATTAACTTTAAACGAATTATCGAGAGCTTCCATGGCACCTAAAACCAAGTTCCGCAAAGGAGACACCGTCGAGGTGGCCTTTAACATAGTTCGCCGTCAGGGCTGGGAGAAGCTGTCGGCCCGAGCCATCGCCTCGGAACTGGGCTCGTCTACCATGCCCATCTACTCGAATCTCGGATCTATGGGTGACCTCGAGGAGATGATCGTCAAGAAGGCCCTTGATCTCCAGCTATTGTTCCAAAAAACCCCGCGCACCGGTGACCCCATTTTGGATCTGGGCTTAGGTTACGTACTATTTGCCAAGGATGAACGCCACTTGTTTAAGGCCATCAACGACGAGAAGCACGGTCAATTACAAGTCAAACTCGGTGAGGAGAACTTCGAGTTCGTGGTTCAAGCCCTTTCAAAAGACGCTCGATCTGAAGGAATGTCAAGGGATCAACTCCGCAAACTGGTCTTTTATTGGTGGATCTTTGTTCATGGGTTGGCCAATATTAACAATGACTTGGCAGGACAAGAGTTCAACAACTCTGTTGGGCGAGAATTCAACGAAACCGAGATCGCGGATTGTATCAGAGAAGCAGGAGAACTAATCATGAGAGGCTTGTTGGTGGACGCACAAAGTCAGGAGAAGACCGGGTTGGAATAAACCGGAGACAATAAGATTGGAGGTACGGTGATGGGATTCACCAGGACGCTCGAGGAAATAATGTCCATGGTTGGCAAACGAGCCGAATTCTACGGCGCCGAGATGCTGACGGTCACCTGGGAGACTACGTCCGAGATCATTAAAAGTCTTTTGCCCCCGCCGTTGAAACCCGCGGAGAAGCCTATTGCTTCAGCGTTTGTGGCCGACTATCCCGAGACCAATTTCAGCCTGCCGTACAAGGAGGCGGCACTGTTTCTTTTGGCCGAGTATGAGGGTATAGCGGGCGGCTACTGCCTGGCTATGCCGGTCACTAATGATATGGCCATGGCTGGCGGCCGAGAGGTGTTCGGCTACCCCAAGAAGATGGCGAACATCCACTTTGATAACCAGGGCGATTTTGTCGAAGGCTGGGTTGAGCGCCACGGTGTCCGGTATTTCTATGTCAAGGCCAAGCTAACTGGGCAACCTAATGACGCCGGGCTGCTGAAACTTTTCCAAGACACCGCATCCGGCGACCCCGAGCAAGAACGCTTCGCGTACAACTTTAAACATTTCCCGAACCCTGAAGGCCCGGGCTTCGACTACAACCCAAGATTGATACGAGAATCAGTGATCTTCAAGCCGGCAGAATTAAAGATCGGTGAAGCCGAAGTGGTGATGAATCCGTCTGATCAAGATCCCTGGAACACGGTCGAGGTGGTCAAGATGCTGGGAGCGGTCTATACGAGGGGGAACAATACCATGCAGCCGGGCAAGGTCGTAGCTGAGGCTGATCCTCTTGAATTTGCGCCGCATGCGTTCTTACGATGGGACCGCTTTTCAGGTAAAGGATGATTTTCACTCATACATGGTGATCGTGATGAAAGAGTTCAAAAATAAAGTAGCAGTTATCACAGGCGGCGCATCCGGTATAGGCCGGGGCTTGGCCGAGCGTGCGGCTCACAAGGGCATGAAGGTGGTCCTGGCCGACATCGACGAGCAGGGTCTGGAAAAGACCGAGGCGGAACTAAAGGGCCGGGGTGCGCAGGTCCTGGCCGTCAAAACAGACGTGTCGAGGCTGACCGATATCGAGGCCCTGGCGACAAAGACTCTCCAAGCGTTTGGCGGGGTACACCTGCTGGTGAATAACGCCGGTGTGAGCGCAGGCACGACCATCCGTGATAGTACGATCAAGGACTGGGAGTGGGTCATCGGTGTGGACCTGTGGAGCGTTATCTACGGCCTCAAGGTCTTCGTGCCGATTATGCTCGATCAGGACACCGAGGGCCATGTGGTCAACACCGCCTCGTTGGCCGGGCTGATCTCCGGGCCGGGTCAGGCGGCGTACAAGGTGGCCAAACACGGCGTGGTAACTCTCTCCGAAACGCTGTATCACGAGCTAACCCTAAATGGCGCCAAGGTGGGAGTGTCGGTCTTGTGTCCCGGCTTTGTAAAAACGGCTATCATGGACTGCGACAAGCACCGCCCTCAAGACCTCTGCAACCTGCCTGAAGAAGAGGTCATGACTCCTGAATACGAAATGTGGCGCCAGTACTACAAGCAGATGATCGAGGGCGGGATGAGCTGTGAGATGATAGCTGACATGGTTTTCAGCGCCATTTCGGAAAACAAGTTTTACATCTTGACTCACGCCGATTTCAGACAGCTCATCGAGCTCAGGATGCATGACATATTGGAAGAGCGCAATCCGACAGACATCCTCCAGACTCTCGCTCCTCCATCTTAGGCCGGGAGCGAAAGGGCTGCTGGAATGAAATTCGCTTGGGCAAGAGGCAAAAAGGGATGAGTTACCGGGAGCTAGACGTCAATTTAACCAAAGAGCAAATCGCCATGCGCGATACGGCCCGTAAATTCGGCGCGGAGGTGATGCGCCCTGCCGGCGTTGAATTAGATAAACTTGATAATCCTGCCGACGTGATTGCAGACGGGTCGGTGCTTTGGGACGTTTTTACAAAAGCGCGCGAGTTGGGCCTGCACAAAATGGGCATCCCAAAGGCCATGGGCGGCATGAAGGAAGATATCGATCCCATGACCGCATACCTTATCGCTGAGGAACTGGGATACGCGGACGCCGGCCTGGCCATCTCCTTGGGCGTATCCGCCATGCCGTTTCATACGGCCGCATCTTTGGCCCCATATTTCCCGCAAAACAAATTCTTGCTTGAAATGGTCAACCGATTTGTTGAGGACAACGATAGTAGGCTCATCGGCTGCTGGGCCATTACCGAGCCGGACCACGGCACCGACTGGACGTTGGGCGGCGATAACCCGAAATGCGGGCCGTCGGTTAAGGCGGTATTAAGGGGGAATGAATACATCATCAATGGCCAAAAATCGGCCTGGGTCTCCAACGGCATTATCGCCACTCATGCCGTACTACACGTCGGTTTGGACCCTGATAAGGGGATGAAGGGCCAAGGTCTAGCCCTTGTTCCCCTGGATTTAGCCGGTATCAGCCGTGGGAAACCGCTGGACAAGATCGGGCAACGTCCCCTGAATCAGGGTGAAATATACTTTGATGACGTCCGGGTCCCCGTGGACAATATGGTCATGACTCCCGCGCTGAGAGAAGCGCTGGGGATCGACGATTTTTTGGAAGAGAGATCGCTGGCCTACGTCAATGGCGGAATGGCGGCCGTCTTCGCTGGCTTGGCAAAGGCTGCCTTTGACGAGGCGCTGGATTTTGCCAAGCATCGGGTTCAGGGTAGCGTGCCAATTATTGAGCACCAGAACATCAAATTGAAACTCTTCAAGATGTTCACTATGGTCGAAGCGGCCCGAGCCGCGGCTATGAGGATGGCAGTGTATAACGCCACCGCCCCTCGGCCCTCGGCTCCCCATGCCGTCGCGTGCAAGTGCCTTTCCACCGAAACCGCATTTGAGGTCGCCAGCCAGGCGATTCAGATATTCGGAGCGAGCGGTCTGTCCCGAGAATATCCCGTCGAAAAAATGTTCAGAGACGCCCGGGCCTCGATGATAGAGGACGGGGTCAATGAAGCCTTGTCATTGACTGCCATGAAGTGGCTATAGCAGAAGTTATGTTCCGGTCTCTCCAATCCTACGAGTCTTCAGCCTCTGGCGGAGGTCCAAAGGTCTCTCGGACTGCAACGCGACCTGCCCCTAAAGAACTGGTCCGGATTCTGAGTTAACTGATCGCCACAGCCACACAGGTTTCGGAATCTTTCGGGCTTTCTTGGATTCCCGCGCCTGGTCGCGGCGAAGACGATTTTGCCCCTATATCACGAGAAAACGTACTATACCTCCAACCTGACAAGTGGTACATTTTCCGCAGGCAATTTAACAGCCATAGAGGAGGGAACTGCGAACTAGAACGGCCACAACCTCTGTAGAAGACTGCTATTAACTTAGAGTACCAGATTCTTAATTACTTGTTATCGGTTCTGGCGATATGAAGAAAAAAGCTCTCAACGATCTGGTGATCGTGATCAAGGGGGCCGGAGAGATGGCCACAGGAGTGGCATCGAGACTTTTTCGCGCTAATTTCAAACAGATTCTGATGCTTGAAACCGCAGCCCCTCTGGCGATCAGAAGACGCGTCTCCTTCTGCGAAGCGATCCATGAGCAAACGAAGGCGGTAGAGGGGATCGAGGCGGTCAAGGTTGCCGAAGATCACGAAGTCCTTGAAGCCTGGAGGGCTGGAAAGATCGCGGTCCGAGTGGACCCGAGGTGGGCAAGTGTTAGCGAGTTCAAACCAGAGGTCCTGGTGGACGCCACACTGGCCAAGCGAAACCTTGGTACCTCCATAGCGGAGGCTTCTCTGGTCATCGCTCTCGGTCCTGGTTTTGTTGCCGGAAAGGACTGTCACGTGGTAGTGGAAACAAACCGCGGGCACAATCTAGGTCGTCTGATTGCCGCAGGAATGGCGGAGCCGGATACCGGAATCCCCGGAAACATAGGCGGTTTCACAAAGGAGCGAGTCTTGCGCTCTCCGGGTGACGGCCCGTTCATTACCGGGAGGCAAATCGGCGAGGTCGTTCGCGCGGGGGAGGTGATCGGCCGGGTGGCCAATGCCGAGATTACCGCGCGGATAGACGGAATCTTGCGCGGCCTTATCAGACCAAACTTTCCTGTCACCGTCGGTCTGAAGATAGGAGATATTGACCCCCGGGGGGACAGGGGCTATTGCGACACAATTTCGGACAAAGCTACGGCTCTTGGCGGGGCTGTTCTCGAAGCTATTCTCGCCACCTATAACCGGTGACTTCGTCCGATCTAATAAGGTTACTTCTGAGCCTATTGACGAACTTCACTAAGTTCGACTCGCTTCTTCTCGTTCAGTACAATCATTTTGATGAGACCGTAAGCATGTCAAACTGTTCTTCCTGACTCACTGTCGTTTGCACAAGAGGCCGCTTGACTCTGAGACTTACGGTGAGTTACGCTCAACAACGGGACAAAAGGAGAGGTTTTTTAACAACATAAGGATGGTCCTGCATCTGTTGGGCCTTGAGAGAGATCATGAGGTGATCTCTTGAAGGTCAAAAGGACATGCCAGGACCGGTTAGAGGCTCGAATGCCGCACACATGGCAGGACCTCTGCAAAATTCCGGTTGGGATCGGTATTTCATGTCGATGCATCTTGATTTGCACATCCACACCACGGCCTATTCCCGATGCAGTAAGCTGACCCCCGATGCAATGGCGATCGCGGCAAAACGGGCCGGTCTGGACGGCGTCTGCGTTACCGAACACAATAGGATTTGGAAAGAACGGGAAGCACGTGCACTGGAGGACAAACACGGAATCGCAATTTTCCGCGGTATGGAGGTCACCACCACCGGCGGAGACATAATCGTCTTTGGCCTTGAAGAAGAGCCGCGACAGATGTGGATACCCGCTATGCCCAACGTGAAAGCAGATGCCGGCTGGCCTCACATCTCTGAACAGCCGCTGTACCCTCTGACGCCTATGCTGCTTAAAGCAAAGGTCGACGCTGTTCGAGGCGTAGCCATAGCTGCGCACCCGTTCCGGCGGTTTCGCGTATTCGGAGTCGGTGAACTCCCAGTCTCCTTGGCCGAGGCAACGAGTAGGACAACCTTGGCTCACGTTCATGGCATCGAGGTCCATAACAGCATGGACACCTCTCAGGAAAACGATCTCGCCCTCAAAGTCGCTGACGCCATGGGTCTGCTCAAGTGCGGGGGAAGCGACGCTCACACCGACACGGCGGTAGGAGCTTGTGTAACTCGATTTGACGAATGGATCCATGACGAGCGAGAACTGGTGGAGGCCATACTCGGTGGCCGCTTCATCATCAGTAGCATGTCACAATAGTAGTGAACGAAGAGCCAAGACGACCTGTGAAGTTGTCATGGCACTATTGTTATGTGGCGGTTGCCAATATGTTTGCCCGATTGGAATAACCTTGCATCGTCATTCCGGCGGAAGCCTGAACCCAGTCTTTTCAATCCCGCGTTCTGTGCGGGACTGGACCCCGGCCTTAGCCGTGGTGAAGGATCGCAAAAGGTCATCATTTCGCAATGTCTATAGCACTCCTTTGTCAGGAGAGTCGATTGTTCAAATGTTTGTTACTCGATACAGTCCTCAATGTCGGCCAACCACTTCGGGTTCTTTGGCATCACAGGCGGTTCCAATAGCTTCCATTGCTCAAACTCATCATCCTTGCTTCCCAATCTGGAACCGGTCGTCTTGCTCGGACCCCTGCTGCCGCCGGCATTCTTTGCCACAGAACACAGGTTAAGGTGCCGCCCTCTGAATATGGGACATTCTCTGCACAATTGCTTCGAGAAAGGACACCGCATCTTAGGTCTCGACATAAACATCCTCCTGGCCCCCACACTTTGTGGAGGTTACGCCACCCAGGCATAGGCGTTAAAGTAACGCTTCCTGCTGGACATGAAAGACCCCTCTCAATCCCCTCTCTCGCCAGGGAAGAGGGTTTTTGAATCCCATCTCTTGATGGGAGGGGGTAGGGGAAGGGTGATAATATTGTGAAATTCATCTACCACATTCATTATTTTAACGCCTATGTGCCACCCAGGCCAGTCTGTCACTGTAGCCCACGGGAAATCGCTTTTGGACTCACTTTTTCCCGTCCAAACCGTTTGAGTTTCCACGAGAGATGGCGACGCTTTTGACAAGAGCGAACACTTGCTGGCCCGAAGTGAGTTTGAGATCGGCCCTCGCGGCGGGAGTAATCCTCGCAAATAGGGAACAACCGATGTTCAACCGGACATCGATTAGGGATTCGCCGGCTTCCACTATCTCCTCTACCGTGGCCGGGAAAATATTCTGAACGCTGATCTTTTCGGGTCGGCCCAAGGAAACGGCCACATCGCGTGACCGGATGCGGACCCGAACACGATCCCCTAAAGGCACATCGAAGAGAGGAATCTTGAGGACCCCACCTGCGAACCGCAAAGACGTCAGACCAGCCACTCGGTCATGTCCCTCAACTACGGTCCCAATCACAACTCCGGCATCAAAAGCCCCAACGAAGTGTTGAAGGTCCAACCGGCTCATCACGTCTTCAACACTCCCCTCAGCAACGGCTCTTCCGGACTCAAGGAGCACTACCATATCCGCAAGATTGAGGATTTCATCCAACGAGTGGGTCACGTACAAAATGGGAACAAGAAGCTCACGAGATAACCGAGCGATGAACGGTAATACCTCGTCTTTACGAGTGATATCCAGTGAAGCGAGGGGCTCGTCCATGAGCAGGAGATCGGGGTTCGTTAGCAACGCGCGCCCGATTGCAACCCTTTGCTTTTCACCACCCGAGAGCTTTGCAGGTCTCCGGGACAGGAGATGATCGATACCTAGAAGCGCCACCACTTGATCGTAGCTGACATAGCGATCAGCGCGGGGCACGAGCTTCATGCCATAAGTGAGGTTGGACTTCACGGTGAGATGAGGAAACAAACGACCATCTTGGAAGATGTATCCACATCGTCTCTTTTCTGGTGGTATATCAATGGACTGCTCTGAATCGAATAAATTGCGTCCTTTAACCGTAATACGACCCTCGTCGGGACGGATCAGTCCGGCAACCATGTTTATGACAGAGGTTTTCCCTGCTCCGGAACTTCCGAACAAAGCCGTGATTCCAGCGACCCTGGTGGAAAAAGCCACATCCACAGTGAAATTGCCCAGCCTCTTTTTGACTTTGATTTCCAGCACGGGTCAGCCTTTCATTTTCAAAGCCGCCCGTCGAGCCAGAATCTCGGAAGCCGTGAGGGCCAGCATCGCGACTATCACCGAGATGACGCACAATCTCAGCGCGCCGGCATCCCCACCGGGGACTTGAGTGAGAGTATACAAGGCAAGAGGCAGGGTTCTGGTTTGACCCGGAATATTGGACACAAACGTTATGGTGGCGCCAAATTCGCTGAGGCTTCGGGCAAAGGCCAAAATGACGCCGGTAAGGATACCCGGCACCACCAGAGGAATAGTGATCGTAAAGAACACTCTTACCGGGCCTGCGCCCAGGGTGCGGGCCGCGGCCTCCAATCCCTGGTCAACGCCTTCTATGGAAAGACGAATCGCGCGCACCAGCAGAGGAAAGGCAACCACGGCTGAGGCGACAGCCGCTCCTTTCCAATTGAACGCAAACGAAATGCCGAGGGTCCTATAAAGTGCCTCGCCCAACATTCCCTTGCGCCCAAGGAGTACGAGAAGCACGTAGCCTATGACGACAGGGGGCAAGACCAAAGGCAAATGAATCAAACCGTCCAGGAGCGTTTTTCCTGGGAAGTTCCCTCTTGCCAACACCCAAGCCGCCAGAATCCCAGGAGGCAGGCTAGCTGCAACCGCCCAGAAGGATACCCACAGACTTAGCTTGAGGGCCTCTGCCTCGAGAGGCGTGAGAATCAGTATATCCATCACTGCAATGTCGTGAATCCGTACTTCTCAAAAACTGCCTTGGCTTCCGGCGTCTTGAGAAACTCGATGAAGCTCTTCGCAGCGGGAGTCGCTTTTCCAGCTATCAATGCAGTGGGGTATACGATCTTGGGATGGGAACCCTCAGGGAAGACCCCAACCACTTTCACTTTGGGCGAGATTGCAGCGTCCGTTGAATAAACGACCCCTAAAGGGGCTTCTCCCCGCTCCACCAGCGTTAACGCCCCGCGAACATCCGCGGCGCGTGCGAGTTTACCCTCGACTTCCTTCCACACTCCAAGCTTTTCAAACGCCGCTTTAGCATACTTGCCGGCAGGCACATGATCGGGATCGCCTGTGGCCAGTCTACCGTCGCCTAGCAACTTTGCCAAATCCATCTTTGGACCGATTTCCACCTTGTTGATTGAGCTGCCGGACGGGGCTATCAGCACCAGTTTGTTCCCCAATAGATTAAAGCGGCTGCCGGGATCAATCATCTTCCGCTCCTCCAAGTAGCTCATCCATGGTTCATCGGCCGAAACAAACACATTGGCCGGCGCCCCATTCTCAATTTGTTTGGCAAGAGTGGAAGACGAGGCATAGGATGGAACGATTGTTCCCTTTCGCTTCTCAGCGAATATCTTGCCGATATCGTTCATGGCGTTGGTGGTGGACGCGGCTGCGAAAACAGTGACCGTGTCCGAGTCCGCGGCTTGAACTGCAGGAATCGAGCCCCAAGGCCACAGCAGCATGACCGCAGCTATCGCGAATGTCAATGAGCGTCGAATTGTCTTCTCCATATCCTGTGTTCCTTTGCGTTCAAGAAAGAGTATCGCTCAATCCCCATCCATGGACCAGGAAGTGTCAGACGTAAGCGGTCGCTCAACGGGCGAATAGTATTACGAGAGCCAGGCAGACTATGAAGATCCAGAAAATGATCAGCTCGACGGTCTTTTCAGAAATCCTCATTTCTCCTCGCTGAGCCGAATCAGCCGAGCTAATTTTGGAGCTTGAGCGTTGGCGGTGTACGTAACAACTCTCAGGATTCGTAGCGCTCCTTATCCTTTGCCCAACATGACGCTGCTGGCTTTGATTAGGACGCTGACCTCATCTCCGACCTTGATTCCCAGTTCCTTGATGGCTTCCACCGTAATTGTGGATGTGAGCTTATTACCTCCACCGATGTCCACCTTCACTTTCCCGATCACCATACCTTCCGTGACTTCGGTTACCTTGCCTTTGAGAATGTTTCTCGTGCTTAGCTTCATGAGTTCTCCCCCTTCCTGTAAGAAATGTCCGCCGGTCAATGCCTATGAATCGAAGCAGCTCCTAACCGGGGACCCATCCACCGCCAACCTGTTCAAGCTTCTCCCTCTTGTACGATAGAGGCCATAACGGCGGTTGTCAAAAAAACCACCAACGGTGGCACCTGAAAGAATTCCACTCGCGCGCCTTCCAATTCACACATCACCAGCGTATGGAACCAACATCTCATATCTTGGTCATCCAGGCTCCTCTAATTGATTATGGCCAGGGGCGGCAGCCTCAGCAGCCACGCCACGCTGGCCTCCAACATTGCCAGGCGAAAATCCGTCTCCGCCAGCTCCGTCTCTGTCTTGCACAGCGACCTGTTCTTTTTCAGACATTTCTGGCTGTCGCGGCACACTGACAACTGCTTCGCGATGAGATCGGCCACGGCTGTGGTGGAATCTAATCTGGCGAAATGGAACTTAGCCAAGAATTCCATCCGAAGGTCACGCACATTCGTGACCGGTGAGCTCAACCATTCGAGAAAAACACGTCGGCCTTCGTCGGTTATGCTGAAGATCTTTTTATCCGGCCGGGTCTCTTGGGCCACGCGTTCATGCCGCGCGAGCCCATCTTTTTCGAGCCCGGACAGGACAGCATAAATGTGGCTTGTACGCAGCCTCCAGACTTCTCCCAGGCGGTCTCTCAGCTCGCGACAGAGGTCGTAACCGTGTGACGGTCCGCGATAGAGTACTCCAAGGACCGGAAAATCAGCGGAGTTGCGTAGCTGCCCGTCGTATGTAATATCCCTTGCTTGAACACTCGTTTCGGAAATATCGGGTAACAATCTTCCACCCTTCATGTTAAGCGCAAAAGCAACCAGCGACGGCCTTTCCAAGAACTGAACCGGCGGCCGGGCCTCAGCGCTGCTTTCTTAGGCAATTTTCATTTTGCTCCTGATCGTGCCCTGAATCGGTAGCCGATCCCTTTGACGGTTTCAATCAACCCAGCCGCGTCGCCAAGCTTTCGCCTGAGACCCACTATTTGCACGTCCACCGATCGATCCGTAACCGGGTAATCCTCCCCCTTAACAGATTTGATAATCTGATCTCGAGTAAACACCTGGCCCGGCCTTTGCGCCAAGAAGTAGAGTAGTTCGAACTCGGTTTTCGTCAAGGTTGAGGCAGCCCCACTATGGATCAGGTAATTGTCGAGAAGATCAATCGCTGGACCGACTGTGTTCATCCGCCGACTCTTCTTGCTATCGATGTCAACAACAAGGATTTTCTTTTTTGCCATGGTTTGCTCGGCCCTGTATGTTTCGTGCCACACGTATTTCACTATGCGGATTTCCCAAATGGACAAATCGGATAACGGCATTCTTCACACTGTAGGCACATCCCACCATGAGCCAATTGGGCCAAGTCACGGCGAGTGATCTTTTCTCCCGCCAGGATTCGCGGCAAAACAAGGTCAAAGATAGTTGTGCGGAAAAATATGCCGCTGGCGGGCACCCCGATTACCGGGACTCCTTTTATGCTGGCCAAAAGCATCATAGCCCCGGGCATGACCGAAGAGCCAAAAAGCAAATCTTCCGCGCCAGCCTTTATAATTCCTGCTCGGGTGACATCATCCGGATCTACCGACGTGCCTCCGGTCGTTATGATCAGCTCGACTCCTGCGTCCAAATAACTTCGGACGGTCTCAGCGATGAAATCTGTGTTGTCAGGCGCGAAACTGATTTTCATGATTTCACATTTCAGCGCCTTCAGTTTGGGTGCCAACGCGTCTACGAACTTGTCCTCGATCAGGCCTTCGTAAACCTCCTGGCCTGTGATTATGAGTCCGGTCCGCGGTCGGGAAAGCTCCTTCACTGTGAAGACGCCTCCGCAATTTCGCGCCACTGCAACAGCCTTGTTGACGTAATCTCGTTCGATTACCAGTGGAATAGCCTTTGTGGCTGCTACAATGTCGCCTTCCTTTACCAGCGTATTGTTGTGGATACTCGCACACATGATTCCGTCAACAACATTGAAATCGGTGAGAGCGCCCACGTTCACCTTGAGAAGGCCGTCGCGTGCCGCAAAGAGGCTGATTTTCCCTTCACATGGTTTCGGCTTAAACGTGATGCCTGGGCCCGACAGGGCCTCGGCCAATTTCACGGCGGCTTCGTCTTCGTGCATACCGGCGGCGCCGATTTCCACCACGTACAGATGTCTCTTTCCCAACCGAGCCAAGTGATCCAGGTCTCGCTGAGTTAATATTTGCCCTTTCTTGAAAGCCGCTCCCTTGAATTCGCCGGGGCGGATCTCCGTGATGTCGTGGGCAAGGGCCATGCCCACGGCGTCAGCCAAGTCTATAAGCTGCATCTTGCATGCAAAATTCTCAGGCATAATTGCCGCTCCACACTATTGTTTTTATGTCCTTCGACGTAATCTAGCCGAACTGGCGATTCTCGCCTTTCGGCTCAATAGCTAAAGCTGCCCGTGCTCGCCGCAGCCAAGCCGCTGTCGTCTTGAGCATGGCCAACCGATATTCAAAAACCACGCGCTCCACTTCCACGTTCGAGCTTTCTTTTCGTGCCATCATTCGTTTCGCAGTTTTCCGACACACCTTCAACTGGTCATCAATGAGCTTCGCTGCCACCTCACGAGATTCCAGCCGGGCAAAGTAGAGCTTGGCGAAGAACTCCATTCGTATGTCGCGAACGTTGCTGACCGGTGAAGTCATCCACGTCCAAAAGAGTTTTCTGCCCTCGGGGGTTATACGGAAGACCTTCTTGGCCGGCCGATTCTCCTGGTCTATCCGCTCATGAGACACCAGACCATCCTTTTCGAGTCCTGTCAGCAGGGCATAAATGTGGCTGGTCCGGAGTATCCAGATCTCTCCCAGGCGCTCTCGCAGTTCGGCACAGAGGTCGTACCCGTGAGCCGGACCGAGCGAAAGGACGCCGAGCAATGGAAAGTCGGCAGGGTTTCGCTCTTTCCTGTAATCACTCGCGCTGGAATACTGATTATTCATGATGTGAATAGTTCTTAGCATTCTGAAATCGTTCGTGTCAAGTGAAAAACGTCCTGCCTCTTGTGCCCGTAATTACGCGGGAAGGAAGGCTTTTTTCTGTCCCTGCGAAGATTGAGATCCAGCCATCGGCATGATGTTTTGCGTGACCATCTCGCCTTTCTTGCATGTGAGATTGCTTCGGTCCGGCCGCAAACCCGCTTGACGACAGGCCTAACTGCAAGACGGTCGTTTCGTACGAATCTGCTTGACAGGGTCACACCGCTTGGGTATAGTTGGCAGGACCCTATTCGCAGTGTGAATAGTCACGGTATAAGTACCTACTCTATGAAGCATCATGGCCGGTGCTTTTTCAGAGAAGATCAGGCTATTCACCCCTGACTACCTATGCCCCTTGGACCGGCGGGACTGAAATTGTGGAAAGCAGGGGAAGCGGCTGTTTGGGAATGTGTCACCGGGGGGATGTTGTCGAACGGGAATAGCCACGCCGAAACTACTCTCGTACCGACACCGATCAGACCGCCGGTCCCACTTCAATTGGGTAGAACAATGGAGTGTAGCCGTGAATCCTTTAAGATACAAAGCGGTCGTGTCTTCGGACTGGAGCGAGTGCTTATCGCCAAACGGTCCCTTTGATCCTATCTCGTTCAACTTTCCTGAGCTTGGGGATAAACTGAATCGCATTTTCAAGGAATATACGGGAAATCTCATTTCACTTACACATGCCACGGGACTCATCAAAGAACTGCTCCCTGAGCCCTTTACCTCGGAGCACATGGATGCCTATCTCGACGCGTCTTTTCAAACCTATACCGGAGTGGCCGACCTGATCGAATGGTGTTTAGAACACGACATACTGTTTATGATAAACACCACGGGCACGCAGGGTTACTTCCAGCGCGTATTCGCAAAGCAGCTTATGCCTGCTGTTACGGTTGTGGCTGCCAATCCGTTGATTCGTTTTCCCGACCGCACGTCCGAAGACCGTTACCGTTACCAAGTGCTGGAGATAGAAGACAAGCCCAAGAGCACCATCGCTGTTCTTAGGACCTACAACGTGCCTCCCAACAAAGTGGTCGTAATGGGCGACAGCGGTGGAGACGGCCCTCACTTCCAATGGGCGGCCAAAAACGGAGCACTCCCTATAGGAATTATGCCGAAGCATTCGCTGATTTGTTATTGCGAATCAAGTTACATACGTATCAGCCGTTTTTTTGGATTATGCTATGGACCCGACGAGGCGAGAGATCTGGAAAAAGAAATGAGTTTCAATTTCCGAGAACTCAAGATTGTGCTCTATGACGCTCTCGATCTATAAGTTTAGAAGGAGGCTGCCTACGAGGCGAGAGCTTCATCCGGATGTTCCCGCCCTGCCAACATGCGCAGCAAAGTCGTTTTACCGGCCCCAGATGCACCGTATGGGGCCGCTACTCGCCCTTTAGAAATGGTGGCTCCCACTCGCAATTCAAAGGGGCCTTCAGATCCTATAAGACGTTTGCACACGTTCAGGCTAATCAAATGGCAGCATCCCTTGGCATCGGCAATTCTCCGGGTTCATTGAACTGAAATATTTCCTTGCGTCACTCAAGTTCACAATAAATAAGGTGCCATTTTGGTAGAATCCCTGAATGGCCTCACCCAGTAATCCATTCGTAGTCGCCAGAAAGATACCGTCAGCTCCTCCAGGGCCTGAATAACTCCACAAGGCCCCATACTCATCTACAATAATCCTCTTGTCTATGTCGTCTACCGAAGCTATCTTCAATTTCACTTCCATGGAACATGCGCCTCCTTCCAATCGTTATGAAGCTGCCATCTCAGTGCCATTGTTCGCGAAATTGAATTAGGCAACTGCTTCCCTCGTCGCACGATGTGCTTAAGAACAGACAGGACCTCCTCTTTCTCTTTCAGCGAGTAAATTTCCAGATATGCGCCGCCATGTTGTTCTTGGATTTCTCGGATTGCGCCAAGGGTTTCCCGTCCTCTCCGCGTAATTTGGAGCATTCTGAGGCGCTCGTCTTGTGCATCATTCTTTTTTTCAATCAAACCGGCCTTCTCCATTCGTTTAGCGACCCCTGTCATGTTTGCCGCCGTTACCAGCATTTTCTTACTGACGTTTCCAATAGTATCTTGTCCCTGCCCGCATGCGACCAGGTGTTTCAAAACGTTGTAATACGAAAAAGTAAGTCCGTACTGCCTCAGAATCGCTGAAGATTTCTTCTTGAAGATTTCTGAAGCCATGACGATGAAGATCATGACTTTTTCGTTCAGCTCCATGTCATCCTCCGGATCCGGAGATCCCATCAGGTGCCGTTCTCTTGCCGCCATCTTTTTCTCTAAATTGAGAAGCGGCACTCAAGTTCCGCCGCGGTCTCTTTCAGCAGCTTCAAGACCGAAAACATGCGGCCATCCTGCCACTGGTGCTTCAAGCCGACTGTTAAAATAGCTGCTTGAAGATCTTCCCTGTGGGTGTTAATGGGTGTTGCTAACGAAATTACACCCTTAACATGTTCCTCCATGTCAGCGACAATGCCTTCCTCACGTACAACTCTAATGGCGTTCATGAAGCCGGCCTTATCCTCGAAAGCATCTGAAGCAACCCCCAGTTGTTCGCTTCCATAGACAATGTCGTCGAGTTCCGCATCGGAAAGCTGACTTAGAAGAGCTTTGCCTGCGGCCCCTACCAGGAGCGGCAGCCGAAGCCCCATTTCGTAAGACACTTTTATGTCCGCGCTGGCTTCCACTTTGTCGATGATCATAGCGTGCATGCCCCAGCGTATGACAAGAAAGGAGGAAAGCAGTGACTCGCGAGAGATTGCCTTCAGGTAGGGATGGATGGTACGCACTAATTCTGTTTTATTGCCCGCGGCTTTTGCCAAAACGTAGAGGCGCGTCCCGACTGCCAATTTGCTGTCAGGTCTGCGTTCAAGCACCTCAAGGTCGGCTAGCGTGCGAACAATATTAAAAATCGTGCTCTTGCTGAAGTGAAGCCTTCTCGAGATCTCGCTTATACCAAGAGGCTGCCTTGACCCGATAATAAGGTCCAGAATGGCAAAGCACTTGTCGAGGGCGGGGACTCTTTTGAACCTGATGTCATTGCGTTCCCAACGATGGATCTCACTTCCTGAGAGTAGTTCCGTATTCAATTTTACACCATACCTTCTACTGAGAATGGGCCACACTCCTATCCGGGAAAAGACTAGTGTGACGATCTCGTTCAGTCAGGGGACTCCAATCACCTATCCTCACTTGGTATACCGGCCTTCCCACCGAACTCGTGAGGACCTGACAATTCTCTCCGATGCGGGACTTACTGGTCCGATCTTGCTCAATCCGTGACTATTCACTACGTGAATATCTGTAGCACGATTCTGCCCTCAATTGAAAGGGAAAATTCTTACGTCCGCGCACGAGGACGCAAATGAATTTGGACCCGACTCCTGACTCCTACTCTGCCATCGCTGATACCTCCTTTAATTAGGTGTTGGCAAAGGGCCCTGGCGGAAAGTAGGCTGCCAGTAACCCCTTCCGCTGGGGCTTTCCGCGTTGATAAACTCAGGTTTGTAGTTCGGGTAAAAACAGCGAAACTATGCCCTGAAGAATCGGGCTGATGCTAAGGCCGGTTCCTTGATATGGAGGCGGGGGAGGGGATTAATAAGTCCGGCTACGCAAAGGCTTTATTCCACCGCTTCATCCATGGCTTCAAGCACCTCATCTTCGACTTGTTCGATGCAGTTGATTGTCTCACACGCCTCAGGGGACAACAGCCCTCGGGCTTCTATGAAGCGCTCTAAGTGCTTCGGAACCAAACCCCTTAGGTGCATTCCTATCGAAAGGCCAATCCAGAATTCCATTAGACTTTCTCCAGGACGACATTTTGGTATACATCGCGGACGGCTCAGGTGAAGGGTGGAATAAGAATTTACTGACGATTTACTGACGGATTTTTGGGGGGTCAGCTTGAATGATTTCAGGTGGTTATTGGCTGGGGGACGAGGATTCGAACCTCGGT